>NZ_JBQDLQ010000116.1:0-9298 GCF_052095695.1 Halomonas sp.
CAGCGTGTTGACGTGGTGGTCTATCGCGGCAATACTGTATTCGCGCAATACACAAAGGCCGATATGATGACTAAAACCACCGTTCACACCGTGCGATTAGATGACAAGCTAACCCAGCGGCTTGACGATGAAGCCAAGCGGCAACGTATGGCGACCGGCGATAGCGTTACTAAGGCCGATGTTATCCGCGCCGCCCTGGTGGAGTTCCTGAAAGCCAAGGGCTAGACACAGAAAACCCCCGCGCCTGCTGTAACAGGCCGAGGGCATGACACCGTGCCAACGTTTAAGGAAAAAACACGATGCAGAGCAAGTATACATTACCGGCGATGAACGCCGCGACACTAGCCGCCCTGGTGCGTGTACTAACGCCGTATAGAGGCGAACAGATCACACCGGCCATAATGGGCTTGGCGTTATCGCTGGCACGCATGGAGACTGCGCAATGAGTACCGAACAGCAACGGCAGCGCGCCGAGAAAGCGCTCAAAGATATGAACCACGCTGAGTCTCTGCTACTCAAGGCGCTGGCAGCGACAGACCCCCATAAGCGGCTAATGCTGGGATTGCAGTTTATCGCAGCGGATGAAGCCGTTGACCATGAAGCGCTTGGCGGTGTGGCTGATTATCCGGTGCCAACCGAAGCCGTTGCAGCATTGCGCGAGCTGAAAAGGGAGTTTGACCAATGACCCCACAACAAAAGCAGCTAATTGAGCAGTATAAAAAATACGCCTATGCGCAGGTAGAGCCTGCTGGTGGTGGCGGCTATGCAGTCCGCATCATAACGACGCATAAGGGTAGAGCGCCCGTTTATGGGCATGTTTCCTACGCATCCGGCAGCGCTTACAAGTGGGACACTGAGGCCGAGGCGTTAGACTTCCTGGCAGAGACGCTAGGCGAGCTATAGCAGCGGCGATAGGCGAAGCCCTGGCAGATGGCCGGGGCTTTTTGTTGGACGATAGGGAAAATCTATTAAGTCTATCGAGGCTATTGAAAGTTTCAATTAGCCAAGCTGTTTTTTGTCTGTATTGAATTTATAAAATAGCACAGTTATAATAGACACGCACAAAGAAAAGCCCCCACCACGATTAAGCAGAGGGGGCCAAGATCCTAAAACTTAGCGAGCGTTGACGGCACTCGCATAACTTGAAAGGAGTGTGAGAGCCCTTTCAAGTTGCCCCCATAATAGCGAAGCACCGCGCATAGTGCAACGCGAATTGCAGGGGGATTCCCGCCTACGGGGTGCATACGCCTGAGCTTGCTTTCCAATCGGAGAGCATTCAAATGCCACGATATATCACCCGCCGCGCCATTCAGCGTGAGTTACGCAAGCACTCTATGACCGTTCACTATTGGACGGATCAGCCAGACTTCCCGCGCCCGCAAAAAACTATTGGTCGTACCTACCTGTATGACGCTACCGCCGTTTATGAGTGGCTCGCACGTCACGATAAAGCCGACGAGTGGGACATTGAACAGCTACGCGCATGGGAGGTGGAGGTATGAGCCAAGTAGCACAGCTTGCACAGCCACAAGCCGACTTATCAGAAGCCCAGCGCCTTTTAGATGAAGGATTCCAGTTAGTACGCCTTCACGACTTCACCAAGCGCCCTATTGGTGATGACTGGAACAAGAAAGCGGCTTCCCATATCGCACCTGATGCGACTGGGTATGGCTTCCCGCTGGCAGTTAATCAGCGGTGTTCAATCGACCCTGACCATGTAGAAATGTCACGCGCTGGTCTTAAAGCATGGGGCTTTGACTTGGATGAGCTGTTAAGCGCTGGCGTTCGCACACGCTCAACCCGCCCTGGTAGTGGTGGCCGGTCTGCCTTCGTAGAAGATCCTGAAGGGATGTGCCGTTGGTTATCATTCCGAGTGTTTGACGATGAAGGCAAAAGCACAACTGTTTTAGAGCTTCGCGCCAAGTCTGCCAACCTTCAAGACTGCGTGCCTGGTGTTATCTACACCGACACCAAAACCGGCCAAGTTTGCTCGCAGGAATACGCGGGCGACAAGCGCTTTGATGATGAGCCTAGTTTGCCTGATGACTTCGCTCGCTTATGGCGTTACCTATCCACCGATGATGAAGCGCTGAGAGAGTACGAGCGCAAATTCTACGAGGGTATTGTTGCTGCTGGTTTTACTGTCAACGGGAAAAAGCCGGTTTTACTGCCTTCGATGGGTAGCGGCGAAAAACTACCGTTTGAGGCTAAAGGCACGCGAGGCGAATATAACCGGCAATACACGCCCGCCGATGTTATCGACCGTCACGGCTACCGCTACCACGCTAACATCGACCGCTGGAGCCACCCAGGGGCGACCGGCGAGCCTGGCATCCGGCCTATTCCTGGTAAAGATGACCTTTGGCGTTCAGACCACGCAGGCGACCCGCTGCACGGCACTTTTGACGCTTGGGCCGCCTATGTTCAGCTTGACCACAAAGGCGATGTAGAAGCCGCCGTTGCTGCCTACACCGCCGAGCGTAAAGCAGCCACGCTGCAAGAGTTCGGCGGGGAGGAGGGGCAGCCTGTCAGCCTACCGTCAATGGCTGCTAGCTCGCTGGCCTGGCAGATCAATCAGCGCGTACTCGACCTGTTAGCACTGAATAAAGACGACCCCCAAGCGGAAAAGGTAGCGGCTGATGCTGCTGTTATTGACGCAATGATTAACGGTGCGTTTTGGTCGGGGAGTTCGAGCAAAGTGTTCATGCTCAATGAGCTACAAAACCTCAACCGATATTCAGAAAAAGACGCGGCTAAGTTCCTGCAAAAACGCTTTGGAAAGATCCTCGACAGAACCGCAGTAGTAGAGCGCGTAGAGGAGCTGGACTTAGGCGGGGAGCCTGGCTCGCTGCAAGATCAAGAGCGTCGAAAAAAGCTGGTTAGCGCTGTGATGTTCTCACCAGATGCGGCAATTCTCGATCATCTTAAATATCACAATCAGCGCGATTCGCTAGAGTGGCGTGTCGATATGTTTGCCACAGTGCCGCGCCTGGTACTGCTGGAAGATAAGGCCCGCATCGTACTTACGCATACGCCTTTCAGCGTCAACACCAGCCACCACAACGCTGAAGTAGTTGCGGACTACAAAGAGCACTTCCCGCGCTTTGATGAGTTCCTAACCTTCCTAGTGATGAGCCGCTTTGCACGCGACCGCAAGAAAGCCTATCTATGGCTTCTCGCTGATAGTGATTGGGGCAAAGGCTTTTTGATGACCGGCATCATTGGCAACCAAGGCGGTATTGGTGCGACTGCTGAAACGTCAGTGCGTGAAATCGAAGCCATGTTCGAGGGCAAGCCCGTAGGCCGTTCGCCCGAGGAGTTCAAGCGCGCTTTCGCTTTGGTAGTGGATGAGTTCAAAAGCGTTAAAAGCGAAATCAAGCAACTGCAATCACAGATGAGCCTGGCACCTAAACACCAGTTAAGTTGCAGTGTGGAAATTTTCGCAAAAGTATTTATGAGCGCTGAGAGCGTGGCTAGCCTGGTGACTGAGAACGGTGTGGAAGATCAGTTCGCCAACCGCATGAGCATTTTTATCGAGAAGGGCAGCATTGATAAACGCGAGCTGTTCAACACGCTAGGTAAGCCACGCTATCAAAACGCCCTGGTAGCCTATGCCGCTGAGTTTATGAACCGTGAAGTTGAAGCTATGCAGGCAATGGCAGAGCTTGACGCCCAAGACCACGCCGAGCGCTGGCTAGGCGGTTTCATTGGCCGCAATGGACTAGATACGGTTTACGAGCGGTTTAGCGACTCACTAGAGCGCGTAGCAATGGATGCTATCGAGTGGCTGCACAAGTGGCATTACATGAGCGACTGCATGCTGAAGGACACCAGTTCTGGCCGCTGGTATCTGAAAAGCGCCCGCCTGATGGTCGATAAGTTCTTAGAAGAGACGTTCGACCGAAGCGAGGTAAACGCCTACCGCAAGCGTAAGCCTGAGATCCTGGCTCTTATGAGCGCCGATGGAAAAGGCGATACCAACCACCGGATAAACGGCAGCAAGCCGAAAAAAACGGTAATGCTCAAACCAGTGGGCAGCGGCTAACACCGGCGGGGGTAGCGGCCCCTACTGCACAGGCACCCAGGCCCGGCCATTGCGTCGGGCTTTTTTGTGCCTGTATTAAGTTAGCCTGTTAATTATGTTACCGGTGTTACTGGCTGTTACCGGAGGGCTTGGTAACAAAAAACCGCTCAACCATGCACCTTACAGCCGTTGTTACCATGTTACCGGCTTTTTCTTTTATCTGATAATGAAAAGGGAAGAGTAAGGTATAGGTATGTATTTGTAGGGGGAGTAGTAGGCGTTTTTCCTGGTAACACGGTAACACCGCCGATAAAGCCCGTGGTTGCCAGCTTTTTTGTTACTAGAGGGCTTGGTAACACCTGGTAACACCGGTAACAGTGGTAACAGCACCAGATAAAAGCGTTGGCACCTGGCAGTAATCCCGCCAGCTAACGGTATATACCGTTACCCACCCCACCGTAAACCTGAAATCTATGTCGCGGTATACCGCCGAAATATGCGCCCCTACCCTGCGTTTTGAGCAGTGCCGGTGGTCGTAAGCGCTTTTGCTGTATTCATATACAGTTCGCTATTTTTTGTGCGCTGCAACAAATTCAAGATTACCCGTATTATCTTGAATTTCTGGCCTAATAAAATCAATAACTTACAGAACGCCTGAATAATCTTGATTATCGCGCTTTTACTGTATGCCCATACAATTTCCATATAGTGGAAATAATTTCCACAAATGCTATAATAGAGGGCAGATAGGCAGCGAATACACCCCCAATAGGCCGCGATATGAGCAAGCAAGGCGCGTTACCAGACAGCTATACCCACGACTGGCTAGAACGGCTCGACGGTCGGACGCGCCTAGCCCAGGCAGTACGCGCCCGTTATGACGCCCTAACCAATGACCTTGGCGGCCATGCCTCGCTTTCCTACCAGCGCCGCTCGCTGGCTAAGCGTGCGTTATGGCAGGAGGCAGTGATTGAACAGATGGAGAGCGCCCTGGCACGCGGTGAAGATGTAGACCTTGGCCGCATGACGCAGGCGGTCAACTCGCTTCAAGGTCTCTACAAAACGCTTGGACTCGACCGCGTGGCTAAAGACGTGCCGAATCTATCCGATTATTTGAAGGCGCAAGCGTGAATATCCTTCAGTTCCTCGACTCCGACGGCTTGACGCCTGGCACGTTTGAGGGTGGCACCTGGAAGCCATGGCGCGCGGTGCTATCCGGTGCGTTCGGGCTGCCAATGGATGAGGAGCAAAGCGAGCTATTCAAGCGCTTATCAGGCGGCCGTGAAGCGCCCACAAGCCGCGCCAGAGAGTTATGGGTAGTAGCGGGCAGGCGTTCTGCAAAGTCCAATACAAGCGCTTCAGTGGCGGTCTATCTCGCGACCGTGGGCGTTGAGGTTGAAGGCCTGCTGGACACGTTGAAGCCTGGTGAGCGTGGAGTGATTAGCGTCATCGCCGTTGACCGTGACCAAGCCAAGGTACTGTTCCGGTATATAAGCGGCATCATCGACGCCTCGCCAGTCCTCGCCGGCATGGTGGCCAAGAAGAACGCCGATAGCATCGACCTGAACAACCGCGTGACCATCGAAGTAGCCACCAACAGCTTTAAAGCAGTGCGTGGGCGCACCCTCATCGCGTCAATCATGGATGAATGCGCTTTCTACAAAGACGCTGACAGCGCCGCGCCCGACGTTGAGCTATACCGCGCGCTAATCCCTGGCCTCGCCACCACTGGCGGCATGCTCATCGGCATCTCATCGCCGTATCGACGCAAAGGCCTGCTGTTCCAGAAATGGCGCAAGCATTACGGCAAGGCCGGCGACGTGCTGGTGGTGCAGGGGGGAACGCAAGACTTTAACCCCACCATTGACCCGCGCATCATCGAAGAAGCCCTGCAAGATGATCCCGAAGGCGCTCGCAGCGAGTGGCTAGGCGAGTTTCGACAAGACATCTCCGACTTCATGCCTCGCCAGATCATTGAGGAATCAGCGAGAACCAGCCCGCTAGAGCTGCCTTATCAGAAAGGCACTCGCTATATCGGCGTGGCAGATCCCGCCGGTGGTGGTGCTGATGAGTTCACGATGGGGATAGGCCACCTTGAGGGTGATGTGGTGGTGATCGACGTTATCCGCGCGCGCCGTGGCAAGCCGGCACAGATCGTTGAGGAATACGCGCCCCTGTTCAAAGAATACGGCATCGACCGTATCAAAACTGACAGGTTCGCCGGTTCCTGGCCTGCTGATGAGTTCGCCAAGCATGGTATCCAGTGCGACCAAGCCGCCAAGCCGAAAAGTCAGCTGTATATCGACAGCCTTTCACGCTTCAACAGCGGCCAAGTTCAACTTCCTCCCGATGACGTGCTCATCAACCAGTTCTGCAACCTGGAGCGCCGCGCTATGAGAGGCGGGCGCGAGCAGGTAGATCATCCAAGCGGCCACCACGATGACCGCGCAAACGCGGCGGTTCTGGTGATGGCAGAAGTATCGACACGGCCACCGAATTTAATTTTCGAGGTTCTGGAATCCGAAGCCGCCCCATGGGCTGCGTTTGGGTTCGATTGAACACCTAAACCCTAGCTAGAGGTATTACGCAATGTCAGAGACAGCCAGCATGCAGCAACTTGCAGAGCAAATGAAATCAGCCAGCGACTATGTGAAGCAAAAATATAGCGACCTGGAGCAGAAGTACAACGTGCTCGAACAGCACATTGAAAGTGTGGAAGTTCAGTCGAAGCAATGGCGACCGCATGGAGGTCAAGGCCAGATGGAAACAACCAGTAACCCCGAATTAGCGCAATTCTTTCAAAAGGGCATTTTGCCTGGTGCTGAAAGCAAGGCGTTAAGTGTCACAAATGATGGCCAAGGCGTCACGGTGCGCAGCGAGTGGAGCGACCGTATCGTTGCCCTGGTGCGTGAAACCTCGCCAGTACGCAGCGTGGCTAGTAACATGCAGACCAGCAGCAACGCGCTTGAAGTGCTGGTGGATCGGGGCGAAGTGGGTTCGGATTGGATCAGCGAGCTAGACGAGCGCACTAAGACCGCCGCCAGCTTCATGGAACGCCACAAGATCACAGTGAATGAGCACTACTGCCTTGTGGAAGCCACCCTGCAAATGCTGGAGGACTCGAACCTCAACCTCAACATTGAGCAGTGGCTACAGGGCAAGATCGGCCAGCGCTTCACGCGCCAGGAGAACGAAGCATTTTTGTTGGGTGACGGTATCGGCAAGCCGCGCGGGATGCTGACGTATACCACCGTACCGGATGCCGACTTTACTTGGGGTGCAGATCCAGACACCTATGAGATCGGCGCGACCTTCACCGGCGAAGCGGGCGACCTGACCACCGCCGAACCGCTGTTTAACCTGGTGGACAGCCTCAAAGCCCCATACCTTGAGAACGCCACCTGGATGATGACCCGCGCATTCAGAAATAAGGCGCGCAAAATTAAAGACTTGGAAGGCCGCTACATTTTTGAGCCGTCGCTCGCCGCTGGCGTTCCTGACACCTTGCTGGGCTATCCCATTGAGCTGGCTGAGGACATGAACACCCCCGCCGCTGATACTACTGGCGCATTGTTTGGCGACTTCCAGCAAGCGTATGCCTGCGTTGACCGTTTAGGTCTGGACGTTATCCGAGACCCATATTCCCGCCCGGGGTTCGTGCGCTGGTACGCCCGCAAGCGCCTAGGTGGCGCAATCGTGAACCCCGAAGCCGTTAAGGCACTGGTACTCGGCACAGAGCCAGCCTAACAACCGCCCCAGCCTTTACGGGCTGGGGAGGTCTGCCCAGGGGGGAGGGCGTCGTAAGACATAAGCCCCCGCCGGTATCAGTCAGCGAGTCACCGGTTTTCTGCAAGTAACCCTGACAGCGTGCAGCTTCAACCTCGGAGCGTGGCAAGCAAGCCCCCAGCCGGTTGTATTCGCAATCACTGGGGGCTTTTCATTAGACGGGAACAACCATGTACGATGGATTGAACGACCCCGAAAGCTACTAGAGAGACTACCCGCACCCGTTGACGCCGTGGCATAGTGTCGGGTACACACCAGACAAAACCCGGCAGTTCCCTACATGGCAGAATTAACCGTTGGCCGCATGGCTAAACTTTACGGATTGCACCGCTCAAGTTTGTATGAGGCAGTCGATAAAGGCCGCGTATCTGCTGGTCAGAACGCCAAAGGCCAGAAGGTAATAGACCTATCTGAAATGATCCGCGTTTATGGCCCCGTTCCTAACGATACCCGACACCCGACACCACAAAAACAGACACCGCCAGACACACCCGACAGTAGCGCCCTGCTGGATGAATTGCGGGCGTTGCGGGCTGAGATCGCCAGCTTACGTGATGAAGTTCACCAACTCCGCCGACTACCCCCACCAAGTACGCCAGAAGCGCCCAAAACGGACGCACAAACGACGATAGACACGACCTCGGCCGATGATGACCCCCACGGCTTGCGCAGCCTAGCGCGTGCGATGTTTGACGCCGCCCAGCGTGAAAAGTAGCGCCCTACTGCCCTGCAATGCCTCAGATTTTAAGCACAGCGCCTTGACGTGGCTGTCTATCGTGGTAATACTGGCATTACAGCAACACGGAAACTATCTTATGACCAAGACACACACCGTAAAAATGGATGAGCGTTTATCCGCAAGGCTAGAAGATGAGGCCAAGCGTCAACGCATGGCAACTGGCGAGAAGATCACCAAATCTGATGTTATCCGGCAGGCTTTGGAGCAATACCTGGCTAAACGATAGCCAATAAAAAACCCCCGCGCCTGCTGTAACAGGCCGAGGGCATGACACCGTGCCAACGTTTGAGGAAAAACACGATGCAGAGCAAGTATACATTACCCGCATTAAATGCAGCTACGTTAAGCGCGTTACTCCGCATCCTAGCGCCGTATCGTGACCAGCCAGTTAGCCGACCGGTGCTAGAGTTGGCACTGCAACTTGCACGCATGGAGTCAGCGCAATGAGTACCGAACAGCAACGGCAGCGCGCCGAGAAAGCGCTCAAAGATATGAACCACGCTGAGTCTCTGCTACTCAAGGCGCTGGCAGCGACAGACCCCCATAAGCGGCTAATGCTGGGATTGCAGTTTATCGCAGCGGATGAAGCCGTTGACCATGAAGCGCTTGGCGGTGTGGCTGATTATCCGGTGCCAACCGAAGCCGTTGCAGCATTGCGCGAGCTGAAAAGGGAGTTTGACCAATGACCCCACAACAAAAGCAGCTAATTGAGCAGTATAAAAAATACGCCTATGCGCAGGTAGAGCCTG
>NZ_JBQDLQ010000117.1:0-9153 GCF_052095695.1 Halomonas sp.
CGTTCGTAACGACCTGGGGAAAGGTGCGAGCCGCCGCCTGCGTCGTGCGAACCAGCAAGTGCCGGCCGTTGTATACGGTGGCGAGAAAGGCGCGCAGTCTATCTCTGTAGAAAAAACAGCTTTCTACAAAGCGATCGAAGACGAGACTTTCTTCTCTTCAGTGATCAAGCTTGTGATTGATGGCAAAGAAGAGCAGGTTGTTGTTCGTGATTTGCAGCGCCACCCTTTCAAGCCGTTGTTGACCCATGCTGATTTCCTGCGCGTTGATGCCACTCACGAAATCACCATGAACGTGCCGCTGCACGTCACTGGCGAAGAGAAGTGTGTTGGTATCAAAGATCAAGGCGGCGAACTCCACGTACTGTCCAACGAAGTTGCGATCAGCTGCTTGCCGAAAGATCTGCCTGACTTCATCGAAGTCGACATCGCGGCGGTCGAGCTGGGTACGACGCTACACCTGTCAGACCTTACCATGCCAGCCGGCGTCACCTCTGTTGACCTGTCTCATGGTGAAGAGCACGACAATGCCGTTCTAAGCATCTCTAAAGTAAAAGAGCGTGTTGAAGAAGAAGACGAAGCCGACGAAGGCGAAGCAGGCTCTAGCGCCGAGTAAGTATTCCGCCAAGCACTCTAGTGGGGCCATGCCTGCATGGCCCTCGTGATGCTGACATGATGTTAAAATCAAGCGCCTCGGCGCTTGATTTTTTTTTGCGACAAGCCATCACTGGTAGCAGCCCTTCGGGCCGCCGCTTACGCGACGTCGAAAATTTCTTCTGGAAATTTTTTGGAGGTGGGAAGATGAGCCAGGTAAAGGCCATTATTGGACTAGGCAACCCAGGTACTGAATATGACGCCACTCGACATAACGCCGGCTTCTGGCTAGTCGATGCTATTGCGCAAAGTGCCTACAGCGAACTGCGCCCGGAAAAAAAGTTTTTCGGCCACTATGCAAAAGTGCGGATGGGCGAGCATGAGCTACATCTACTCAATCCCGCTACCTTTATGAATCGCAGTGGCGCCGCCGTGGCTGCACTGTGCCAGTTTTTTAAGCTTACGCCTGAAAATTTACTGGTCGCTCATGATGAGCTCGACCTGCCTCCCGGCCAAGCACGCTATAAAACGGGTGGTGGGCACGGCGGCCATAACGGGCTGCGCGATATTATTAGTGCATTAGGTGATCAAAAGCAGTTTCATCGCGTACGGATTGGCATTGGCCATCCCGGTGAAGCACGCCAGGTGACGAACTATGTTCTTGGGCGCCCCGGCAAGGCCGAACAAGAAGCCATTGTTCGCGCCACGGATGAGTGCATTGCCACCCTGCCATTAGCGCTATCAGGCGACTGGGCAAAAGCCATGAATCAGTTACATAGCCTTAAACCCGAGTAAGCTTTCTATAGGCAATCGTTAAGTCAGTGGCTGACGGCTAGCGCATCTCGTAGAATAGCGATTGCTTTCACGCCTTATTTTACACAAACGCTTTTCAAGAACACTTTTCAGGAACATTTTATGGGTTTCAACTGCGGCATCGTCGGTCTGCCCAACGTCGGCAAGTCCACACTGTTTAATGCACTGACCAAGTCAGGCATCGATGCAGAGAACTTCCCCTTCTGCACCATTGAGCCGAACGTGGGTATCGTTCCGATGCCGGACCCGCGTCTCGACAAGCTCGCTGAAATCGTCAAGCCGCAAAAAGTACTGCCGACCACGATGGAGTTTGTTGACATTGCCGGCCTGGTTGCGGGCGCCTCCAAGGGCGAAGGCTTAGGCAATAAGTTCTTGGCCAATATTCGTGAAACCCAAGCCATCGCCCATGTCGTGCGCTGCTTCGACAATGACAACGTCATTCACGTAGCCAACCACGTCGACCCACGCGCCGATATCGAAACGATTAATCTAGAGCTCGCCCTTGCCGATCTCGATACCGTTGAAAAAGCCAGCCAACGCCTCGTTCGCTCGGTGAAAGGCGGCGACAAAGATGCAATTGCTATCAAAGCAATTCTTGACCGCATTCAGCCGCACGTCGCTGAAGGGTTTCCGCTGCGCAGCTTTGGCTTGAGCGAAGAAGAACAGCGCCAGGTGAAGAGCTTTGGCTTCTTAACGCTGAAACCCACCATGTACATCGCTAACGTCAACGAAGACGGCTTCGAGAACAATCCCTATTTGGACATTGTTAATGAAATCGCCGCTGAGGAAGGCGCGCTCGTGGTACCCGTGTGCAATCAGCTGGAAGCTGAAATCGCTGAGCTAGATGATGAAGAGCGCTCTATGTTCTTAAGCGAAATGGGCATGGAAGAGCCGGGACTGGATCGCGTCATTCGTGCAGGCTACTCATTACTAGGCCTGCAAACCTACTTCACCGCCGGCGTGAAAGAAGTACGCGCTTGGACGGTTAAAGAAGGTGCTACCGCGCCTGAAGCCGCCGGCGTGATTCATACCGACTTCCAAAAAGGCTTTATCCGCGCCGAAGTTGTCGCATACGACGATTTTGTTTCGCTAAACGGCGAGCAGGGCGCCAAAGATGCCGGTAAATGGCGTCTGGAAGGCAAAGAGTACATTGTTAAAGATGGCGACGTGGTTCACTTCCGCTTCAACGTCTAATTGTCACGACGCCGCACGGCCCTAGGCGCATCAATGTGCTCAGAGCCGTGCGGCACGCCTGATAAACGATGTGCTTAAGAAAGCATCGCCTCAAGCCATCGATACTTGCCCCAGACTTTATCTGGCTGGAACGTATTATCCATGGAAATACTGTTCAACTTACTGATCCTGGGCAGCTTGCTACTCTCTATTATTGCTTTTGTGCAGTGGCTCTCTGCGCGCACGGCCTTTCCTGAAGCGACATTATTGGCGCTAGTGGGCATGACGCTCGGCTTCTCATACGCCACCCTGTCAACACTGTGGCCAGAGATCCACCAGTTCGAACCGCTATTGACCGCATCACTACCTGCCGAAATCTACCTGTGGATCTTCCTGCCTCCCTTGCTTTTTCAAGCGGCACTGAGTGTCGATGTCCGCGAAATGATGCCGGATGCGGCGCCTATTTTGCTGCTGGCAGTGGTCGCTGTTTTTATTGCCACCGGTATGGTCGGCGTCTCGGTGTGGCTATTGGGCGGCGTGGCACTCTCGACCGGTCTGTTGCTAGGGGCGGTCATTGCGACGACCGACCCATCGGCAGTGATTGCTATTTTTCGCAGCGTGGGCGCCCCGGCACGACTGATACGCTTAGTTGAAGGAGAAAGCCTACTCAATGATGCTGCCGCCATTGCTATCGTTGGCGTGCTGGTGGCATCGCTCACCGGCAATGCCGCCGCTGCCACGTGGCAAGCAGGCGCCTGGGCCCTTGCGGCCGACTTCGGTGGAGGCCTACTGTTTGGCGCCGCGGCCGGAAGAATTGGCGCTGCTGTACTGGCATTTTTTGGCAATGATGGCAAAGCACAAACGGCGCTCACGCTTTCGTTGCCCTATCCCGTCTACCTTATTGGCGAGAGCATTGGGGTATCGGGCGTAGTGGCGGTGGTGGCCACGGGGCTAGTGCTCAGCGGGCTAGGGCGAACGCGTACTTCGCCCGCCAACTGGGCGTATTTACAGCTACTTTGGGCGCAAATTGCCTCGCTCGCTGGTGCTACCGTGTTCCTGCTAGCCGCACTGCAGGTGCCGAAAATGCTGGAGGGCATTACGCTTGCATGGCTACCAATGCTCGCCGTGGTTATCGTGGCGACCCTACTGGCCCGCTTGGTAGCTTTATTCGGCTTTTTGCCACTGCTCAGCCGACTCAAACTTTCTGCCCCTATCAGCGCCAGTTACAAGCTAGCCATTACCTGGGGTGGATTGCGCGGCGCGGTGACGCTCGTGCTGGCCCTGGGCATAGCGGAGCAAACGGCACTCCCCGAACAGATCCGCCACTTCGTGGCTATTTTGGCCACTGGCTTCGTGCTATTCAGCCTATTAGTTAACGGCGCCAGCCTGCGCGGCGTTATTCGCTGCCTAAAGCTCAATAAGCTAAGCCACCACGACAGCGCTCTTCAGCAGCAAGCGATTCGACTATCGACCACGGATGTCGAAAATGCTGTCAAGCGCACCGCGCACAATCTTCATATTGCCCCGTCAATCACTGAGGAAGTCATTGCGCGCTATCACCGCGACATGGCCATTGAAACGGCACCGCTCGATCTTGATCAAGCCCTTCCAGAGCGTGATCGAATGACCATCGCCCTGGTCACACTGGCAATTCGAGAACGCGACCTTATTCCTCGCTATGGCAGCGGCGTCACCAGCATTCACAACCTGGATGCCATGATGCATAACAGTGGCAGAACTATTGATGCCGCCCGCTCAGACGGCCGTATTGGATACAACCGAGAAGCACGTAAAATCCTGGCCACCAGCCTCTGGCTCAAACCAAGCATTTGGCTCAACCGCCATCTGCGCATACGCTGGCCGCTGTCGTGGCTGCTGACTAACCGTTTTGAGCTGCTGATTTGCCGTCGTGCCGCGCTTGAGGAGCTGCGCCACTACAATGCGCAGCGGCTAACGCCACTCTTCGGGGAGCGCATGTGCGCCTTGCTCGATGAGATACTCGATGTCCGGATTACCGCGGTTGACCAGGCGATCCAGCAAACGGAAGCACAGTTTGGCCCCCATGCATATCGTCTCGAACAGCGCATGCTACGACTTTTTGCGCTCCGCCGAAGTACTGAGAGCATGGAAGAAATGGTACAAGACCGGTTAATTTCTCAACAGGTTTTCGACGATGTTCAGCGCGGCTTGCACCGCGCCTGGCGCAATGCCCTTGATCGCCCACATCTTTCGCACACTGCTGAAATGCCAGAAAAACACTCGAGCAGTGAGCCAAATAGAAGTGAGTAAAAGCACTATCGGCCACGCAGGGCAGTTTGCTGATATGATTCCTGGCACGAATCAGTTGACGAGTGAAATATCTCTGGTATCATTCGCCCCCGTTGAAAGGCTACGTAGCTCAGCTGGTTAGAGCACATCACTCATAATGATGGGGTCCCCTGTTCAAATCAGGGCGTAGCCACCAAACGCATTCAAGCAGTACAAAAAAGCCCGCTGATCACATCAGCGGGCTTTTTGCTTTGCTCTTATCTGTCTAGGCTCTTACCTGCTTCGGCTACCTACGTCAGCTCAAGACCGCTCGATTAAGAAATAGCGTCAGCGCGCGAGTCAAGTGCTCAACGTCGTGAGTACCTGCCGTTTCCCGGATAGAATGCATTGCCCACTGGGGGATGCCAACATCAATGGTGGGCACACCTAACTCTGTGGCGGTAATTGGTCCAATCGTGCTGCCACAGCCCATATCCGCTCGCGTTACAAACGACTGCACCGGCACGCTCGCCTCGCGGCACACATCTCTAAACAGCGCCCCTGTAACGCTATTGGTGGCATAGCGCTGGCTAGCATTCACCTTGATCACCGGGCCACCGTTAACCGCAGGGCCGTGACGCTCATCGTGCTTATCGCGGAAGTTAGGATGCAGTGCGTGGGCGTTATCACACGAAATCATGTAAGACGACTGAATCAACTGAATCAGCGATTCCTCACTACCTTTATCACCTTCACGGCCGCCCACTTGAGCATTAATGCGCTTGAGCACATCGGCTAAAAATGGCCCTTGGGCGCCACAAGCGCTGGCGCTACCCACTTCTTCGTGATCATTGGCTACCAATACAGCGCCCTGAGCACCATCACAGGCCAACAACGCTTCTAAGCCTACAAAACACGAAAGCAGATTATCTAAGCGCGCGCTTGCCACCAACTGCTGCTTGACGCCGATCAAAGACGGCGGCTGTACATCATAAAAACTTAGTTCAAAATCAACTATTTCAATATCATTCAAGCCATGCTGCTCGCTTACCCACTGTGCCAACAGCTCGCTGAGTGTGGCCGTCTCACTCTGCATCAGCACGGGCGCCATTTGCGTCTGAGCATTCAGCGCGCGGCCGCTGTTAACATCGCGGTCAAGGTGAATCGCCAGACTCGGCACCATAGCAATCGGCTGGTTAACGTTAAGCAGTACGCTTTCTAAGCGCCCATTCGCATGGCGTACATGCACTCTGCCCGCTAATCCCAAATCGCGGTCAAACCATGGCGCTAACAATACGCCGCCGTACACCTGCACACCCAGCTGTAGCCAGCCAGCAGATCGCTGTGTCGCGTTAGGCTTTAAGTGCAGTCCCGGGCTATCGGTATGCGCGCCTATCATACGCAGGCTGGTTAATTCAGACGCAGGCAGCTGAAAAGCAATAATCGCCGAGTCATTGCGAGTGACGTAATAGCGCTCACCCGGCGTCAGCTGCCAATTTGCCTTCTCTTCCAGCCGCTGAAACCCAGCTTGCTCCAAGCGTGCCGCCATATTGCCTGCAGCATGCCATGGAGTCGGCGATTGGCGCAGAAAATCGCATAGACGCGTTAAACGATCAGCGTTGAAAGTCTCGGACATGGAAATCCTCATAACAGTAATGATTGAGTCTCATCGTGCAAACGACCTGCTACAATATCCCTCGGCCTACGCAACTCATGGGTCATACGCGAGTCTAGGGAAGAATGAGTGTACACAAATCCGGGAGAGCTTGACTGATGAGCTTGTTTGCAACGCTTTCGCGTTCGGCCGCCCTTGCTGTCATGCTGGTTATTACCAGCCCAGCAGCATTAGCGCAACTTGAGCCGACCGATGAACAACGCCAGACGGCTGTGGAAATCGCGGACTCACTCCGCTATGGCCACTATGCTGATATTACCTTTGATGAAGCGTGGTCAGAAGATGTCTTCCAGCGCTATTTAGATATTCTAGATAATCAGCGAGCTTACCTGTTACGTAGTGATATTGAGCCCTACCGTCACTTAGAAGCCCACATGGCAGACGCTATTTTCAACGGTGACTTGGACGAGGCTTTCGCATTATACGATACCTTTAGTGAGCGGCAGCGTTCGCGCTTGGAGTCACTGCTTACACAGCTTGATGAAGGGCTAAACTTTGACTTTGAGAGCAATGAGCGCCTCGAAATTGATCGTGAGGATGCTCCGTGGGCTACGCGTAAAAGCGAGCTGGATAACCTGTGGCGCAAACGCCTCAAAAATGATGCCCTCACGCTTGCACTAACCGATCAGGATAACGAGCAGATTGAAAGTAACCTGCGCCAACGCTACGAGGGCCAGCTCACTCGTATAGACCAGACTGAGCCCGAAGACGTTTTCGGCGTACTCATGGCGGCAGTCACTGGCAGCATTGAGCCGCACACTGGCTATCTGTCTCCTCGTCAAAGCGAGTCGTTTGATATTCAGATGAGTCTTTCTCTGGAAGGTATCGGCGCGCTGCTTCAATCTGACGGTGAATACGTCAAAGTAGCAAGTCTAGTGCCCGGCGGCCCAGCAGAACGCGCAGGCATCTTGGAGCCAGCAGACCGCATTATTGCTGTTGGCCAAGAAGACGGTGAGATGGTCAACGTCGTCGGCATGCGCCTGGACAACGTCGTTGATCTCATTCGCGGCCCTAAAGGCTCTGTCGTTCGCCTGGATGTAGTACCTGCTCAGGCGGTTGATATGACGCGCTCACAAACCGTTGAAATTACTCGCGACACCGTTAGCCTTGAAGATCAAGCCGCTCACGGCGAAGTAATTGAGGTCGAGCGCGACGGTGAGCCTCATCGCCTTGGCGTGATCAACGTACCTACGTTTTACGTTGATTTTGACGCATTCCAAGCCGGTGAAGAAGAATATCGCAGCACTACTCGTGACGTAGCGCGAGAAATCGATCGCCTCAAAGAAGAAGGCATAGAAGGCATTGTGCTGGATCTTCGCAACAACGGCGGCGGTGCACTGCAAGAGGCCAACTCGCTGATCGGCCTGTTTATCGATCGCGGCCCAACGGTGCAAGTACGTGATGCACAAGGCCGTATTCAGCTGTATGGCGATACTGAAGCCGGTACTCACTACGATGGTCCGCTAGGCGTGCTTGTCAACCGTCTATCTGCTTCAGCGTCAGAAATTTTTGCGGGCGCCATACAGGACTATGGCCGCGGCCTGATTCTGGGTACATCAACGTTTGGCAAAGGGACGGTGCAAACGCTTAATGATCTAAGCCACGGGCAAATTAAGCTAACGCGCGCCAAGTTCTATCGTATTTCTGGCGACAGCACGCAAAATCGCGGCGTTGAACCGGATATCCTTTTTCCGAGTTTGATTGATCCCGAACGGATTGGCGAAAGCAGCTTAGATAACGCACTAGAGTGGGATACCGTACAAAACGTGCAGTATCGCCGCTATGGTGAGCCAGAAACCGTGCTGGATAAACTCATTGCCCAGCACGACACCCGGGCGCAGAACAATCCGAATTTCCGCTACCTGGAGCGCCAATCAACGCTGGCCCGTCAACTACGCGAGCAGCACACCAGCGTGAGCTTAAATCGCGAGCAGCGTAAGCGCGAAATGGAAGCTCAAGAAGCCGAGCAACTCTCTCTGGAAAACCAGCGCCGTCGCGTACTGGGTCTTGATGAGCTAGACGAGTGGATGGATGCTCGTAGCGAAGCCATAGAAGGCGCAGAAGGTGCAGAAGGTGCGTCAGAAGACTCAGATGCTGAGAGCGAGGGCGAAGAAGACGACAAAACGTCCGTTGATCGCGCTCATGTGCTTGAATCTGCAGAAATCTTACTTGACTACGCCAAACTTCAAGACAACCGCAGATTAGCCGCTAAACGCTAATTCATCAGGGCTCACGAACGCCGGCACCGTCAACGGGCCGGCGTTTTTTAATGACTAAATTGACGACATCAAAACACCATTTCGAGCACTCAATCGTCACATAGCCGTTGGCTAGACAGCATAAAACACCCTGGTGCCATTCGACAGCGGGCTAAGATATAGCAATGCAGTTAATGAGGGGTAAGAATATAGTACAGCGGAAAGGTTGCTAGCTTACAAAGACGTAAATGATGCCAGGCGTACTAGATGGCTCCTCGAACAGGACTCGAACCTGTGACCCAATGATTAACAGTCATTTGCTCTACCAACTGAGCTATCGAGGAATCTTGCGCTATCTCTAACGGTAAGCCGTCAGCGATAGTTAAATAAGGCAGTACAGCTTGGCTCCTCGAACAGGACTCGAACCTGTGACCCAATGATTAACAGTCATTTGCT
>NZ_JBQDLQ010000118.1:0-9143 GCF_052095695.1 Halomonas sp.
TGCTACGCCTGGAGCTGCACCTGAACGAAGGCGGCACCGATCTAGTGATCAAAAACGACCGCCAACTGCTGGAATCCTCCAGCCACGGCATGGCCTACCTGATTCTGTGCAAATTCCTGCTGGCGTTTACCCGCCTGCTGCGCGGTGATGCGGACATCGCCATCCACTGGCCGATTGACGAGATCGGCACCCTGGCCTACCACAACGTCGAAAAACTGTTCGACGCCTGCGACAGCAACCGCATTCATATCGTCGGCGCCTTCCCCAACCCGGAATCCGATGTGCTGTTGCTGTTTGCCAACCGCTATTTGATTGACCGCGATGACACCCACCCCAATAAGCGGGTGTTAAAGCGCATCGAGCCGCGGCTAAGCCGCCTGGCCGAACGGCTCCAGGAACGTCAGCAGGAGGTGACAGCATGATCGAACATGGCCCACTGCTTGAGCGCCTGCTGGCGGGGGAGTTTATCTGCCCGGTCAGCGATGAAAGCGGCTATCGTCATTTAAGTAACGAAGAGACCCGCGAGGAGATCGATACCTACCTGCGCCCACTCAACCGCCGTTTGGCCAGCAATGAAGACGGTAGCGTCTACTTTCTGGCTTGGCGTCAGCTCAACGACAACGCCCGAGATCAGCTCTCCCGCCAGCTGGGCGACACGCTCAATAGCCTGCTGCCGCTGTTGGAGTGGCTGCAGTTGGTTCAAGAGGCGTTAGGTCGCGATACCCTGGCTGCCCCCGGCGATGTGCTCAAACCGGCGGAGTTCAGCGCCAAGTGTGAAGATAACCAGAGCCTGCGCGAACGCCTGGAGCGCCTGGCCACCGACAGCTTTTTCGGCTCGCAAAGTGACCAGTTAGATGCCCAGGTAAAGCAGGTCTTCAAGCGCCTGAAAGAGCACGGCTACTTGCTCCAACCGCACTCAGAGCGGCAGGTGTTTGTGGTCACCGGCAAGATCGACTACCTGGTGGACTTGGTGCGCTTTATTCGCGATGAAGAGAACCTGCCGATTGACGCGGATAAAGAGGAAGGCTCCGGTTCGCAGGAGGCCCTTCTGTGATTAAGAGCGTGAGCACGAGCACGAGCACGAGCGTGAGTGAGCTGGAAAGCCGCCTGCTAAAAACCGGCAGCGGACGGCTGGCGCTGTTGGGCAAGCATTCCGATGTTCTCATGCAGGCCTACACCCGCGATGAAGTGCCGCTGGAATCGCTCAGCGACAGCGCGCTGCGTAAGTTGCTGGCGGCGCGCATTCTCTGGCGGCCGGATGAGCAGAGCGGTGTGAAGCTTTCGCCCAAGGTGCGCGAACTGATCGCCGAAATGCTCGCCGACGAGACCCGCCGCCACGTCAACGCCGACGTAGCCGAAACCCTGGAGCTGATTCGTGCCCTGGTACACAGCTACCGGGAAGCGCGCAGCCGCGGCGAGCATTGGCGGCTAGAGCAGCAGCTAATGCGCCTGCGCCAGGAGGTCGATGACCTGAACGGACGCTTCGCCGATGCCATTGATAGCCTATGGCAGCGGCTCAATAGCGACTTCGGTTTTGTCAGCCAGCTTAACGACAAGATCCGCGAAAACGACCGCGCCCAAAAGCAGATCGCCCGCCTGCTGGACGGCCTGGCGCTGATCGACTTCGACGAGCTGATTGAGCTAGTAGGCAGCGACGGCAGCCTGCGCAAGCTATTGATCAGCCAACTGCAACAGCAGCTAAGTAACCACTACACCGGCCTGCGGGAAGTGCAGCGGCGCTTGATCGAACTGATGGCGCGCTTTCGCAAGCAGCAGGCGCGCAGCCGCCTGATGAGCGGCATGGCCGCCTTTATGCGCGAGCACCCCGGCTTTGTGCCCGGCAACTACGCCCGCCGCAGCGAAGTGCCCACGCTGGTCAATCAAGCCGCCCCGCTAAGCGCCGCCGCCGCCCCGGCGCTGGATCGCAACCTTGATAGCCAGGTGCTCGCCGAACTGCTCCACCAACTACCCCAGCCGCGCCACACTACGCAAACGGTGGAAGCCGCAGCCCCTGCTCAAGCACAAGAAAGCAGCCTGGCCGCCGCCCGCCAGCAGGCGCTTAAGCAGGATGTGGAGCACTTCTATTTGAGCGTGATCGACCAGCCTCAGACGGAGCCGGTCAGCGCCCTTGAGTACCTGCACGCAAGCCCGCTGGAATGGCCGGATGAAATCTGGCTCTTCCAGGTGATTTCCGAATACCAGGGCCTGCCGCGCAGTGATCAGAAAGCGTTTCGGCTTAAACAGCAGGAGAGCCAGGCGAGTACCTTCAACCACCTGCGCCTGATCCACGACGTTGAACTGCAGCTGGCCGTATGAACCTACCCGGTCGCGCCCGCAATGGGCTTAATGGTGTGGCCCGCGAACTACTCCGCCAGCCCACGGTAGAAAAGCCCCGCCGCCAGTGGGTAGACGACGTAGTCGCCTGGTGCCACCAACACGATATTGACCTGGCCACGCGCATCAATGGTAAAACGCTACGTTTTGACGCCGCCCTGCTGGCACAAATTGATGACGTACTAGAGAGCGCCCGAATAGCACCACTAGGCCGCTCCCTCAGCGGCCTAACCAGCACCGCCCAAGCGAAAGAGGGCGTAGAAGAAGACAAAGCCACGCGCGAAAGCCCCCGTGTGCGGCGAGTGCTCGCAAGCTTCGCTCCTCAGCCAATAACCGGGCTTGCCAGCGAGCCACGCACCATTCGCGATGTGGATGTGCAGGCGCTAAAACTGAGCGCGTTTAGCGCGTTGATTCAGGTCGAAAACCTGGACAGCTTCTATGCGTTTTCGCCGGATGTTCCTGCGCTAAGCAGCTACACAAACCCGCTGGTCGTCTACCGCGGCGACAGCCACTACGGCGGCGGCTTTGCCATACTGGCAGAGGCGTGGCGCAAAACCCGTCGGCCACATATCTATGCGGGTGATTTCGATGTAAAAGGCGTTACGCTAGCGCTGGATAGCAACGCTACCCACTTGCTCTTGCCCGGCATTGAATGGCTTGCCCAAAATGCCACGCCGTTGCACGTGCCTGCTGAGCAGTTTCCTTATCAGCGCAGGCTGCGCAAGCACCTTGCCGCGCTGCCATCTGTCCATCCATTGCGTGATTATCTAACGCTGTTGTTGGAGAAGCAGCGGGGGCTTAAGCAGCAGTGGTTTAGTGGGGATGTGATGTGTGTGGGGCTGGTGTAATGGCATATCACTTTGTCGCGAGACCCACGCTATTGTGCCCCTCAACCGCATGCGCATTGCCGGGTGATGCGCATGCGTCAGTATGATTGAAACCGGCAAAACATGCAGGCACACAAGTTTTAGATATGCTGCCAAATTTTGCTTTGCTCTCAGCAGAAACAATGGGGTAGAGTCGATTCTTGGGGCAGCATAACCTCAATCAACGTGCCGTCGCGTTTATTGAGGTTATGTAGCCTGCCGTATAATCACTGTTAGGTCGCACGAAGGGGCATTACTTGGCGGAAGATATGGCAGAAATACCGTGTTGGAATCCGCTGGTGCCCGAATTAACGGTCACCTCACTTGAGGCGTCGCTGCATTTTTACCAAGCAGCCGGCTTCAGTGTTCGGCATCGTCGCGAGTCTCCACCATTCGCATACCTTGAACTCGGACACGCACAGCTGATGCTTGAGCAGCGTCATGCTCAAGGTTGGAATGTGGAGCCTTTAGAAAAGCCTTTCGGCCGAGGCATCAACTTCCAGATTGAGGTTGCAGATGTCGGAAAGGTGCTTTCGGCCCTCCTTTTGCTCAACTTCATCCCGTTTCGGAACCTTAGAGATTCGTGGTATCGCGTAACGCCAGATGCCGAAAAAGGCCAGCGCGAGTTCCTTGTGCAAGATCCGGATGGATTCTTGCTTCGCTTTTCGCAAAACCTGGGCCAGCGCAGTGCAGCCTAACAATTCGTCCAAGCCGATGCCGCTTCGCGGCACGGCTTAACTCAAGCGTTATACGTCTTAGGAGCTTATGCCCCATGAATCAAGATGAACTCAAAGCCGCTTTTGATAAACAGGCTTCTGGCTATGAAGAGCAGCAGAAAAAACTGGCTCCTGTTCATGACGGCCTCTACTTTCAGCTCGAATGGATTTTTTCAGAGCTGCCTCAGACTGCCCGAATACTTTGTGTCGGATTGGGGGCTGGTGCGGAGCTTTCTTATTTAGCCAGCAGGTTTCCAAGTTGGAGGTTTACTGCTGTCGAGCCCTCTGGTGCAATGCTTGATGTATGCCGTCAAAAAGCCGAGAAAGAAGGCTTTATTTCTCGTTGTACGTTCCATGAGGGTTATCTGGAGTCATTATCAGATATTGAGCTTCATGATGCAGCCACATGTTTTATGGTTTCTCAGTTTATTCTCGATAATAAGGAACGTTCAAGTTTTTTCCGAGAGATCTCAAACAGATTGAAACACAACGGTATTTTGGTTAGTGCTGACCTTTCATCATCTGTTGGCACACCTGAATATGAAGCATTGCTTAAGGTATGGGTAAGTATGCTACACGCTGCAAAGTTGCCCGCGGATGCCATCGAAAAAACACACTTAGCATGGGCAAAAGACGTTTCAATTTTGCCTCCGGATGATGTTAAGTCGATTATCGAGCGCGGTGGTTTTAATTTGCCTGTTCAGTTTTATCAGTCGGGTTTTGTTCATGCTTGGTTCTCCAAGCGGTTACCTGGTAATGCCGTATAACAAGGCCATTAAATTCGCTCCCTATGGCCGCCCGACGCTTGCAAGCTCGCGCGGTTTATGGCGGTGTTAAGTGAACATAGAATCGAGTATGGATAAGAAAGCGAAGAACATATTATTCTCCACCTACTGGAAGAATGGATGGATTGACTCCAAAGATAGAGTCCTATCTGGTGACAACTTTGAGTACGCTAAGTCACAAGGTTTAATGTTTGATCCGATTTCAATTTCTCATGATACGTGCATAGAAGCTATTGAAAATTTGGTTAGTGAAATATCACGAGAGAAAATTGCTAAAGGTTTTTTAAGTAGCCTGACATCTCGCCGTTTGGACTGGAGGTCTTCTTTATCTTCGTATTCAATTGCCAGAAAAATACCAGTGCATAAATATACACCAGTTATATCCGGCACTTCATATACTGATGGGAAGCCCACTTCACACTCTTATACCTGCGGGGTGTGCCGGGATTGCCAGTACGGGGTAGTGGGCCGTCAGAATTATGACGACACTGATATAAACGTATTGAATTTTGAGCGTATTAAATGGGGTGGTGTCCGCCATGGTGATATCTTGTACACGTACTTTGACTTAAACCAATTTGCAAATACAGACATCCCTGAACCTGATGATGAAGATGTTTATTGTTTCAAGGAAATATTGAAAACCATCGAGTTCTCGGAACCATCAGATTATCCGAGTGCCTTGGAAAAAAGATTGGCTGGTGTCGTAAAGTCTAGCAAAGCGGAAAGACAGGTATTAATTGAAATTTTAGCCAGTATTGGTGTGTTAAAGCCTGGCAGCTACGATCGACCCGTTAAAGGTAGGAATGACTGGGTTTTTGTTGAGTATTGGCGAGGTGAAGACAAATATTGTCATAAGGCTGTAGGTGAATATTTTGGGAAATATCTGTAGCTACGAGCGTGGAAAATCACCTGACAAGCGCATGTTGTCGGCTTTTCCGCTGTGCTCCAAATCAGCCGCAAATGCGGGCGTTAGGTGACAGAAAGGAACATCAGTAATGGCGGAATGGCCTGAAAAAAATCGCCCAGGGTTTGTGTTATTTTTTGAAGATACGCGCCCCGAAGGTTTCGGTCTCGGAATGCCGGAAGATCAGTCATATCACGATCTTCCTGAGATAAAGGCGCTAATGAATGGAGTGTTGAACCACCCCGGAAATCATCTCGGGCTAATTGATCAGTTTGATGAAACCTTGCAGTTCTACGTCAATGGGGATGGTTCTGTTCTCATCGACTTTATTGTCAAAGGCAAGAGCGGCTCACTTCAAGCAATCTTGTCGCTTCAGGAGTGTATTGCGTTGGTTCAGTCGTCAGTGCCATCCTTGTCCGCATTGCAAATACCTAACGCTGAGTTCAATAAGTGGTAACCCATTCGCCTAATAATTTGGTCGAGAGGGAACCACAAGCTGCGCTTGTGGTTCCCTCCGCCTGCGGCTCCGGTCGCCCCTTAAGTAAAACGTTATAGCTAATCAAATATGAAACTACTAATACTAGCGATTACTCTATCGCTATCAGGCTGTGTTGTTTATCCAATAAACAAGACTCTTCAGCCTGAGGCTGAAATTCTCGTCACAGATGGGGAAGGAAAGCCCATTCAGGATGCTTGGGTATATTGAATATCGAGCTCTTATCCTTATGGTTTTGAACAAAGCAGGATGATAGATAAAACCAGTTATAGAGGTGAGGCAAGCTTTCCAAAAATTAAGGAGTGGCGCGCTGAATCTCTAAGGATTCACGGCTCAGAGGTGTTCTTTTGGAATTGATGCATTGTAAAAGTAGGCTTTGAAACACCCGCTACAATGTGGGGTGGCGGTAATGACTTTCAAGCCCAATACGAAGTCATTCTTAATCCAGGGGAAAGCACGCCATGTCCAGAATAATTAAATTAAAATTAGCTTCTGGCTATGGCAAGCGCATGTTGCCGGACTGGTTTTCCGCTGGGTTCCAAACCAGCCGCAAATGAGGGCGAAAGCAATCTTGATTACCCATGTGCACGATGACCACTACTATGGAAAACGTGAATAGTTAGCCCAACAAGGTTTTCTCGTAGCGCAATGGTGGGGGCAGTTGAAGCAAGGGTTTGATATTGAGGTCGCGGGTGAACGATTACTGACCCTAACCAGTGGATGAAGCCGACCGATACTGCGCTATGCTGCGGCAGCTTAGCCAGTACGTTATGTGCTTTTGGGGAAAAATGAAAAAGTGTTTACTAATAGTTCTGCTGCCATGTCGTTGTCAACCGTTGCTGGCGACGAGGAGCTTGATTGCAATAATATAATGAATACGCTTGAGACCAATCGGTGCGCGGCTATCGAGTTAGAGGCCGCCGAGGATGACCTCACCCACTATCTGGAAACGAGCGTTGAACATAACGCGGTTGACCCTGTGTTAGCCGATGCTATCAAGGTGGCTCAAAAGCAGTGGCAGGCGTATGCTGCTGCCCATTGCGGCTCTGTCTATACGCAATGGCGCGATGGGACCATTCGAGGCGTCATGGGCATTACTTGCCGTACCCGGTTAACGAAACAAAGAACGCATGACATCTGGGAAGACTTTCTAACGTATATGGACAGCACGCCCCCTGTTTTACCGGAACCAAGTGTTGAGTAAAGCCTTGATCATGTGCATAACAATCTTTTAAGAGGGATTCAAAGCGCGTGGCATTTTTACTATGTGCTGGTTTATGTGTTTAAGGGGGCTTGCCGCGGCTGGGAAAGTGAGACCAGGGCGGAGCGCCGAAGCACTCCGCCTTTCAGGACTTACTCGCTCAGGCCAACTTTCTCCATAAACGCTCGCGCATGCACATCCACCGCTTTAATAGCGCTGACGATTTGCTGAGGCGTCAGTTCATACGCCAGATTATGGCTTGATTCGCCTTCCTTCAGTGCCGCCTCGGCTACACGATAAAGATCTTCTTCGCTTGCCTGGTCAAGCTTAAGTGCTTTCAAGGTCACCGGCAGGCCCAGCGCGAGGTAGAGATCCAGATACTCTTCAAGCTCCGCCTGGGGCGTTTGGTCGAGAATCAGCTGCGCGAGCGTGCCGTACGCCACTTTTTCGCCGTGGGTAAGGTTGTGAATCTCACCGTGCAGGGCGGTAAAGCCGTTATGGATAGCGTGTGCTGCGGCCAAGCCGCCGCTTTCAAAGCCTAAACCGCTGAGCAGGGTATTGGCTTCCACCACCGCCTCGAACGAGGGCGTGACGATTTGTGCTTGGTTGGCCTGATAGGCCAGCATGGCGTGCTCGAATAGAATCTCTTCGCACTTCTGGCCGATGGTCGCGCCTAGCAAGGTGGCTTTGCCGCCCGCCATGTTGTTGGCGTTGGCGCGGATGGCGGCGCGCGCCTCGACCCAGGTGGCCATCGCATCGGCAATTCCGGAGGCCAAAAAGCGCGGCGGCGCCTTGCAGATGATGCCGGTATCTACCAGCACCAGGTCGGGATTCTTGCTGTAGAAGCGATAGGATTCGAACTCGCCATCGTCGCTGTAGATGACCGATAGGGCGCTGGTGGGCGCATCGGTGGAGGCGGTCGTGGGCAGTATGGCACAGGTCGCGCCCAGCTTTTCGGCCACGCCTTTAGCGGTGTCGATGGTTTTACCGCCGCCAAAGCCGATGATGACTTTCGCCTGCTGCTTGCGGCCAAGCTCAACGAGACGGTCGATTTCGCGGTTAGAAGCCTCACCTTCGAACACCGCGCGCTCGAAACTCACGCCTTCGCCTTCCAGGCTAGCGCTGAGCTCCTTGCCCGCAATTTTCCAGACAACGTCGTCGGCAATAAGCAGCGCCGTTTTCCCTAGTGTAGAGACATAATGGCCGGCGCGTGCGGTTACACCTTCACCCTGAACGTAGCGGGCAGGGCTGATAAAGACTTTCTCGTTCGTGGCTTCCATGGCAGATATTTCCTATACATAGAATGAGTTGCCTAATCAGTGTAGTCACTTATGTCGCTGACGCGCCTGCGGTGATTTGACGCCTGTGTATATTAATTTAGCTAACTGGCTCAGCGCCTTGGCCCCAAGCGTGCGCACAAGAGATTACGAACAAGAGAGTACTAATAAGATATGAACATACTGTTTCTGGGAACCTCCGCCGGTGTGCCCACTAAAACAAGAAACGTCTCCGGCATCGCTTTGCGAGAGAGTACAGGGAAGGGCTGGTACCTGATTGATTGTGGCGAAGGCACCCAGCATCAGGTGTTGCACACGAAGCTGTCGTTCCATTCGCTGAAAGCCATCTTGATTACTCACGTGCACGGCGACCACTGCTATGGACTGCCGGGCATACTGGCGAGTGCGGGCACATGCGTTCATAGTAATTTGGACTATGCTGGGGAAACTAGTTTTTCTTAACGTAGCATCCTGCCGCTCAAGGATACGGTGATATGAGCCTAGAAATAACAATGGTTGTACTGCTCGCGGCCATCTTTAACGCCAGCTGGAACGCCATCG
>NZ_JBQDLQ010000119.1:0-8876 GCF_052095695.1 Halomonas sp.
TTAAGACAACCCTGCCGAAAGCCAAGGAACTGCGTCGCGTTATCGAGCCGCTGATCACCTTGTCTAAGCAGGATAGCGTTGCAAACCGTCGCTTGGCGTTTGCCCGTACGCGTTCTAAAGAAGCGGTCGGCAAATTGTTCAACGAATTAGGCCCGCGTTACGCTGAGCGTCCGGGTGGTTACATCCGTATTCTTAAGTGCGGTTTCCGCACCGGCGACAACGCGCCTATGGCGTATGTTGAGCTAGTTGATCGTCCCGTTGTTGAAGAAGCCGCAGCAGAAGAGTAATCCTCTGTCGTCAGCGTCTTGAATAGCGAATGAAAACCGACCCTCTTGGGTCGGTTTTTTTATACCTCTCAGCTAACTCTCCCTAGGTGAGCCGAACTGGGTATATACTGAGCCTATTATAGGTAGCCATAATGAGTACTTTGCCGTCATGGGAAAGCCTTGTGTTGCGCCTTGAGTGTGGCATGGTAGTGGAACAGTATGAGCGCGTTGATAACGAGCAAGGGGCAGAGGCATGTATGCGAGGGTAAAACACGCTGTCGGTAAAGCATCGGCGGCATGGACAGTGAGTATGGGGCTACTACTCATGCTGTCGTTGATCACCAGCGCTCACGCTGATAATCCGCGCTATGCGGGCATTGTGGTCGATTTGGATAATGGTGAAGTGCTGTATGCCGAAAATATTGATGATCAGCGTTTTCCTGCATCGCTGACTAAAATGATGACGCTGTATTTGACCTTCGAGGCGCTTCACGCTGGAACCCTGCGTATTGACCAGCCCTTGCCCGTTTCTAGCGTTGCCGCTGCTAAGCCGGCCGTAAAACTCTGGCTAGCAGCGGGAAGCTCTATTCCTGTTGATACGGCAATACGTGCACTGGCGGTGCGTTCAGCTAACGATGTCGCAGCGGTGATAGCGGAAGCGCTGGGCGGCACCGAAGAGCGCTTCAGTGACATGATGACGACCAAAGCCCGCGAATTAGGCATGCACGCCACGACCTTTCGCAATGCATCCGGTTTACCGGATGACGGCCAGGTGACCACCGCGCGCGATATGCTCACGCTTTCTGTGCGCGTGATGCAGGATTTTCCTCAGTACTATCATTATTTTGGCCTGCAAGAGTTCACTTACCGTGGCACCCGGCATACCAGCCACAACCGCTTAGTGCGTGATTATCCCGGGGCTGATGGCCTTAAAACTGGGTTTATTCGCGCCTCTGGTTTTAACGTGGCGACGACGGCCGTACACGGCAATCGCCGGCTGATGGCTGTGGTAATGGGCGGCTTTTCCGCTCAGTCTCGTGATACCCATATGGCTAACTTGCTGGACCGCGGCTTTTTGCGTGCGTCATTACGCGACCAGTCAACCTGGATGGCCAGCACCAATGTAGCGCAAGAATTTATGACATTTGGTCCCACTGCGTTGACGCCGCCCCAACCGGTTACGCCGCCGGTGCAGCGTCAGCCCATGCTGGCCGTCGTGGAAACCACGCCATCCCCATCTCCTTCGCAGTCGTCGATGCCTGCTCAAGATCTCGATGCTCAGCTGGCTGACGTGTCGAGTATACAGCGTCTCAATGAGCAGCAAGCCGCGCCGCAGCATGATCCCTTACAGGCTTTTATTGAGCGTGAGCAGCAGATGGCCTCGGTATCTGAATCCGGTGGCAGTTGGGGAATCCAAGTAGGCGCCTTTAGCCAAGAAACGCAGGCAAGGCATCTTGCCCAGCAGGCAGCGCGGCGGGTAGACCAAAGCGTCGGTGGCCGTGTTGAAGTAGATACCATCGCTGGTCAAACGCCGGTTTATCGTGCCCGCTTAGTCGCGCTTGATGAGCAGCGAGCACGTCAGGCATGCCGCCAACTGCACTCTCAAGGCATGGACTGCATGGTGGTTAACGCCAGTTTATAACGCACTTTACTGGCATATAACCCCGCCAATCTGCGTTGGCGGGGTTTTTTGTTTTGAACGATTAATAAATAGGAGGCAGCGGTGACAACGTCGCTAAAGGGCATTCTCAGCATGTGTGTCGGCGTGTTTTTTCTAGCGCTGGGTGACGCCGTCGCCAAGTGGCTTGGTGAGGTGCACTCGCCCCTGCAGATTATTTTCTTTCGCACGCTGATATCGCTGCCGCTTATTGCCCTGCTGGCCCATTTTTCGGGAGGGCTGCGTAAACTGGGTACTCGAAGGCCAGGGATGCATGCCGTTCGAGGTTTGATTTATACCGGTACCATGGTGTTCTTCGTGGTGGGCTTAACACTGCTTCCGCTGGCTGAGGCGACGGCGATTGCCTTTGTCGCTCCGTTGTTTGTCACACTTCTATCTGTGCCTTTGCTTGGCGAGCGAATTGCACCGCCGGTGCTAGCCGCCTCACTGGTGGGTTTTGTCGGTGTGCTCGTGGTGGTGCGTCCTGGTGAGGGTGCATTTCAAATAGGCACGCTCAGCATGATAGCGGCGGCCCTATTTTATGCACTGATGATGATTACGGCGCGCCGCTACGGCGCTCGTGAGTATCTCTGGGCTATGGTGTTCTATGTCACGCTAGTGCCGTTCTTAGTGACCGCGGTGAGCCTGCCTTGGGTGTGGCAAACGCCCCAACTTTGGCACTGGGCAGGTTTTATGGCATCGGGCGTGCTTGGCGTGGCGGCAACGGTGTTTATCACCCTGGCCTTTCGGTTTGCTCCGGCGGCTATCGCCGCACCGTTTGATTACACCGCCATGCTGTGGGCAGTGATACTGGGCTGGTGGTTTTGGGGTGAAATGCCGGATATCTGGGTGTGGGTGGGCAGCGTCTTGATTGTGGGTAGTGGGATTGCTGTGGCGTACTACGACCGTCGGACTACCTTAAAACGCCGCCCAACCTCTTAATCTGCCCTCAAGCAAACTGGTAGACATCCATCGCTAGCACGCCGTGCTCAACACTGTGATGCAGCTGAGTTGCTTCGTTACCGGCGCCCATCGCGACAAGCAGCGGTTGAAAGTGCTCAGGTGTGGGGTGGTTCCTATTGGCCTGCGGCGCCTTTTCCCAGTGCAGCAGTGCGTCACGATCATTAGCGGCCACATGGCGCGTCACCCAGCTTGAAAACTCATCTACCCAGGTGGGCATTTGACTGCCCATCGGCATCAGCTCATACAAGTTATGGGTCAGGCTGCCTGAGCCGATAATCAAAATACCTTCTTCTCGCAGTGCCGACAGCCTTTCGCCAAGCGCGACAAGCTCGCTATTACGCCAGTGCACGGGCAATGATAGTGACACGACGGGCACATCAGCAGCTGGAAACATCAACGAAAGTGGCACCCAGGCACCGTGGTCCATGCCACGCTCTACTCGCTCGGCATCCAGTAACAGCGCCAGCCGTTCGGCAAGCTCAGGGTCGCCTGAAGCAGGGTACTGGCATTCGAAAAGCGCCCGCGGGAATCCTCCGAAATCATGAATCGTTTCTGGCTTGGCGGTGGTGCTTACTTTGAGTGACGAACTCTCCCAATGTGCCGATATCACGATAACGGCTTTAGGTGAGAGACGTTTGCCCAATTCGCGTAAAAAAGCATGAGCGGGAGTTTTGTTCAGCGCCAGCATCGGCGAGCCGTGAGATATAAACAGGCTAGGTAACATGAGTGACTCTCCATCGCAGCGCCTGCGCTGCTTGTGTATAGCTACCCAGCTCGGCAACCCGCACAAACGTAACGAGATGCACTAGCTGATTCATGAGGCTGTTGCCGCTTTAAACGCCCGCGCGGCTTGAGCCGGGTCGGGCTGGCCGCAAATAGCCGAAATAACCGCTAAGCCGTCTGCGCCTGCGCGCCGTACATGGTTCGAGTGTTCAGCCTTTAGCCCACCAATGGCAACGCTGGGGAGCCGGCATGCGGCTACCAGTGCGGCCAAGCCGTCAAAGCCAATTGGCTGCGCGTGATCTTGCTTACTTCCGGTGGCAAACACCGGGCCAACCCCTACATAGTCGAGCAGTGCCCGTGGCGCTGCATCAAGCTGGGCATGCGTGTTGATCGAAAGGCCAATAATCGCCTGCTCGCCCATCGCTGCCCGCGCCGCTTGCACGGCGGTGTCGCTTTGCCCTACGTGCAAACCGTCTGCCTGACTTTCTAGCGCTACCGCTAAGCGGTCGTTAATAATCAGCGGTACGCCGGTGCCCGCCAGTACGCTTTTCAGCCGTTTTGCTTGCGCAATCATCTGGGCGTCGCTGGCGTGCTTATCGCGTAGCTGGACGATCGTCACGCCGCCGTTTACCGCGGATTCGACCGTGTTTTCCAATCCGTAATCGTGGCATAGCGCGGCATCGGTGACTAAATACAGCGATAGATCAAACGGCATAGACCGCCTCCAGATGAGTATGCGTAGTGAGATCCGTAGGGGTGAGTTGGTAGAGCGCATCCAGAAGGGCTACTTGAAAGCTACCGGGGCCTTGCGCGTGGCTGCCCGCACGTTCACCAGCAACGGCAAAACAGGCCAATGCGGCCGATGTTGCGCCCAGTGCCGCCTTGCGATTAGCGGCCACAAAAGCGGCCACTAGCGCGCTCAGCCCGCAGCCCAGCGTCGTGACATGCGGCATCAACGAGTGGCCGCCCTCAATTCGATAATGCTGTGTGCCATCGGTCACCCAGTCGCTTTCACCGGTCATGGCCACCACGCAGCCGTGCTTTTGTGCCAGCGCTATTGCAGCCTCGACGGCTTGCCCTGTGGTGGCAGTTGCATCCACGCCACGGCCTTGGCTGGCCAAGCCATTGAGGGCGAGAATTTCAGAAGCATTGCCGCGAATAACGCCAGGCTTCAAGGCCAGCAGTCGTGTGCAAAGAGTTTGGCGATAGCGCGTTGCGCCAACGGCGACAGGGTCTAACACCCACGGAATGTCATGTTGATCGGCAGTAGCCGCTGCGATCAGCATAGCATCGGCCCAGTGAGCAGAAATCGTACCAATATTGACAGACAGTGCCGCAGAGAGAACGGTGAACTCAGCCACTTCCTCAGGCGCATGCAGCATGGCGGGCGAGGCCCCTGTGGCTAGCAGCAAGTTAGCGGTGCTATTCATAGCGACGTAGTTCGTCATGCAGTGAACCAGCGGTGTATCTGAGCGAAGTGCCTCAAGATAATCGCCAAGCGGGCGGAGGGGCATAGTCTGTTCCTATAAAGCGGCCAGCGTAACTGGCTGAATGCCAGCATGGTAACGATTATTTATCATCAGTGCTGACCGAGATCCATGAAAGACAGCGCTTGATGGCGGGCTTAGGGTAATAAAAGGCTATACACTTGCCATAGACTCAATCTGCGAAGCAGTAATACATGAGGAAAACCAATGGCTGAACTACTGTTCCGGCTGCGCCACGTGACCGATGAGGAAGCGATGGAAGTGCGCGATCTATTCGCAGCGCACGGCTTTGATACCTATGAAACCCAGGCGGGCTTTTTCCGCTTAGGTGTCGATGCCATTTGGCTGCGTAATCCACATCAGCATGAAGCGGCGACCGCTGCGTTGAACGCTTATCAAGCCGAGCGCTTTGAGCGCGTGCAGCGTGAGCACCAGGCGACGATTGAGCGCGGCGAGGCGGCAACGCTGTGGCGCCGCCTGAGCGCGCACCCGGTACAAGTCGTGCTGGTGTTGATAGCGGTAGGGCTGATTGCCGCCCTCACGCTGCTCCCTTTTGTAGGTCTATCGCACGCCTAAGCGGCCGGCAAATGACCTCGTTTAAGATACATCATGACGCCTTCGCTACCGGCGGTGAGCGCCGGGGCCGCGCCACTGGGGTAGCGGCACCAAGTACCCGCAGAGTAGCTTTGCTCAGTATCGCTGAGGGTACCTTCTAAGACCAAGAACTCCATTCCCCCCATCAGGGTCGGGTACGTAATAGACGTGCCCGCAGCCCAGTTTTCTAGGCTGATGCGCTCCTGTTTGTAGGTGTGCAGCATTTTGTAGACAATGCGCGGGCGTCTATCAGGCTGCCAGGGAAGCCGATGGGCAGGCACTGCCAGCTGTAGTGTGTCGTTAGGATCAAACTGATGCAGTTTGACAAAAATCAGCGCGCCTTCCTCGCCAATCTTCGGCGTATGGCCGGTACCCACGGGGTTTCTTAAGTAGCTACCCGTCGCGTAGCGGCCATGTTCATCGGCGAAGACACCCTCTAACACCAAAATTTCTTCACCGCCGCCGTGCATGTGCCGCTCGAACTGCGAGTTGGGGGCGTAGCGAACCAGGCTAGTCGCACGTGCGACTTCGCCACCAATCCGGTCAAACATCATGCGTTCTACTCCCGGACTGGGGGAGTCGACCCATTGATACTCTTCCGGGGTAACACAGGCAAAGTGGCTAAAATCAGCGTTTAGGCGCATAGGAAGGCTCTTCGCAGGGGACGTAAAGTAAGGGGGAAGGGGTGCTAGTCTCCTTATCGAGAGCCGAGAATGCAACTTTCAGTGATGCGATACGCGCGGTGATGGCATAAAAATACCGCCCGAAGGCGGCAATCTTAAAAGCACGCGTGAAGAATACTTCAGGGTGCATCGGTCAGTGCCGTCAGAATATGATGAGCCGCTTCAATACGCGCACTGTTGGGGTAGTTGCGGTTAGCCAGCAGCACAATACCGATTTGCTCGCTAGGCACAAAGGCCACGTAGGCACCAAAGCCGTTGGTGGCGCCGGTCTTGTTGTAGAGCGCATCCTGGCGTGGGGTCAACGGCGGGCTTAAGCGATTGGCGGGGTTTGGCTCCAAAATCATCTCAAGCGAGTTACCTTCCAGTAGTTGCTCAAGCGCCACTGGGTAAGTGTAGCTCTCCCAACCCAAGCCCTGAGTCATATTACCGAACCCAAAGTACCCAGTGCGCGTGATCTCTAAGGCGTGGCTTAGGGACTCATCAAGCGTGTCCTCATGAAGCTTGCTTTCATCCATTCCAGACTCAAGCCCAGCACCCTTCATATTCGCTTCCACAAACGTTAGAACGTCTGCGGCCGTCGATTTCAAACCGTAAGCTTGGGCATCCAGCACACCTGGGTTCACCCGGACCGGTTCGTCCTCTTTGGAATAACCGTAGGCGTAATGCGCCTGCTGCCCTTCTGGTACTTGAAAGTAGCTGTGCTCAAGCCCGAGCGGAGCGAACAGCACTTCCTCCATTAGGGTCTCATATGGCTTATCAAGGCGTTGTGCGGTTAGGTAGCCGAGCAAGCCGATGCTTGGGTTGGAATAGAGCCGATGGCTGCCAGGGGCGGACACAGGCTGCCACTGGCGATAGTAGTCGATCATCTGCTCTTCATTTTCAACCGCGTCAGGAAACTGCAGCGGAAGCTCGCCTGCCGTGTAGGTCCCCAGTTCCAACAGCGTGATGCCATCAAAGGCACTGCCTTTAAGGGCAGGTAAGAATTGACTAGCCGGGTCAGAAAGCGAAAGCGCGCCGCTAGACTGTGCATAGCCTGCTAGTGCAGCAGTGAAGACCTTACTGACAGAGCCTAGCTCGAAAAGTGTTGCGTCAGTGACTGGGATGTCCGCCTCTTGATTGGCGAACCCATAATTAAAATAATGCTGCTGGCCATTAGTACTAATCGCGACCGCCATGCCTGGGATACGATGCTCATCCATCAGTGGGGCAATAGTATCGTTCACCAGCGCTTCAATTGCGGCGCTATCAGCCTCATCAGTCGCCCAGGCAGAACCACCAAATAATAGCGAAGTTGCCATGATAAGGCGGGTTTTTGCTGCTAACATCTTACGCATGCCAGAATCCTGTTCCTAGTGTTTAAACAAAGCGTTTAATGAGTTTCACTTATATAGATAAGCGGGAACGTCGCTATATAAGCGTGCTAAAAAGCTAACATACGGTGCGCTACCGTTATTCACAAGCGGCGATATTTTGCATGAGCCATTAGAAAAATTTGGAGGTCATCTGGTGCGTTCCTACCTGCCATTAAAGGCCTTACGTGCTTTTGAAGCGTCCGCCAGACATTTGAGTTTTACCCGAGCGGCAGAAGAGCTGCATGTGACCCAGGCGGCGGTTAGCCATCAGGTTAAGCTGCTTGAAAGCCAACTGAAGGTGCCGCTATTTAAACGCTTGCCCCGTGGGCTGATGCTCACCCAAGAGGGTGAACTGCTACTGCCCGTGCTAAAAAGCTCATTCGATCAGATGTCGCATACGCTGGATCGGTTAGGCGAAAGTAACTACCGCGAAGTATTAAACGTCGGCGTGGTGGGCACTTTTGCCGTTGGCTGGCTGCTGCCAAGGTTGGAAGATTTTCAGGAGGAGTATCCATTTGTCGATTTGCGGCTCTCGACCCATAACAATCGCGCAGATCTAGCTGCTGAAGGTCTTGATTTCGCTATTCGATTTGGCACGGGCGCTTGGCACGGCACCGCTGCCCAGCCGTTGTTACCGGCGTCGCTCTCAGTAATGTGTATTCCTGCGATTGCCTCCCGGCTCTCAACGCCCGCCGATGTATTAGGCGAGACTTGGCTGCGCTCTTATCGCGCCGATGAGTGGACAGAGTGGCTGTTGGCGGCAGGGCTGCCCCGCAGCTTCCCGATGACCAAAAGCATTGTGTTTGACTCTTCCATCGCTATGGTGGAAGCCGCTCTGCAAGGGGCAGGAGTGGCATTGGCGCCACCGTTGATGTTCTCCCGGCAACTGAACAGTGGCGCGTTGATACAGCCTTTCGACACCACTGTCAGCTTGGGGGGGTACTGGCTTACTCGCCTACAGACACGGACAGAAACCCACGCCATGGCGTCCTTCCGCGAGTGGCTGCTCACGGCTATTAATAGTTCGACTAATAGCTGAGCAGCACGTTGGAGGTTATTTGTTGGTGGCTACAGCCACTTAGTGATTATGCTCACTGTGGTCGTGGTCGTGGTCGTGGTCGTGGTCGTGGTCGTGGTCGTGGTCGTGGTCG
>NZ_JBQDLQ010000120.1:0-8674 GCF_052095695.1 Halomonas sp.
TGGCGGTAGTAAGCCAGCTCGTTTACCGTATCAATTCGGCACTTGGCATCAACGGTGCGTTCCCCATCGGCAGTTTTGATGACTACCTTCACCGTGCCGCCCGGCGTGAGATCGCTTAAACCCGCAATCGAAATCTCTTCGTCGCCGGTCAATTTTAGCGTTTGGCGGCTTTCACCTTCCGCAAACTGCAGCGGTACAACGCCCATGCCGATTAGGTTGGAGCGGTGAATACGCTCGAAGGATTCGGCAATCACGGCGCGCACGCCCAGCAGGCGCGTACCCTTGGCAGCCCAGTCTCGCGAGGAGCCGGTGCCGTACTCTTTACCGGCAATAACGACTAGCGGTTTACCTTCCTCTTTGTACTTCATGGCCGCATCGTAAATAGCCATCTGTTCGCCACTGGGCACATGGCGAGTCTCACCACCGACGACGCCATCAAGCATCTCGTTTTTGATACGCACGTTAGCGAAAGTACCGCGCATCATGACTTCATGGTTGCCACGGCGTGAACCGTAAGAGTTGAAGTCGACAGGCTTGACGCCGTTTTCTTGCAAGTAGCGGCCTGCAGGACTGTCGGGTTTAATGGCACCGGCAGGGGAAATGTGGTCGGTGGTCACCGAGTCACCCAGCATCGCTAGCACGCGGGCGCCGTGTACGTCTTCGATGGCATCCGGCTCACGGCCCATGCCTTCAAAGAACGGCGGGTGCTGAATGTAGGTGGATTCAGGCCACTGATAGACCTTGCTTTTCGAAACGCTGATCGCTTTCCAGACATCATCGCCCTCAAACACCGCACCGTATTCTTTACGGAACATATCGGTGTTGACCTTCTCGACGGCAGTGGCAATCTCAGCCTGAGTCGGCCAAATGTCTTTGAGATAGACGGGCTCACCATTGCTATCTTGGCCTAGCGGTTCCTTGGTAAGGTCGCGCTGCACGTTACCGGCCAATGCATAGGCAACAACAAGGGGGGGCGATGCAAGCCAGTTGGTTTTTACCAGCGGATGAACGCGGCCTTCGAAGTTACGGTTGCCGGAAAGCACCGACGCGACAGCAAGGTCACCGGTGTTAATCGCCTGCTCAATCTCATCGGCAAGAGGGCCTGAGTTGCCGATACAGGTCGTGCATCCGTAGCCAACCAGGTTAAAGCCTAGGGCGTCCAAGTCCTCATTTAAGCCCGCGGCTGCTAGGTAGTCGGTGACTACTTTAGAACCCGGTGCCAGTGAGGTCTTCACCCATGGCTGGGTGGTTAATCCTTTTTCGCGAGCCTTGCGTGCCAGCAACCCCGCCGCCATCATAACGCTGGGGTTTGAAGTGTTCGTGCACGACGTAATGGCTGCAATGACCACCGCGCCAGGGTCAAGGCTGAAGTCGCGATCATTCAGCTTAACGGCTTGGCTGGAGTCATCTTTGAAGCTGCGCTCTACGCCCACGGCGGTTTGGCCACCTTCAGAAGAGAACTTGCCCTTCTCTGTAGCGCTTGCCTTCGTATCTTCCTGCATGAACTTACCAAAGGCCGACGCCATATCTTGTAGCGCCACGCGATCCTGAGGGCGTTTGGGGCCGGCAAGGCTAGCGACTACCTCTGTCATATCTAACTGCAGGGCATCGGTGAATATCGGCTCATCGTTGGGCTCGCGCCATAGGCCCTGGGCTTTGCTGTAAGCTTCGACAAGCGCAACTTGCTCATCTTCGCGTCCGGTTAGGCGCAAATAGTTCAGCGTTTCATCATCGACCGGGAAGAACCCGCAGGTAGCGCCGTATTCAGGCGCCATATTGGCGATAGTGGCACGATCAGCCAGCGGGAGGTCTTTCAAACCGTCGCCGTAGAACTCAACAAACTTACCCACTACGCCTTTTTTGCGCAGCATTTCAGTGACTGTCAGCACCAAGTCGGTGGCGGTAATGCCTTCGCGCATCTTGCCAGTCAACTTAAAGCCAATCACTTCGGGAATCAGCATCGACACCGGCTGGCCGAGCATGGCTGCTTCGGCTTCAATGCCGCCCACGCCCCAGCCAAGCACGCCCAGGCCGTTAATCATCGTGGTGTGTGAGTCAGTGCCCACCAGCGTGTCAGGGTAAGCAAAGGACTTGCCGTCCTCTTCTTTGGTCCATACGGTTTTGCCCAAGTACTCCAGGTTCACCTGGTGGCAAATGCCGGTGCCGGGTGGCACAACGCGGAAGTTGTCAAAGGCCTGCTGGCCCCAGCGCAAAAACTCATAGCGCTCGCGGTTGCGCTGCATTTCAATATCGACGTTTTCTTGAAATGCGCCAGCGTTGCCGAAATTATCGACCATCACTGAGTGATCAATGACCAGATCGACAGGGGTCAGCGGATTGATCTTCGCAGGGTCTTCGTTAAGGCTTTCTACGGCGGCGCGCATGGAAGCTAAATCCACTACGCCGGGTACGCCGGTAAAGTCCTGCATTAATACGCGCGCGGGGCGATAACCTATTTCGCGGCTAGATTTGCCCTCTTTTTGCCAGTCTACTAGCGCTTGTAGGTCGTCTACTTCGACGCTCTCGTCGTCGGCGAAGCGTAGCTGGTTTTCGAGTAGAATCTTGAGCGTTTTGGGCAGCCGGTCAATATTGCCGAGCGACCCGGCCGCCTGGGGGAGGCTGTAGTAGTGATACGTGGTGTTGCCAACCTCTAAGGTACTTAGCGTATCAGGTATCTTGCTCATGCCATTCTCCTCTTGTTGCTGAGCGTTTAGCTCAACGTGACGGTCACGGTCTTTCTTTATAGTATGGCTTACCATAGTAATAATACATGGGTGTTTGCACAGTTGCTTTCAAGGTTTATTCGCCTAATAGCCTAGGGTAAACCTTGCAATAGCTTGTACTTGACGCCATTTCAGGCAGACTCTCTGCCAAATTGTTTGGATAGCTATTGTTTACACGGCTATCGATAAAGCTATCAGTTAAGTCTCTAGAAGGTGGTGTCATGGAAACTCGTCATGAGCGTTTGATTATTCTTGGGTCCGGCCCGGCTGGCTATACGGCCGCCGTTTACGCCGCGCGTGCAAACTTGAAGCCGTTATTGATCACCGGTATTCAAGCCGGCGGGCAGCTAACGACGACGACCGACGTGGATAATTGGCCGGGCGACGCTCAGGGTGTTCAGGGCCCAGAATTGATGGAACGCATGCAGCAGCATGCTGAACGCTTCAATACGGAAGTACTGTTCGACCATATCAATGAGGTCAGTTTAGGCGAAAAACCATTTACGTTGAAAGGCGATAGCGGCCTTTATACCTGTGATGCGCTGATTGTGGCGACCGGTGCCAGCGCGCGTTATCTGGGGCTGCCCACTGAGCAGCAGTTTATGGGCCAGGGCGTTTCTGCCTGCGCTACCTGCGATGGTTTTTTCTACCGTAACCAAGAAGTCATTGTAGTGGGTGGCGGTAACACTGCCGTGGAAGAGGCGCTGTACCTTTCCAATATCGCTTCCAAGGTGACGCTGGTGCATCGCCGCGACACTCTGCGTGCGGAAAAAATCTTGCAAGACAAGCTGTTCGAGAAAGCAGAGGCGGGCAAAATCGCGCTTGAGTGGTTCCAGGAGGTCGAGGAAGTACTGGGCGATAACTCGGGCGTCACCGGTATTCGCGTTAAATCCACCAAAGATGGTTCAAGCAAAGAAATTAATGCGCCTGGTTTGTTCATTGCGATTGGTCATAGCCCTAATACCGGCATCTTTGCGGGCCAGTTAACGATGAATGGCGGCTATATCAAAGTGAATTCTGGGTTAGAAGGTAATGCGACCGCCACCAATATACCCGGCGTATTTGCCTGCGGCGACGTCATGGATCACATTTACCGCCAAGCCATTACCTCTGCGGGCAGTGGCTGCATGGCTGCACTGGATGCCGAGCGTTACCTAGACGGTATTGCCGGGTAATCTTTCCCTGCATGATGAGGCGTCTAACAATCGATAGGCGCTTCATCAATCCTCAGCCGCCCTAATTGGCTGAGCACTAGCTTTTGACCCTGAGCGCCTTCGGCGCGGTGGCCAGCGCAAACGGTAAAGCTGCCGTTGAAGCCGCTGGTAAAGCCCATAGGGTCGTAGCGTATGCGCGACCAGCCGCGGCTGTAAGCTACCTGTGTGTTCTGCTGAATAGGAACAATACGCAGGATGTCTTGGGCTTGAATGCCATCGGTGTCACTCCCACGCACAATTATTAGCTCACCGGCCCAGTCGTTATTACAGGCGCTGCGGTCGCCAGCGGTGGGGCAGACCGTGATATGGCTGCGTTGGCTAATCGCGGTATTGCGCGCTAAAGACAACGTGCTCTGTAGCCGATTAACCTCGCTTGCTTGTGCGGATCGTTCGCCCAGTGCTTGAAAGCGCGGCACTCCCCAGACGCTAATAATACCCACCAGCAGTAGTGTGACGAGAAGCTCAAGCAGCGTAAATCCACCTTCAAATGAGGTGTGCATGTTGATCTGGTCTTTGCTCATCGCCGACTCCCCACTTGACCCTGTTAACGCCCGCGCTATGCTCACTGTCCGTTGCCAGCCGCGAGTCTCTTAAGCTCATAGGTCACACTAGGCGTCGCTGAGCACTTTTTATGTAAGCCAAAACGGACATTTTTGTGAGCGATTTCTTAATTATTGGTGGCGGTGTCATCGGTATGATGACGGCGTTGCAATTAGCCGATGCTGGCCAGCAAGTAACGCTGGTTGAACGCGGCGAGTGCGGGAAAGAAGCTTCATGGGCCGGCGGAGGCATTGTGTCGCCGCTTTATCCATGGCGCTACGCCACGGCGGTATCGCAGCTATCACGCTGGTCTGAAGGCGTTTATCCCTCTTTAGCGTTGCGATTGTTGGAAGAAACCGGGATTGATCCTGAATATCGCCAAAAAGGGCTGCTGTATCTGAACGTGGACGATGCTGAGGACGCGCTGAACTGGGCGCGCCAGCTGGGCAAGCCCCTCGAAAGGGTGGGAAAAGACGTTGTCCGCGATAAAGAACCAAGCGTTGCGATGGCAGCCGACAGCGCGCTGTGGATGCCGACGCTGGGCAGCGTGCGCAACCCACGCTTAGCTAAAGCGCTGAAAACTCGTCTAGCGGCGATGCCTAATGTCACGCTGCGCGAGCAGTGCGACGTTAGTGGGTTTAGTGATGGCAATGGAGATGGTGTTGTCTCTTCCCAGGGGCCGCTGAAGGCTGGGCGCATTGTGGTGTGCGGAGGGGCCTGGGCCGCTCAGCTGTTAGCGCAACTAAAGGTGCGGCTGCCGGTAAGGCCAGTGAAAGGGCAGATGATCGCTTATCAGGCACCCAAAGGCTTGGTGCAGCGCGTGGTATTAAAAGATGGCCGTTACATCATTCCGCGCGCAGACGGCCTGCTGCTAGTGGGCTCGACACTGGAAGAGGCGGGCTTCGATAAGACCACCGACGAGGCGGCGCTCGCCTCATTAAAACAGAGCGCAGAGGCGATGGTGCCCGCCTTGGCAAGCTGTCCGGTGGCGAACCAGTGGGCCGGGTTACGCCCGGGCTCCCCTGACGGCGTCCCCTTTATTGGCGCACTGCCTGAGCGGCCTAACGTGTTCGTCAATGCCGGGCATTATCGCAATGGGCTAGTGTTAGCACCGGCCTCGACCCATTTGCTCGTTGACCAGCTGTTAGGCCGCACGCCGCTGGTAGACCCGGCGCCTTATCAGCTTACGCCCGCGCGGCTGGCCGCGATTTAAGGTGCGCCGTCTTTATGTTGCTGCTCTTGCAGAAAACGGTCGCGATGGGCGCTAGAACAGAACCACTGTTCTTGGTCACGTAGCGCTTCTTGTTCGGGAACGTGGACTTCGCACCAGCGGCAGCGCACCATTTCGCCACCTTCATGGCGGTTGATTTTGTTGCTCTGCGTCTGATGGTCGAGTTTGCGTTGACGGTAGAGGCCGTAAAGCTTTAAACCGAGATAGAATAGAACGGCGAAGATAATCAGCCGAATGATCAAGAGGTTCATCCTTTTGTGTCTCCCGAAGCAGGGATAGAAGTGGTGAGTGTGTCGCGCGGCCTTTGCTAGCTGGCGGCCCTTGCGGGACAATGCCGTATGACGGTGCAACCCTATTCTTAAGATTCTCAAGAGATTTTGATGCCCATGCAAGACTTAACGCTGGTAATGGCCCAACTCGATCCTCTGGTCGGGGATATTCCCGGCAACGCCGCGCGAGCAATTGAAGCCGTGCGCGAAGCGCGAATTGAGCATGGGGCGGATATTGTGGTCTTTCCGGAGCTTTTTTTGTCGGGCTATCCGCCGGAAGATTTGCTGCTACGCCCTTCAATGGAAACACGCCTGCGCGAAGCCCGCGCTTTAATGGCGTCGAAAATTGCCCGCGATGTGCTGGTGATTATCGGCTACCCAGGCGTACGCGAAGGGCAGTGTTATAACCTGGCTGGAGTGCTTTACAACGGGCAGTGGGAAGCTGAGTACGCCAAGCATGCGCTGCCTAACTATCAGGTGTTTGACGAGCAGCGCTATTTCACGCCCGGCACACAGCCGCTGGTCTATGAGCACAAGGGCGCCCGATTAGGCATCTTGATCTGTGAAGACCTGTGGGATGGTGCGCCGGTCAAGGCCACGACCCAGGCGGGTGCTGAAGTGCTGATTACGCTGAATGCCTCGCCTTATCACCAGGACAAGCCCGCTGAGCGGTTGCGTTTATTGGAGCAGCACGCCCAAGACGTTAAACGCCCGATTGTGTATGTGAATACCATCGGCGGTCAGGACGAGCTCGTCTTTGACGGCGGTTCTTGCTGCGTTAACGCCAGCGGCGAACTCCAGGTGTTAGCGCCGTATTGGCAGGCTGGCCTGATGCCAATTCAGTTTTTACAAACCAGTGCCACTGTATGGGAGCCTCAACCGGGTGAGATTGACCCTGAAGCAGCGCCTGAAGAGAGTCTTTACTGCGCGCTGGTCACCGGGCTGCGCGATTATGTCAACAAGAGTGGTTTTGACGGAGTCGTGCTGGGGCTTTCTGGTGGCATTGATTCCGCGCTCTCGCTAGCCATTGCGGTCGATGCCCTGGGTCCTCAGCGGGTGCAGGCGGTGATGATGCCTTATCATTATACGGCAGACATCTCCAAGCAGGACGCTGCCGAGCAGGCCAACCTGCTAGGCGTGCACTACGAAGTTCTGCCGATTGAACCTATGGTCGAGGCGTTTATGGGGACGCTGGCCGAGAGCTTTGCCGGTACCGAGCGAGATACGACGGAAGAAAACCTGCAGTCGCGCTGTCGTGGCGTGCTGCTCATGGCACTTTCGAATAAGAAGGGCCTGATGGTGCTGACCACCGGTAACAAGAGCGAAATGGCGGTGGGTTACGCGACGCTTTACGGCGATATGGTGGGTGGCTATAACGCGATTAAAGACGTGTATAAAACCTGGGTGTATCGTTTGGCTCGCTGGCGCAATACCCAGTTGCCGGCGATTCCAGAGCGTGTGATTGAGCGCCCGCCGAGCGCAGAGCTGGCGCCCGATCAGCAGGACAGCGACTCGTTGCCGGACTACGACGTTTTGGACGCGATCTTGGTCAGCTACATCGAAGGCGATATGAGCGCGGAGGCGATCATCGCCGCCGGGTTCGATCATGAAGATGTGTATAAAGTCGTTAAGCTCGTCGATCGCTGTGAGTATAAGCGCCGCCAGGCACCTATTGGCGTTCGCGTCACGCCACGAGGCTTTGGCCGCGACCGCCGCTATCCGATTGTGAATGGATGGCAGCCCGGCGAGTAGGCCGGGCGTTTTCAAGCATCGCTGAGTAAGAAAACCCAAAAACCACGCCTCGGCGTGGTTTTTTGGTTTTTGAAGAACGTTTTTGAGGAACGTATCTCAAAAATGTCATTCACGAAGCCTTTACGGTTCGTTAGTCATTCTTTTTTACGTGCTTGGGCACGAAACGATTGCCCTGCAGCTGCTCGTGATCGGGTGCGTTTTCACGCAGCACCGTGAGCACTTCACTGGCGCGATCATCCATATCCAGCCCTTGATAGCCTTCTACCATTGTGGCTAAAGCGTCGCGAGTGGCGCTGGATTCAGGATAGTTTTCGATTACCCAGCGGCCGCGCTCAACGGCGGCTAAATAAGCCCCGCGGCGTAGATAGTAATCTGCGACGTGCAGCTCGTGCCGTGCCATCAGTTCACGCAGGTAAACAATACGCTGCTGGGCATCGGGCGCGTATTCACTTTGCGGGTGGCGCTGAATCAGCTCACGGAAATCATTATAGGCATCCCGTGAAGCGCCCAGGTCACGCTTTGAGATATCAATTAAACGCAGACGCTCTAAGCTGAAACGGCCCGCTTGCCACGCGGAAAGACCGCGCAGATAGTAGGCGTAATCTACTTGTGGGTGGTCGGGGTGCAGGCGAATAAAACGGCTAGCCGCCGCACGCGCTTCTTCCCAGTTGCTGTTTTCATAGTAGGCATAGATCAACTCAAGCTGTGCCTGCTCGGCATGCGCACCAAACGGATAGCGAGTATCCAGTGCTTCTAAACGTGCTATCGCAATCGGGTAGCGATTACTGTCTAGAGCCGAACGAGCAAGTTCATACAGCTCGCGTTCTTGTACCCCAGCAAATTCATCTGGCTCTTCATCGTTGGTGTCATTACTTGCACAGCCCGCTAGCAGGGCAAGGCTTAGGGCTAGAGCACCAAAGCGGTTGGCAGCTGAAAAAACGCGCA
>NZ_JBQDLQ010000121.1:0-8514 GCF_052095695.1 Halomonas sp.
GGCACCGCATATTAGTACGCGATGAGTGGGGAGCGGCGGCCATCGAAGAGCTGGCGCCTTCATCGCAAGACATCGTGGTTTACAAAAGTCGCTTCAGTGGGTTTTGGCATACCGAACTGGATGCGATTTTGCGGCGGCTAGACGTCACCACCCTCCTTTTTGCCGGCATTAATACAGAGCGTTGTGTCATGGCAACGCTCCAGGATGCCTCATTTCTTGGTTACAACGTTGTGCTCATGGAAGAGGCGGTGGCAACACCGTCACCTGAAGAATCAAAACAGGCTGCACTGACGTTGATTCGGCAGTTATACGGGTTTACGGCAGCGGGTTGCACGCTCGCTACTTAGCCCACCGGTTGTCCCACTCTTTGGATCTGGAGATTCTTCTATGTATTTGCTAATAGCATTTTTGAAAATTTCACGCTGGCGACGCCTCCTATTAGTGCTGATGTTGCCTGTTTGGAGTGCATACGCTCATGCAGAAACGCCGCTAAGGATGGTATTGAACTGGTCTTACCAAGGACCGCAGGCGTGGTTTTTTCTGGCTCAAGAGCGTGGCTATTTTGCTGAAGAAGGGATTGATCTGCGTATAGATCAAGGCTCAGGATCAGGCGCTGCCGTTGGTAGTGTTGCTTCGGGCACCTACGATGTCGGTTTTGGTGATATCAACGCCTTAATCAACTATGCCTCCAATCATCCCGATGATGCGCCGGTCGGCGTCTATATGCTCTATACCCGTCCCCCGTTCACGATTGCGGTGACCACTGACAGCGATATTCATGAACCTGCCGATCTAGAGGGTAAAACCATTGCTGGACCGGCCAATGATGGCGCGCTACGCCTGTTTCCTGCCTTTGCCTCGTTAACCGAAATCGATACTGACAGCATCGAAGTAATGAACATTGAGCCCCGCCTGCGCGAGCAAATGCTCAACCGGGGTCAGGTCGATGCCGTGTTTGGTTTCGTTAATACCATTCGCTTTAACGCCATGCTGGCGGGCATCGATCCTGATGAGCGCCTGCGCTTCATCCGTTACGGCGACTACGGAATGGACCTCTACTCTAATGCGTTGATTGTCTCGCGTCAGTTGATTGAAGAGAACCCGGAGGCGGTACGCGGCTTGGTTCGGGCCGTTAATCGCGCGGTGGCCGATGTGCTGGCTGACCCTGAAGCCGGTATGGACGCCGTCATGGCTCAAGAGCCGCTGATCAATCGGGAAGTCGAAACTGCTCGCCTAGCGGCCACCATCGAAGATGAGATGAACCATCCAGAATTGACGGAAGTCGGGCTCGGCAACATTGACGAGAACCGGATGCGAGAGGCTATCGATATCGTTGCCACCGCCTACGGTTTGTCGCATACGCCCGCACTGGAAACGGTTTTTAGTACTGACTTCCTTCCGCCTGAAGATGAACGCATTTACTCCCTATACGAATAAGGAAAACGTTATGGATTTGCTGCTAACCAATAAGATTGTAGCGATCACTGGCCCAGCCAAGGGCATGGGAGAGGCGATTACCCGCGCATTTGCTGTTGAAGGGGCCAGGTTGGCGCTGTTAGCCAGAGATACCCTGGCAGTCTCAGCTCTTGAAATGGAGCTACGTGATCAGGGTGTTGATGTCGTCCTGGTGGCTTGCGATATCACCAACTCGGATCAGTGCGAACAGGCGGTTGCCCATATCCGAGAAGCGTTGGGCGATGTTCCTGATGTACTCATCAATGTGGCGGGGGGCTCAGGGCCCGTCGGTAAATCGGGAGCGGATACCACCTTTGAAGAGTTTGAAGAGATTGTTCGTCTCAACATGGCGGGCTGCTTCAACACGATGCGTGCAGTGCTGCCAGGCATGATGGAGCGCCGTAGCGGCAAGATCGTCAATGTTGGCGGAACCTTTGGGATGCGTGGGAAGGCGGGCCGCATGGCTTACTCCGCCTCCAAATGGGGGCTCAGAGGGATTACGAAAAGCATGGCGATCGAAGCCGGCCCCCACAACATTAATATCAATATCGTTGCTCCAGGCATGGTCGATGGCCAGCGTTTTCGCACCAAAGTATGCCTGGATATGGCGGTCAAGCTAGGGGTTAGCGAGGAAGAGGCGGCCCAGCGACATGCTGCAGATTATGCCCTTCAGCGAATTTCTACCGCTCAGGATGTCGCAGATGCCTGCCTGTTTATGGCCAGTGAGCGCTCACGACAAATTACCGGTACCGACCTGCCTGTGGATGGCGGCTGGGCTGCTCTTTGAGGAGAAAACTAATGACCCAAGCAGATCTCGTTATTATCAATGGCAGCATTGTCAGTCACGAAACAACTCAGCAAGCTGCCATAGCGATTCGCGCAGGAAAGATTATTGCCATCGGCGAAGAAAGCAGCATGCCACCCGCCAAAGAAGTGCTCAATGCACAAGGCATGCACCTGCTCCCAGGGGCTATCGATGTGCATGTTCACTTTCGGGAACCAGGCTATACCCATAAAGAGACCTGGGAAAGCGGTACAGCCGCTGCGGCCATGGGCGGCGTTACTACCGTCTTTGATATGCCCAATACCAATCCACCAACGGCTACACCTGAGGCCTTTGCTGAAAAGCTAGCGCTTGCAGAACAGCAGGCCTACGTGGATTTTGGCATCTATGGGTTGATGGCTGAGGACAATGTCGACCAGTTAGAGGCGCTCGCAGAGAGTGGTGTCATTGGTTTTAAGTGTTTTATGGGCAATACCTTTGGCAATCTCCCTTCCCCATCCACCGGTGCCATGCTGGAAGCTTTCGAGCGAGTAGCGCCCTATGGGTTGCGTACTTCACTGCATGCTGAAACGGCCTCAATCATGGCATGGCGCTATGAGCGCTTACGTGCAGCGGGTCGTAACGATGCGATGGCTCATGTGGCGGCGCGACCCGATGTAGTCGCGGTAGAAGCGGTATCCCGAGCCGCCATCCTGGCTGAGTGGACCGGCGCGCGTATTCACGTACTGCACGTTTCATCCGCCGCGGAACTACGGCCCATGCGAGAGGCTAAGCAACGGGGCGTCGATATTACCAGTGAAACATGCCCCCACTATTTGATGATGGATACTCGTGATTACGCCACGCTAGGCAGCTTGATGCGTGTCAATCCACCTATCCGTGAAGCCGGAGATAGTAAGGCGCTATGGGAAGCCGTCCGTGATGGCACCGTGGATATGATCGCGACTGATCACGCACCCCACACCCCTAATGAGCAGTACAAAGAGGTGATTTGGGAGGCAGACTGTGGTTTCCCGGGGGTGGAAACCCAGATGCCGTTAATGTTGACCGCTGTTAGCGAAGGGCGGATCACGCTGCAAGAGTATGTGCGGATAAGTGCTGTGGCACCTGCTAAGGCTTGGGGGCTCTATCCACACAAGGGGGCGCTGACGGTGGGCGCCGATGCCGATATCGCGATTGTTGATCTGGAGCGCCAAGATGTTATTGATCAGGAGTCCCTGCACTCCCATCGGGCGCGAGCGACCCCTTTTCACGGCTGGTCAGTGAAGGGGATACCGGTGCATACCTTGGTGCGAGGCAGGTTTGTCATGCGTGACCGCACACTGCAAAGCGAAGCGAAGGGGAGCGGTCAGTCGGTGAAGCGTGTACAGCAGATGCCGCTAGCCAAACTGGTTAATAGCGACAAAACCTTGGCGGCTGAAATCGCCAAGATGACCGTTCAACGGGAGGCACTTACCTCATGATAACCGTACCCATTGAAAATGGTCAGTTGATTGGTCCACTTGACCAGCAAAAAAAAGTGTCAAGCTTTGAAGCCATAAAGCTGGAAGGGGCCGAGGTGATTTACGGTCGCGGCAAAAAAGCCACCCAAGCACTGGCACCCACTAATCTGAAAGTTGAAAAGGGTGAGTTTGTCGCCTTAGTGGGGCCTTCTGGCTGTGGTAAATCGACTATTTTGAAGTTGGCCAGCAACCTGTTAGCACCCTCATCGGGCCATGTTCATGTTGGTGGTCGGGAAGTTGGGGCCAAACATGTGGGTGTGGGCATGGCCTTCCAAAACCCGACCATGTTGCCTTGGCTGAGCGTACGCGACAACGTCATGCTGCCTCTTAAGATCGTGCCGCCGTTTCGTGGTCGATACCGCCAAGAGCGTAAGGGCGAATTCAGAGATCGTGCTGAGGGACTGCTAGAAAAGGTTGGTTTAAGAGGTTTTGGAGACAAAAAGCCCTGGCAACTCTCTGGGGGGATGTTGCAGCGGGCCTCGCTCTGCAGGGCCTTGATTCATGACCCTGAATTACTGTTGCTCGATGAACCGTTTGGCGCTCTAGACCAGTTCACACGCGAAGAGCTATGGGGAATCCTTCAAAACCTCTGGTTGGAAAGTCAACCCACGGTGCTGCTCGTCACTCATGACCTGCGTGAGGCCGCATACCTTGGCACTCGTATCTGTGTAATGAGTCCGCGACCAGGACAAATCATAGATGATCAGCGCGTTACCCTTCCGCGGCCACGCACTATTCCCATGACCTACGAGCAAGAGTTCGTAACGTTGACGCAACAGCTGCGTGAACTGATTACTCACACCCGGCCAGATGCTGCCTAGGAGGATTCCCATGGAATTCGTAGATAAAATGCGTCAAAAAGTGGCGGCTGCGGCCCTGATATTGGGTTTTTTTGTGGCTTGGGAAATTATTTGCATACTGTTTGGTGTGCCTGAGATCGTTCTCCCCAGGCCCACCCTGGTTATGGATACTCTTATTGCCCGGTTTCCGCAGTTATTACCCCATGTGATTCAGACCTTAAGCACAACGCTTACCGGGTTTGCCATGGGCGTCACCGTTGGCATGCTGTTGGGGGCTGTCGTTGGTTCATCCAAGGTGGCCTATGACACGGCCTACCCACTGTTAGTCGGTTTTTCGTCCATTCCCAAGGTAGCGGTTGTCCCCATCTTTGTCCTTTGGTTTGGCAGCGGTACGGTGCCTGCCGTACTGACCTCCTTTGTGATCTGCATCTTTCCTGTGGTGGTTAACGTGGCGACAGGATTAGCAACTACCGAGCCGGAGCTTGAAGATGTACTCAAGTCGCTAGGTGCCAAAAAGCGTGAAATTCTTTGGAACGTGGGTATTCCGCGAGCTATGCCTTACTTCTTTGCCTCTCTAAAAGTGGCCATCACGCTTGCTTTTGTGGGAACGGTATTAGCCGAAACTATCGCCTCCAATCGCGGTATTGGTAACGTTATGATGATTGCCACTTCCAGTTTTGATGTTCCCTTAGTGTTTTCTGGGCTGTTCCTGCTCGCCATGCTCGGCGTGTCCCTCTACCTGGTTTTTTCCATTATTGAGCGCAGAGTGACCGGTTGGGCAATGCGCAAATCTGATCTGTCTGCAGCTTGAACCCTACTCTGAGGAATGTTGCATGAAAATCATGAAAATAATTAACGGTTTACTGCTAGCTGGCACGCTTACCCCGTTAACCGCACAAGCGGACCTATTACGCATTAACTTCACCTTGGACTGGAGTCTTCAAGGAGTACATGCCTGGTATTTTGTAGCACAAGAGCGAGGCTATTTTGAGGAAGAAGGGCTGGATGTGCGTATCGACCAGGGAGAGGGCTCCGCCGCTACTGTTAGTCGTATCATGTCGGGTGCTTACGATGCTGGATTTGGGGATATGAACGCCATCATTCAGAACGCAGCTGAGCGCCCTGAACATACCCCAGTCATGGTGTATCAAATTTATAATCAGCCTCCCTTTGCACTTCTAACCAAAGCGGATGGGCCTATCCAGAGTATCGACGATATTGAAGGCCTAAGGCTCGGCGCCCCAGCGGGAAGTGCTTCCACACGGCTGTTTCCTGCCTTCGCAGAAGCGGCGGGTATTCGTCTTGACCACGTTGAGATTACTAACGTGGCTCCCAGCCTTCAGGAGCAATTGCTTAACAGTGGAGATGTTGATGGTTCGTTAGTCTTCAACGTCACCAGCTATATGAACTTGGTAGCCCAAGGCCATGACCCAGAGGCCGACTATCGCTGGTTTCCATATGGAGATTATGGCGTTGAAGTGTATTCGAATGGCGTGATGGTGTCGCGCTCCTTAATTGAAGAGCAACCCGAGGCGGTGGCTGGCTTGGTGAAGGCTATAAACCGGGCCGTTCAAGAGGTGATCAGTGAGCCGGAAATTGGGATAGCGGCGCTATTAGCAGAGGAAGGGTTCCTGAATGGCGAAGCTGAAACACAACGGCTTCAGTTTGCGCTTAATAATGTGATTATTTCCGATGAGTCTAAGGAGTTGGGTATTGGTGCGGTCGATGAAGAGCGGCTTGCTCGTTCAATTGACACTATTGTAGAGCTTTATGAACTCTCTAGTACGCCTGATGTTGCCGATGTTTACACGGCTGAGTTTTTACCCCCTTTGGATGAAAGGGGGCTTTAGCCTTTGATCTTCCAACGTTAACCCTCGGCCAAATCAGCTGTCGTATATATGAGAAAGGTGTATGAGTCACTATCAGTTCGCTGCCGCGATTCGCGGCAGCTCTTTTCAATTAGAAGGTCCTTGTGCAGTTGAAGTTAGCGATGGTGTGATCAGCAAAATAAATCCCCTGACATCTGCAACTGACCCTATTCCTAAACGCTTAATAATACCGGCCCTTGCAAATGCCCACGACCATGGGCGTCCTTTATCCACAACCTCTTTTGGTGCAGCGGGAAAACCGCTTGAAACATGGTTGCTGCGTTTAGCCGTCATGCCCTCCGTTGATCCTTACTTGGCAGCTTGCGCCGCTTTCGGGCGCGCAGCGGAAGGAGGATGTGCCTCGGTAATGATGCACTGCACACGACCACAAGGGCTGGATGCATTAGCGGGCGAAGTTCGCAAAGTAGCAGAAGCCGCAAAAACAGTGGGTATACGTTTAACGTTCGCAGTCGGCATGCGCGACCAAAACCCCCTGGTTTATGGTGACCACTCAGGGGTGACCGGCCAACTCGGCGCTGTGGAACAGGGTGTTGTCGAGCGATACTTCAGTCTACCGTCGCTAACGCCAAGTGAGCAGCTGCAGCAAGCTGAGGACGTGGCAAATGCTGTGGGTGACTTGGATGTGAATATCCAATTTGGGCCTACCGGCGTGCAGTGGTGCTCGGATGCGATGCTGCGCCAGATCGCAGAAGCCTCCTCTCAAACTGGCCGCCGGGTGCATATGCACTTACTTGAAACCCGTTACCAGCGGGAGTGGGCGGATAAACAGTTTCCAAAAGGCATCGTGCATTATCTCAAGGAGATCGGCTTGTTATCTCCTCGTTTAACATTGGCGCACTGCGTTTGGGCGCGCCCAGAGGAGCTCGAATTAATCGCTGCATCAGGTGCCACTATTGCGATCAATACCAGTTCAAACCTGCATTTACGCTCAGGTCGCGCTCCGGTAGCGGCGATGTGGGAAGCCGGTTGTAAGGTAGCAATGGGCATTGACGGTTGCGCACTGGATGAAGATGACGATGCGCTGCGTGAACTGAGGCTCAATACGCTGCTCCACGCTCAGCCTGGTTTTGCCGATGATGCGATTCGCACTCGCATGCTAACGGCAGCCACAGCCGCAGGACGCCTTTCCCTGGGGCGTGAGAGTGCTTTGCTAGAGCAAGGCGACGATGCTGATTGGGTGTCACTGGATCTTACTAAGCTGAACGTCGACGGCTTATATGAAGTGAATAGTCAGGATCTTCTGTTTTCTCGGGCCACGTGCCGCCACCTTGATAGCCTGGTGGTGGGTGGGCGCTCAATCGTTGAACAAGGCAAGCTGGTGACGCTGGATTTGGAAGAGGTTCATATCGAGCTACGCGATAAGTACCGTAGTGCGTTAAGTCAGCGATCCGACTTAAATAACGCCTGGCCAGCTATCGAACAACGAGTAGCCGCCTATTATCGTGAGCGATTGGGGTGTTGCTGAGGAGCTAATAAATGGATGAGCTAAAAGAGTGGCTGGGCCAGCGGAGTGAAGAGCAGGTCAATATGTTGCAGCAGCTAGTGCAGGTACCCTCCGACAATCCGCCTGGTAATGGGGTCGCCCATGCGTTATGTGCCACAGCGCTTCTGGAGCAGATGGGTTTCGAGGTGGAGCAGCATCGGGTGCCTGTTGAGATTTGTCGTCAACATGGTTTACAGCAAGTAATGAATTTGGTGGTAAGGCATCGCTTTGGGCCTGGCCCTACGGTCGTCCTGAATGCACATGGGGATGCGGTGCCGCCCGGCGGTGGTTGGTGTAAGGACCCTTATGGGGGCGAAATTGAGCAGGGCTGGCTTTATGGTCGCGGTGCCGCCGTGTCGAAAAGTGATTTCGTCACTTATGCCTATGCCCTTAAAGCATTGATTGAAATAAAGGCGTTAAATACCGGGTGTGTCGAACTGCACTTTACTTATGATGAAGAAACCGGTGGATTTACCGGTCCAGCCTGGCTGTTATCTGAAGGGATTACTCAACCGGATTATGCAATTTGTGCCGCATTTTCATATCACGCGGTTTCGGATAATAAGTGCAATTGGTAAGAGGGCGGCCAGCTGGTAGAGTC
>NZ_JBQDLQ010000122.1:0-8282 GCF_052095695.1 Halomonas sp.
TGTTTCAGGAGTCTACGCGTGGACGTCAATTTTCAGTTTGATTGGTCGGCAGCGTTTGGATCTATTCCATACCTGCTACCTGGTATTCCCTGGACGTTACTTATTTCATTTGGCGGCTTGGCCATTGGTTTTTTTATCGGCATTTTCTTTGGCCTGCTGCGGCTGAGCCGCCTACGCTGGCTACGTTGGCCGGCTATTTTTTACGTTGAGGTGTTTCGCGGCACGCCTATCCTTGTCCAGGTACTGTTCATTTTTTATGGTTTACCACAGCTGTTGGGTAGCCCTATTAATGCGCTTGTTGCGGGTATTGCTGCCATTGCCGTTAACTCTGGCGCCTATATTTCTGAGATTGTCCGCGGCGGCGTTCAATCGATTGAGCGTGGCCAGAGGGAGGCGTCGCTATCACTGGGCCTTTCCCGTCCCCAAGCCTTTCGCTATGTGATTTGGCCCCAAGCTTTCCGCCGGATGATTCCATCACTTGGTAACCAAGGCATTATCAGTATTAAAGACACGTCGCTGTTTTCAGTAATTGGCGTTGGCGAATTGGTACGTCAGGGACAAATCTACATTTCCACCACGTTCACCGCCCTTGAGGTCTACTTCATGGTCGCACTGATGTATTTAGCGATCACCTGGACCCTTTCAATCTTACTACGCCAGCTTGAGCGTAGAGGTCTGGCCGGACAATAAGGACACGCACAATGAGCGAGACATTAAACAATATAACGCAGCCAATTGTGCGTATGCAGAAGCTCAATAAACACTTTGGCAGCCTGCACGTACTCAACAACATTGATCTCGACATTATTCCTGGTGAAGTGGTCGTGATTATTGGTGCCAGCGGTTCAGGTAAATCGACCCTGATTCGCTGTATCAATGGCCTTGAGGAGTTTCAGGCAGGCAGTCTTACTGTTGATAGCAACGAACTCCTGCCCAATGGAAAAAGCACTAGAGCGTTACAAACCATTCGCACTGAAGTCGGCATGGTGTTTCAGCAGTTCAACCTTTTTCCCCACCTCAGCGTACAAGACAACGTTACGTTAGCACCGATGAAAGTTCGCGGCGCTAGCCGCGCTGATGCTGTTAGCAGTGCCAAACATCTGCTTGACCGTGTAGGTATTGCAGATCAGGCCGATAAGTACCCAAGCCAGCTCTCTGGCGGCCAACAGCAGCGTGTCGCACTGGCACGCGCCTTGGCCATGGAACCGCGGCTAATGCTGTTTGACGAGCCTACATCGGCACTTGACCCCGAAATGATTGGTGAAGTGCTGGACGCTATGCGTGAACTCGCTAAAGAAGGGATGACAATGGTAATTGTCACCCATGAGATGGGCTTTGCCCGTGAAGTCGCAGATCGCGTTATTTTTATCCATAAGGGTGAAATTGCAGAGCAGGGACCGCCTGAAAATCTGTTTGATACGCCTCAACATGAGCGCACTCAATCCTTCCTTGCACGAGTGTTAAAACACTAGATCGAACCTACTTTTTCAGCGCTAATTCGACATTAATGACGTCTTAAACGATCGCTAAATTGCTTTTTTTACCCGCCTGTCCTCGTGACAGGCTTTTTTTTGCCTGTGGATAAGGTTTTTTTTCATTTATCCACTTCTCGTCTATCAGGCTTACTATAGGGACCTCTTAGCATTTGTTAACAGCCATGTGCTGGATGTTCACAGGTACGGTAACAACCAAGGTATAGGACGGTGGATAAGCCGTGTAGAATTGGTCCTGTGGATAAAGGGGCATTTCATCCACAGGAGTAACACCGTTTCTGCCCAGGCAATACGCTATTCAAACATATAGAAGTCAACAATGTAACCTAATGAAATTTAAATGATTTAGTTTCTTATGCACAGAAATTGTCCACACTAATAGTTACTACATTTACAGAACTTCTCTTATCTTATTTTTATATTGTTATTAATAAAGGCTATTCAATTTAAAGAGGTGTGGAAAAACCTGACGGTTACCCACAGGGGGTTTATACTTGCCGGCATATTGAACTAGGGTGCATAAGCACTGGCTCACATCATCCGTGCCAACGGCACAAGACGAGGTGTCTCTTGAATTATCCCGACCGCTTTGACGTGATTGTCATCGGCGGTGGCCATGCGGGGACTGAAGCCGCACTGGCCTCTGCTCGCATGGGCTGTCAGACCCTACTGCTCACTCACAACATCGAAACACTGGGCCAAATGTCGTGTAATCCTGCGATCGGCGGCATTGGCAAAAGCCATCTGGTGAAAGAAATCGATGCGATGGGTGGCGCTATGGGGCTTGCCACGGATTTAGGTGGCATCCAGTTTCGCGTGTTAAATGCACGCAAAGGACCTGCCGTTAGAGCCACTCGGGCTCAGGCAGACCGCATTCGTTACAAATCAGCTATTCGTGGAATGTTGGAAAACCAGCCTAATTTAACGCTTTTCCAGCAGGCGGCCGGTGACTTAATCGTCGAAAATGACACCGTGCGTGGCGTTGTTACCGAGACAGGCATTCGTTTTCATGCTCAAAGCGTTGTGCTGTGTACCGGCACATTTTTGGGTGGTGTGATTCATATCGGCTTGGATCAAAGCAAGGGCGGGCGCGCAGGTGACCCGCCTTCCAACGCACTCGCCGAGCGGTTAAGGGCACAGCCGTTTCGGGTTGATCGTTTAAAAACCGGTACCCCGCCACGCATTGATGCTAAAACGGTTGATTTTTCACAGCTGGAAGAACAGCCAGGCGATACACCAACACCAGTGATGTCTTATCTTGGCTCGCGGGAAATGCACCCTCAGCAAGTCAGCTGTCACATTGCCCACACCAACCAGCAGACTCACGACCTGATCCTGGCTAACCTTGATCGATCACCCATGTATTCTGGCGTGATTGACGGCGTTGGCCCGCGCTACTGCCCGTCAATTGAAGATAAGGTCCATCGGTTTGCCGACAAGTCGAGCCATCAAGTGTTTATCGAGCCTGAAGGTTTGGACACTCATGAGCTCTATCCCAATGGGATCTCGACCTCGCTGCCTTTTGACGTGCAGATTCAAGTTGTCCGCTCTATCAAAGGCTTGGAAAACGCGCATATCACGCGGCCTGGTTATGCCATTGAGTATGATTTCTTTGATCCACGAGATTTAAAACACTCGCTGGAAACTAAATTTATCCACAGCCTGTTCTTCGCTGGCCAAATCAATGGCACGACGGGCTATGAAGAAGCCGCCGCCCAGGGGTTGCTAGCTGGCTTGAACGCCGCACGTCGCGCACAAGAGTTGGATGCATGGTATCCGCGCCGCGATGAAGCTTATCTTGGCGTACTGGTCGATGATCTGATCACGATGGGCACCAAAGAGCCCTATCGCATGTTTACCTCGCGAGCGGAATATCGCTTGCTGCTGCGAGAAGACAACGCTGATTTACGCCTTACTTCAGCAGGCCGTGAGCTTGGTTTGGTTAATGACGCGCGCTGGTCGGCGTTTAGTCAAAAGCGTGAAGCAATCGAGCAAGAAAACGCACGTCTGAAAACCGTTTGGATTCAACCAGGAAGTTTAGCTGCTAAGAAAGTGGCTGAAAAAACCGGCGCGCCGCTATCACGAGAATACTGCTTGAGTGATTTGCTTAAACGCCCTGAACTCAACTATAGCGACTTGGCCCATTTACCCGGCCTTGAAGACACGCTTGCCACTGATGAAGCGGTTGCTGAGCAAGTACAAATTCAGGCCAAGTATCAAGGCTATATTCATCGGCAGCAGGATGAGATAGATAAACTCAAACGCCATGAAGCGACGCCTTTACCTGCTGAGTTGGATTATTTAAAGATAGAAGGTTTATCTAACGAAATCCGTCAAAAGCTTGCTGACGCTAGGCCAGAAACGTTGGCCCATGCGGCGCGTATTTCGGGTGTTACTCCAGCGGCTGTTTCTATTTTGCTGGTACATCTGAAAAAACGCCGACTGGTAGCGACTGCCGACGTGGTTAACGGATGAGTTCGCTAACGGCGTTATTAAAAAGCTTACCCGCAAGCGTTGCGCTACGTTTAGATAAAGGTCTTCACCAACTGGCGATTAATGTCAGCCAGCATCAACGCGAACAGCTGTTAGGTTTTCTCGCGTTGTTGCACAAGTGGAACCGAGCTTATAACCTCACAGCGGTGCGCGATTTAGATGAAATGGTGTCGCGCCACGTGCTGGATAGCGCAGTGGTATTTCCCTATGTGCACGGGCCGCGTTTACTCGACGTTGGCGCAGGGCCCGGATTACCTGGAATAGTGTTGGCCATTTTAAATCCTGAGCTAGACGTCACGCTGCTAGACAGCAACGGCAAAAAGGTGCGTTTTCAACGCCAAGCGGTCATGGAGCTAGGGTTGAAAAACGTAACACCTGTCCAAGCACGCGTTGAACAGTTCGAAGCAGCTGCGTTTGATCAGGTAATCTCGAGGGCGTTTGCTAGCCTCGTTGATTTTGTCACGCTCACCCGTGAACTGCCGGCCATTGATGGCCAGTGGTTAGCTATGAAAGGCCCGGGGGCGGATGATGAACTGCGTGACCTGCCCCACGGTATTAAATTACACGCGCGTCATCTGCTGGAAGTACCCTTTGAAGCGGCCCAGCGGCAGCTGTTGATTCTGACCCCAGAAGGAGTTGAGTAAGTGAGCCAGATCATTGCCCTGACCAACCAAAAAGGCGGCGTGGGCAAGACCACCTCGGCCGTTAATCTGGCGGCTAGTCTCGCAGCGCTCGACCGCCGCGTGCTGTTGGTGGATCTTGATCCGCAAGGTCATGCCAGCATGGGTAGCGGCATCGACAAATACGAGCTTGATAAAAGTGTTCTTGATGTTTTGCTGGGTGAGGCTACCGCGGCTGAAACGATTGTCAAAAAGTTGCCAGTAAAGTACGACGTGCTGCCGGGTAACGGCGATCTGACTGCCGCCGAAGTGGAATTATTAGATCGTGAGCAAAGTGAAAGCTGCCTGACAGCGGCCTTAGCATCGGTAGCGGATGAATACGATGTGGTACTGATCGACTGCCCGCCGTCTTTGAACATGCTAACCGTCAATGCGTTAACGGCTTCTAACAGCGTGCTCATCCCTTTACAGTGCGAGTTTTACGCGCTGGAAGGGCTATCGGCACTGTTGGATACCGTTGAGCAAATCAAGCAAAACGTTAATCCTGATTTAGCCATTGCGGGCATTTTGCGTACCATGTACGACAAACGCACTAGCTTAACTCGCGAAGTCGACAAGCAGCTGCGCGATTATTTTGGTGATATGTTGTTTAAAACCACCATACCCCGCAACGTTAAAGTTGCCGAAGCACCGAGTCATGGGCTGCCGGTCACGCAATATGCCCGGTTCTCACGGGGGAGTCAGGCCTATCGAGTGCTGGCAAAAGAGATGATCCGTCGTCTTTCACTTTAAACAATACGCGCTGTAGTGATAGCTATCGTTATAAATGAGGGAAAGCGAATGACGCGTAAACGCGCGCTAGGACGTGGCCTGGATGCCCTGATTGGTGCTGGTGCTCGTCGCCGTGACAGCCTAGAACTTGCCGGTAGTGGCACGCCGCTTGAGCTGACTGATACAGCGCTTAGCGCTGCGACTGACGAGGTCGTTGAAGATCGACTTGAGCGTTTGCCATTAGCTCAGTTAACGCGAGGAAAATATCAGCCGCGTCGCGATATTCAGCCTGAAGCATTAGAAGAGCTGGCCGATTCGATTCGTGCCCAGGGCGTTATGCAGCCTATCGTTGTACGTCCCATCGGCGTGGATCGCTACGAAATTATTGCCGGTGAACGTCGCTGGCGCGCCTCTCAGCTGGCTGAGTTGGACGTTATTCCTGCGGTTATTCGCGAAGTCAGCGACGAAGTCGCACTAGCGCTGGCGTTAATTGAAAACATTCAACGTGAAAATCTCAATGCCATTGAAGAAGCCATGGCGCTTAAACGTCTGGGCGAAGAGTTTGAGCTTACCCAACAGCAAATTGCCGACGCCGTAGGTAAATCACGCACCCAGGTGGCCAATCTGCTGCGTTTATTAGCATTAGACCCCGAAGTACAAACGCTCCTGGAGCGCGGCGACCTTGATATGGGCCATGCACGCGCCTTGCTGACGCTAAGCAGTGCGCAGCAGCGGCAAGTGGCCCACGAAGTAGTCAATAACGACATGACCGTGCGCGCAACCGAAGCGCTGGTGAAGAAAGTTCAAACAAGCCAAGCCGCTCTTCAAACACCTAGTCGCCCAATTAAGCAGCCCGATGTGGCCAAGCTTGAAACGCATTTAGGTGAATTACTCGGTGCGGCTGTTTCCATTGATCATGGTCAAAAGGGTAAGGGGAAGCTGACTATTCGCTATACCAGCCTTGAAGAACTAGACGGTATTTTAATGCATATTAAATAGCAGGCTATGCAATATTGCCTAAGAAGGGGGCATGTTTTAACCATTTGGTCGAAAATCGACCCCTAAACGGGCAAAATCAACGCTACTCGGTTGAAGGTGTGATAGCGCTTCCCTATAATCGCGCAAGATTTGTGCAGGTAGTCTGCGTTTGTCGAAGAATACGCTCTTTGAAGCCTGTCGATTTTTTTAAAGAGCAGGGTATTTGTCCAGAGCTATGCAGAAAACCATGCAGAGAGCTATGCAGCGATACGAAACCCAGCGACGTAGAACCTATATTGTTCGCCTGACCATCACACAATTTATCATTACGTTAATCGGGATGATGGCTGGCTATTTTTTGGCACAAATGCCTGGCGCGTTATCCGTGCTACTAGGCGCCTTAGTGGCATTACTGCCACACGCTTTTTTCATAAAGCGGATGGGAGTTTTGAGGTCTAATCGGCCCTCGCAGGCACCGATGCGCCTATTTCGTGCCGAGGCAGGTAAGTTTGGTTTGACGGTGGCACTGTTTGTTGCAGTGTTCGTAGTAGCGCCCCCCTCAAACCCCGCTTTCTTTTTTTATGCTTATGTGGCGGTTGTTCTAACGCATTGGTTCACGCCTTGGTTAATGCCAAAAAATGCTAATGCTTAGAAAATCGCACAACTGATTGAGGTGACATGTCCATGGCCGCAGGAAACGAAGTCTCTACGACTTACTATATCCAGCACCACTTGCAGAACCTGACCTTTGGTAATCATCCCGAAAATGGTTGGTCGCTGGCGCATACTGCGGAAGAAGCAAGTGATATGGGCTTTTGGGCTATTCACTTAGACACCATGGGCTGGTCAATTGCCATGGGTCTGCTGTTTATCTTTATTTTCCGCAAAGCCGGTAAAATAGCGACTACGGGTGTACCGACGGGTTTGCAAAATGCCGTTGAAATGGTGGTTGAATTTATCGAAGGCATGATCAGAGGAACATTTAAAGGTCATAACCCGATCATCGCACCGCTAGCATTGACGCTGTTTGTGTGGATTCTGTTTATGAATACACTCAAAATTATACCGGTCGACTATTTGCCAGTACTGTTCAGTAAGCTTGGCGTTGACTACATGAAAGTTGTTCCGACTACCGATGTAAACGCCACTCTAGGCTTGGCTTTGGGCGTGTTCGGGCTAATTCTCTACTACAGCTTTAAGGTCAAAGGCGTTGGCGGTTTTGCCAAAGAGCTGTCACTGACACCGTTTAATCACTGGGCATTGATTCCCTTTAACCTGCTGCTCGAAATTGTTGCGTTGCTGGTTAAGCCGTTCAGTTTAGCAATGCGTTTGTTCGGCAACATGTTCGCTGGTGAAGTTATCTTTATTTTGATTGCCATGCTGCCGTTCTGGGCTATTTGGGTGCTGGATGTGCCATGGGCCATTTTCCATATTTTGATCGTTGTACTTCAAGCATTCATCTTTACCGTTTTATCCGTGGTGTATCTCAGCGCTGCACACGAACATCACTAATGCGAGCAATGTTTGCAACACATTAACCCTTAACCTCAACCCTCGACCTTTAACTTGAAAAACTAGGAGCATTACCATGGAACTTATTTACATTGCTGCTGCCATCATGATTGGTATGGGCGCTCTAGGTACCGGCATTGGCTTCGCTATTTTGGGCGGCAAGCTGCTGGAATCTACTGCGCGTCAGCCTGAACTAGGCGACCAACTGCAAACTAAAACCTTCCTAATGGCAGGTCTGTTAGACGCCGTTCCGATGATCGGTGTTGGTATCGCAATGTACCTGATCTTCGTTGTTGCCGGTTAATGACAGCTCAGCCGAGCGCTAAACGCTCGGTTTTGTTTCACTCCGGTCGCCACGAACTTGTCAGAGGTACATTCCTGTGAATATCAACATGACGCTAATCGGGCAGACGAT
>NZ_JBQDLQ010000123.1:0-8098 GCF_052095695.1 Halomonas sp.
ATTCTGGCCCAGCTCAGGGGGCGAATTCCACACCCAACGTCGAAGAGCCTTTTTAATTTAGCAATGATGGCGTCAGTGTTCGTGATGAGCGGGTGTGTAATAGTGCTTCCCAACATACTAGGTAGCGGGGTAGGCCCATTTCGCTAGCTTAGCTGTGCAGAATAATAACTTGGTCGGAACAGGCGTAACCTTTACAGCTATAGCTGCCAAAGACCTTGCATTGCATGCAACAGCTTATGGCTTTCTCCCGTCGAGCGGTCTGATGTGGTCACTGTTGCTGGATAAGACCAATTTGACGATAGATGTGATGCATGGATGAACGGAATCTGATGGAGTTTAGGCACTTCGTGATGTTCGACATGAAGCTTGAGCAATTTAATTGATAAGTCTATTATATCTATATTGATATAATATTTGTGGTAATTGAGGAGTCAGCGTGGCGCGCAAGAAACCTGTTGCTTTCGTCGGAGATTCCAAGGATAGGCTGCGTGACTTCCCACTGGATGCGAAGAGAGAAGCGGGGTTTCAGATAGACAAAATTCAGTCTGGAGGTCAGCCAGACGATTTTCGTCCGATGCCAAGCGTTGGCTCTGGTGTAATGGAAATCCGTGTTCGAGACCATAACGGTGCCTTTCGGGTTTTTTACGTGGCCAGTCGAGGTGACGTGGTATTTATTCTCCACTGCTTCCAGAAGAAAACCCAAAAAACGTCCCAGAAAGACATCAATTTGGGCAAACAACGATACAAAGAGTTGCCCTGAGTCCAGCTACTAAGTGAGGTGAGATAATGACCATTGAGTATTACGACAGCGTGTGGGATGCCATTGAGGATACGCCTGAAGAAGCGTTAAATATGAGGCTCCGTTCCGAGCTCATGGCCAAAATTGCTGGCCGTGTGAGAGAGTGGGACATTACTCAGAAAGAAGCAGCCAGCCGATTAGGAATTACTCAGCCGCGCCTCAATGATCTGCTGAACGGTCGCATTAACAAGTTCAGCCTTGATGCGTTGGTCAACCTGACAGGGCCGGCTCACTTCCATCTCGAACTAGAGATTGAAGACGAGCAAGAGGTTGCTGCCTAAGAGAACGAGATCAGCGGGCCATTAGCCATCAGTAGATCGCAAAATGATCTACCTTGTGGCGTATTTTTATGGCGAGCCTCTCAATCAAGAACGTCACTAAACCAGCAACCCTGATGAAATATTCAAGTAGTCACTCGCTAACACTTGGTGAAAAATAAAGGTGTGCTGTCATAAAACCTTGAAAGCTGGTCTCAAACATAATGTCACCAAAGCATCGCTTGAGTCGTTGTCTTGGGCCTAACTGTGGCCTCAACGTCTTCTAAAGCAGCTTGTTTTGACCTGAAGCGGTAAACTGATACCCCATGGCTTTGTAGCCTTTCTCGCGTTTTCGATACATGCGTTCAAGCATTGGCAGTCCAGTATCAAGGTAGTCATAGATAGTGACTTCCTGCTTGCCTTCAACCGCTCTATGAATCCTGCCAGCGTATTGTGACAGCGTTCCCTTCCAGGCGATGGGCAGTGCTAAAAACAGCGTGTCTAACCGAGGCAAGTCAAAACCTTCACCGATGTATTTGCCAGTTGCAACAATAACCTGAGCTTTATGTAACTGGGCTTCCGCTGCCTGACGCTCTTTGACGCGCATCCCTCCACGTAACACAACCGACGATATCGACTCAGCGGCCAACAGTGCTGCTAGTGCCTCAGCGTGCTCTCGTCGTTCCGTTAGAAGAAGGCAGTTTGCCTGGTTGTTCACGCAGCTTGCTACATCCTGAACAATGTCCTTATTGCGGGCGTTGTTCTGTGCAAGCCAACGGTAAACTGAGGCTATATGGGGGCGCTCATGAGACTGACAGATATCGGCGGGTGGAATTTCATGACGCTCCCGAATGATGACGTGCTGAACAAACTGGGAGCTGTGTTCCGCCCTAACTTTGTGACGAACGGGCCCCGCAATCATCAACATGATCTTTTGGTGCCCATCCTGGCGGTCAGGCGTTGCGGTTAGCCCGACGACATAGCGGGCGCTGACTTCGTTAAGAAGCATCTCGTAGCGCGGAGCTGAGATATGGTGACATTCATCGATAATGATCTGGCCATACTCTTTAGCCAGGTCGGAGACCGTATTGTCTTTTTTATTGATCAGGCTCTGGTAGGTGGCAACGTCGATCTGGCCGGAAGGTTTCTTTTTCCCACCACCGATGACACCCACAGAGGCACCCTCAATAAAGGTTTCTAGGCGCTCCTGCCATTGTCCTAGTAACTGGCGACTATGAGTGAGGATCAATGTGTTGACCTGTCGCTTGGCGATAAGGCCAATGGCCGTTATGGTTTTGCCGAACGCGGTCGGCGCATGCAGCACCCCGGTATCATGCTCGGCAAGTGCCTCCACAGCCCTATTCTGCTCATCACGCAGCGTTGCTTTCAGACTGACGCCATTTAGAACCTGGCCGGGTAGTCTGCGATCATCGAGGTTTACCGTAATCCCTTGGCCCAGCAGCAATGCTTGAAGTTCGTCAAAACAGCCTCTTGGTACCGAGAGATAACCTTGCTCGATTCGGACACAGGAGATGTAGCGAGGGATACCATGCGTTGAGAAACGAAGTGCCTGTGTTTTGAAAAAGACGGGATTGGCAAAGCTCGCCATGCGCTTAATGCGAGCAGCCAGCATCCCTGGTATATCTGACAACTTCATATAAATATGATTAGCCAGTATGAGCGTGACGGTGTCAGGGCATCCGGTTATTTTCTCTGTCTCAACGGGTAGCGCTTGCTCCCAAGGCAATGCAACGTCTGCGGTAGCATCGGTATCAGGTTTCCTGCCGATCTTTTCTCCGAGCTGTTCCGGTGAGAGAGATTTTTGCCGACTGAGTAGGGCCCATTGATCCGGATAAGGTGTCAAGTGATCGTCAACGAACATTGTACAGCCGCGATGTCGCGCCTGGTGTTGAAGTGGCAGGGCAATCAAATTGCCAAACCCACCCGCAGGTATCGTGTCTTGATTCGGGAACAACCGGTCATAAGAACTGAAGGACAAGCCCGGATGGAGATTCATGGCTTTATCCAGCAGCTTGAATCCCAACGTCCTCGCTGACCAGGCCGGAACGGCTTCCGAAAAGAATATCCACAGATGGGCACCCGCTCCTGACCGAGAGATTTCAACAAGATAAGGAATACCTTCATCACGACAGGCTTGAGCAAGCGCAAGAACGTCAGCTTTCCAATTCTCTTTATCAAAATCGACTGCCAGCAAATAGCAGGAACTATCCGGCAGTAAAGGGTAGAGGCCAGCCACCTGCTTGCCAGAAAGATGGTCGTACACCGCGCTGACGTTTAGGGGTTTGAATTGTCGGTGGGGACATTCCCCGCACTTGACCTGGGGTTTCTGACAGAGCCCTGGGACCCATTCATTCTCACAAGCGACGGCATAGCCGGAACGGCCACTGGAGTTCTGCCAGCGAATCGCATAGACATCCTGCCTACCACGAAAAAGCTTCCCGAACAGCTCGACTTTTTGATCGGGGGTTAGCGGCGGTGCAGTGAGCCGGTGCGCAACATGCTGCAGCTCGCGCTTCCGGGAAAGAAGGTCAGCCTTTTCCCTCTCAAGCTCTGATAGCCTTAACTCAATAGCAGCAAGCTCTTGATCTGCTCGGATACCTACCTCGTGCTTAGTGCAGTTACTTTATTTGATGATTGCGTGTTTCAGTAGAGGCTTATGAACGCTAATTTACCGTCAGGGCTTTAACAAAGTGAGCATCATCATGCCCACTTTTCTGGTATTCACGGCTGCATTAGATTTTCTAATTCATCCGCTCGCCGAGTGGTTTCTCGGAGCAAACATGAATTGGCGTTGATACGCGCCATTGTTCCTCCTTCTGGGTCAGCATAGAAACCGCAATTGGCTTCCTTATATGTAATCCATATCCGTTGGACGCTAAGCAGCTGGTCGCGACGTTCATCGCTGAGGTGGCCACGAAGCTGCTGGTAGTTGTCATTGAGCCGCTGGTCCTGGCGTTCATATTCGTTTGATATGCAGGTGACTATATCGAGAGTGCTAACCGCTTGCTGCATACATGCCTCATAGGATTTTGAATATTCGTTACCGTAAGCGCAAGCGCTAGTCAGAAGGGTAGCGACGAGTAGGATACGTTTGATATTGAGGCGTTTCATGGCGCTATTGCTCTCTGTTCAATTGTTGTACTGATGCTTGCCGACAAGAAAGTGGCGATCGGCTTAAATCCATTGCTTCTATTATCAAGATAGCCAATTATTCTGAAGCATGGTCGCGAGCGCATACCGCACAGAAAAGCAGAGGTTACCGAGTCGTGAAGCTGTTACTTTTTATAGGCCCTGCTCACTAAAAAGCTATTGATTTAAAAATGAGAAACGCGCTGTCCTTACCCCAGCTATGGGAAAGCACCAAATACGTGTCGTGGCCTAAAAGCCACAGTAACCCCATGGTGCGCGTGCCACGCCCGTCGGGGAAACCTGAAACTAAGTCGATCCCGCGCTTAGCCAGTGAATACGATACTTTTGAGCGTTGCCTTACGTATCGAGACCAACGTGGCAGAGAGATTTGGGGCGAGCGTCGTTGGAAGGAGCTGTTGCGAGTAGAGGCACGCTCCGTCGCGCGTCATCGTGAAAGGCCCGCTGGCCCGATAACGGGCGTTTACCACTATGAACGCCCCACGGGAACAACACTCTGGGTGGCGGCTTGGTATGAGTTGATGCCCAACGGTTCACGCAAAAAACGCAGCGCGCAGTTCAGTTACGGTACGTCACGCACCCGCTATGCGACCTCAGAAGAAGCCATGCAGGCGGCGATTAAACGGCGGCAAGAGGAAGAGGCGCGCTGGTACTGTGTCGTGGGTAAGCGCGATCAACGGCGCGTGAACCAGTGACGTAAGGTTCCCGCTTCAAGGAGTGTCGATGGCTTTTCGTTTTCAACGTCGTATTTCGCTTGCGCCCGGCGTGCGCCTGAATATCAGCAAGCGTGGTGTGGGCCTTTCTGTCGGCCCGCGTGGTGCCAGTGTCAGCATGGGGCCACGCGGTATCCACGCGCATGCCGGACTTCCTGGAACAGGACTGGCCTATCGCACCCAGCTGTCATCATCTCGGCGCGCTTCTTCAAAGGGGCAAGCAAGTGCCCTCTCAACCCTGACAGCGCTAGAAGCGCGCATTGGGCAAGGTGAGTCACTGGGGCTTCAGCTGTCGGTTAAGAAAGACGGCAACGTGCGCTACCTATTTGAAGACGGGACCCCGCTCAGCGACCAGGACGTGCGTTGGCTGCGCCGCCACGCACGTGATGCTATTCGTACACAGCTCAAGACACTCTGCGATGAATTAAACGCGGACATCGTGCGCTTAGGGCAGCTGCACCACGATACCCCATCTCTTCACTGCCGTGGCTACACCCCACGCCATTTTGCTGAGACGGCACCCACTTCGCCCACGCCGGTGCCTCTTCCATGGTGGAAAGCGCTATGGCCACCGGCACGCCGTCAACATGAGATCGATAGCGCACGCCGGCAGGCGCAATTTCATGACGACTACCGTCATTGGGAACACCGCAAAGCCGATTTTGATGCCGCCGAGTTTGCCCGACAGCAGCGCGAAGAGCAGGGCGTGCTAAAACAACGTGATGACATGACGCTCACGCTTCAAGAACGCCTGGAAGAGATCGACTGGCCCCGCGAGACCGTGATCGATTTTGATTTGGGAAGCGATGACACCACGATGGCGCTGGATATTGACTTGCCCTCTGACGATGACATGCCGGATCGAGAATGGACGATACCCGCTAAAGCGCTCAAGCTCACCCCAAAATCCCTGAGTGCCACCCGACAGCGCAAACTGTACCGTGACCATGTCCATGGCATTGCCTTTCGGGTGCTAGGTGCAGTGTTTGTGCGTTTGCCCTCTGTTCAAGAAGCGCGGGTATCTGGATATCGCCAAGTGGTTGATCCTGCCACTGGTGGCGCTCGCGATCAGTATCTCTATAGCATTAAGGTCACCCGAGTGCAGTGGAATCGTATCCACTTTGATCAGCTTGAACAGGTCGACCCGGTGGCGGCTGTAGAAGCCTTTACACTACGCCGTGACATGACCCGAACAGGCATCTTTCGTGATATTGAGCCGTTTAAGCTAGTCTAAAGCGCCTTCTTTCTTATCGACGTAGGCTGATCGACTGACTTTATTGGTTGCGACTTATAGCTTCAACCTATGAGGTGATCAGCAGCATGAGCTCTTGAATATCTGCTGGTGTGGCCGCTCTATACATAAGAAATAGCAGCATGACTTACAGAGCATCTAAATACGCGTTAAGCCTCGCATCTGATAGCCTGAAATTATATTACCTGGATCAGGTTCGATTTCTAAGACTCTTTGAGGTGTGTGTATGTCGCATATAGGTATTGATTTTGGCACATCTAATTGCCTTGCTAGTCGGTGTGTTGAAACCCAAATTATGCCCTTCAGGCTTACTGATAGTGAGCAAGTGATGCCCACCGCGATGTATGTGCTAAAAACCTTGATTGATGATGTCTCTATGGATGACCCTGCAGTTAGACAGGAGCTTACGAAACGTGAGGGTGTCTTCAAAAGGCAGCAAACTAGGCAGCTCAACCAAGCTAAACGAGATGGAGAGCAGTTAAGCCAACGAGTTTTCAGCGATCGCGAGATAAAGCGTCTGGTTGAACTCGCTTATCACCGTGAGCGCCAACAACTAGCGCTGGAAAAAACGAGACTTATGCCATTGCTAGAGGCTCTAGAGCGAGGCTCTGAGGTAGTTTTTGGTGATCTTGCCATTGAAACGAGTCTGGTGGAAGGGAACGGTGGATTCTTAGTAAAGAGTCCGAAGTCGTTCCTTGGGGCGAAACTACGTAAGGATCAGCTAGCTACCTTCCGAGCCGTTTGCGCCCGATTTCTAAGTCATATCAGGTCCACCTGTGAGGAGCAGGCCAATGAGATCCTCACGCAGGTTGTTATTGGCCGACCGGTCAATTTCCATGGTGCTCAGGGAGAAGCAGGTAACTGCCAGGCTGTTGGAATTTTGAAAGATGCGGCACATGAGGCTGGATTTAAGGATGTTTCCTTCCTCCTCGAACCCGTCGCAGCTGCTATAGACTTTGAGCGTACGCTTGAACGGGATCTTATGGTTCTGGTTGTTGATCTAGGGGGAGGGACGACTGATTGCACGATGATGCCCTTGGGGCCCACTTATCGGCGTGCCACTGAGGTGGAGCGACTTGCTTCAGTGCTGGCGCATTCTGGTGATCGAATGGGCGGCTTGGATCTCGACATTCGTTTGAGCCATCATTTGCTTATGCCCGCGTTTGGTAAAGGCACCTCGACTCTTGATCGCATGCCGATGCCGGCGCATTTTTTCTGGGATGGTTGTGCGGTCAATGACCTAGAACTCCAACGGCGCTTCATCAATGAGGATCTTGCCTACTATGCATCTCGGGCGGCTGAACCAGCCAAACTAGAGCGTCTGCTGGAGCTGCAGCAGCGCAAGGCTATGCCCAGGCTGCAGATGACAGCAGAGGTTGCGAAGATATGGCTTTCTAATCAGGAGCATGTGCTGGCGGATCTGAGCTATGTCGAGCCCGATTTCAATATAGCGGTCTCACGAGCGGATTATGAAGCTGCTATTGAGAAGCCTCTTCATAAGTTTATGGGGCTAGCGCAAGAAGCTGTCAAACAGGCAGGGCGGTTACCCGATCTGGTTTATGTGACGGGTGGAACGGCGCAGGCACCTATTATTCGCGCGGCTCTCCAGGAAGCGCTAGGGGATGTTGAGATCGTCTCAGGCAACTTGTTCCAGGGCGTTGTATCAGGACTGAGTGTTTGGGCTAATCAGCTTTACCGATGATGTCCGCACATCAAAAAAATGGGCATGAGCATATTAGTATAACGTCAGATGACGGTATTGAGAGCTACAGGATAGAACGCTGGTATAGGGTCCTGGATATGTCTGTAACGCCTGGGAAGATTCAGTGCCCGCCAGCCTATTTGAAACAACTGAAATCCTGAATTCAACTAATAAGTGCAGCACCTGCGGTTTCTAGTGCTCCTGAAT
>NZ_JBQDLQ010000124.1:0-8036 GCF_052095695.1 Halomonas sp.
GTGCTGACTAACGGGACTAAACCAGCCAACAAGAGTGCCGCCATTAAGGGGAATGCATATACAAAAAAAGCCAGCAGCGTAACTGACGTTCGCGGCAGGCTTATGGTGACCTGTTGGCCTAATGGATAGCATTGCTCAACTGCCTGGTCGGTGTCGACTGAGGCTGCCCGTGGAAGCGCAACGACTAATTGCCGGCTACGCTGGCGAGCCAGCAGCCCTACCCCACAGCCTCGGCCTTTAGCGCACTGCTCACAGCCTTCTTGAGCGGCCACTTCGACAACAATACCGTCATTTGCATGAGCAACAATCGTGGCCATGCGTAGCAGGGAAGTACAGGTAGTTTCTGTCACCATGTGACCTTTTTTGCGTCGCTAGGGATCTGCACGACCACTCCCTCCTACAGCATCGCTCTCAGGCGGCTCTTCTGCAGCGCTTTGATCAAAAGCAATTGAGCGAGCAATTCGCTGGAGAGAAGTGACCGGCATTTCACCAATGGCAATCAGTTGCCAGCGCCCCTCATCGGTCGCGTAATGCTCAATAGCTACCGCAGATACGCCCAACTGCTGCACACCTTCGCGCAAGCCATCAGGCTCACCTTGCTCAATGGGCTCTACAAAAATGCTGACGGTGGCTAAACCATCACTATAGACCCGCTGCTGAACATCGTTACCAGAGAAGGCAACCGGCTGGCCCACAAAACCTTCGGGCAGCCAAGTCGTGCGCCACGGAGTACTGAGCGCAACCTTCGGAGAATCTATGCGGATATTTCCGGTGTACTGCTGAGGCGATTGAAGCTGGGTAATTTGGAAGGTCTCAATAATGCGACCCTGCTGATCAATAAGCACGTGCTTGAGCAACAGCCCCGTCTCACGATCTAACCACCACTCGTGAGCAAAACGCCATTGATCAAGAGGCTCAAAAATTAGCTTTACGGCGTCTCGACCAGCGACGCGCGCGTCTTCCTCAAGATCAATCCGATAATATTCTTCAAGGTGAGCTGCCCATCTAGCAGGGGACGGAAGCCCTCCGCTACCACTGTCTTCGGTCCACGCAAGCCTGCCTACCGGCGAACGCCGCTCTATGCTGACTGAGGGGCCATCCAGATACTGTACGACCTGTTGACGTATGCCGTCTTGAATACGGTGCGAAAGCGCCAGTGTACGTACATTGATGGCATCTATAGCCACGGCTCTTGCCTGAAAAGCATAGCAGTGGCTAGCCCATAAGCCGCGTTCTAGCCACTCGGTGCCGGTACTGGGTGTCGAAATCAAGGTATCCGCACACTCATACCCAGAATTAGCCTGAGTATCGCTTTGCGCTTGTACCTGAAGCGAAAACATACCGACCGACAGTGCCAGTACCCATGCATGCCTCACTCGCAAAGGCATTAACACCTTGAACGCTCTATTTCCCAGCACGCTCTACTCACCTAGCAGTACTCCACCGAATGATGGCAGATAATTAGCGCTGGCCCAGCGGCTCAGTTACCGCTGAAGAACGCATGAGCGGCATCCAGCTGTCGCCACTTCCGTAAGCAGCACTTTGAGTATGTTGCTCTAGGTAGGATTGCAACATGCCAATTTGATCAATATTAATGTTAGTCCCTTGCGAGGCACTAACACCCTGAGATGCCTGAGTAGAGAAGCCTGCTTCACTAATATTCATCAAGCCGCTCGGAGCTGACTGACCGCTAATGCGAAAAGGCGTTGGCTCAAACATAGGCATATCGGCATTTGATGCTATAGCAGGCTGTCTGGCTAAATTGACCGGCTGTACCTGGCTAGTCACATTAGGTGATGATGCGGCAATACCGCCACTACCCTGGCCCTCAGACAGACCGTTGCCAAAGAACTGTACGCCTGTGATCACCATTAGCGATACGGCGGCCGCAACACCCGCGCCGCGAGCGAAGGAAATTCCACCGGCACGCGTGGCAACACGCTCTTCAATATCCATGGAAGGAGCGGACTCGTCGCGCAATCGGGCCATGATGCCAGCAGAAAGATCAATACTTACATCAACCCCTCTTTCACGCTGCATCATGCTGCGTGCTAAATGGTAACGCCTCCATGTCTCTGCGGCACCGTCATCATTTGGCAGTGCTTTCAACACTCGGCGTAGCTCAAGCTCATCACTCTCGCCATCCATTAACACCGAAAGTGATTCCCGTGTGTTTTGACTCATACTTCACACCCTCACACTGTTTAAAAGAAGTACTGAGGCAACACTTGCGAGTTAAACGCACTATCACCCCGACGACTTCACTGGCCAAAACAAGTATTAACAACTGCTGCTTAAGGCCCATCTTTTCAATCTTTTGCCAATTAGCATTTTTGTCAATTAAGACAATGCCTACTAATCAAGGCAGTCAGCTCTATGACGCGTCATTTCCCAGACAGTTCACAAAAAAATAAAAGCTAATTCTTGTGAAGGCATTCCTAGCCAGCCATATTGCTTGCTACTTATGACCATCATTCATCGCGACTGTTCCGTGCCGTGGAAACAAGCGGGCGAATATGTTCGTCGACCGCTTCGCGAGCGCGAAAAATACGCGAACGCACGGTGCCTACCGGACATTGCATCACCTGCGCTATATCTTCATAGGCAAGACCATCTAACTCGCGCAAGGTAATAGCCGTACGCAGATCGTCGGGCAGGTTATCAATTGCCTGATAGACCGCTGCCTCTAACTGGTCTCTGGCAATGGCAGCTTCTGGCGATTCAGAATCTGCCAACCGACCGCTTTGATCGATAATCTCAGCATCAACAATATCTAAGTCGCTACCGGGTGGCCGACGCCCCCGCGAAACCAAATAGTTTTTCGCCGTATTGATCGCAATCCGATACATCCACGTATAAAAAGCACTTTCCGCACGAAATTTACCTAAGGCGCGGTACGCCTTAATAAATGCCTCCTGCGCCACATCCTGAACTTCAGAGTGATCGTGTACGTAGCGGCTAATGAGACCAATAATTTTATGCTGGTATTTTTTTACCAGCAGATCGAAAGCACGCGTATCTCCTTTTTGAGCACGTTCAACAAGCTGTTGGTCTGTTTCCCGAGTGCCCATTCACACGCTCCTCAAGCTCGTACGGCATGCGCCGAGCCCCATTCCTATTAGCCCTAACCTGTGGGCGTTCACAGCAAGCAGCATAGCGTCCCTTGGGCATTGATTAATAATAAGTGAAAGCAAATGGCGAACGTAGCGTTGGTACTTGTTGCCACACTCTATGATAAAGCTATATTTTTTTAACTAGCTAAGCGCGTTGACCCGCTACATTTTATAACAATATGGCGACAGTGTTACGCGTTCTGTGCGGCGCATCAAGCGCTTAATCTGAATACACAAAAACCTTGTGGCTGACACTTTTCGACTACCGATAGTTCCACAGCAATTGATTTTTACCTGCTCAGCAAGCGATAGTAGGCGCCACTTTTATCGCTCCCTCACTTTTTTCAGCCATTACGCAAGCATAGGTAGCAAGATGTCAGAACAACAGGTTAATAACCTTAACGTCCTCGCTCAAGACGTACTCACCACACCAGAAGCCCTCAAGAATGCCGTACCGCTCACTGATGCGGCAGAACGCACCGTCATTGAGGGCCGCCAAACCATCCAGAATATCCTAGATGGCAACGACCCGCGACTGCTGGTCGTTGTCGGCCCATGCTCAATTCACGATGTCGATGCTGCGCTGGATTACGCTCGTCGCCTACGCACATTAGCCGATCAAGTCAGCGACAGCCTGTATATAGTCATGCGCGTATACTTCGAGAAGCCGCGCACAACGGTGGGCTGGAAAGGCCTTATCAATGACCCGCATCTCAACGATTCCTTTGAGATCGATGAGGGCCTGCACATCGCACGCAAACTGCTGGTCGATCTTGCCGAAATGGGCCTACCTTTGGCCACCGAAGCGCTAGACCCAATTTCGCCACAGTACATGCAAGACTGTATCAGCTGGTCAGCCATTGGCGCACGTACCACCGAGTCTCAGACTCACCGCGAAATGGCGTCTGGCCTCTCCTGCCCCGTCGGCTTCAAAAACGGTACAGATGGCAGTCTCGATGTCGCTATTAACGCGCTTGAGTCTGTTGCCAGCCCGCACAATTTCTTGGGCATTAACCAGGCCGGCCAAGTGGCCATCATTCGTACGCGCGGCAATGCCTACGGCCATGTAGTACTGCGTGGCGGTAACGGCAAGCCCAACTACGACAGCGTAAGCGTGGCACTCGCAGAGAAAGAGCTGAAAAAAGCCAAGCTCTCACCCAACATCATGATTGACTGCTCTCACGCCAACTCCAATAAAGATGCGGCGCTACAGCCACTAGTACTAGAAAACGTCACTAACCAAATTTTAGAAGGTAACACTTCCATTATTGGGTTAATGATTGAATCTAATATTGGCTGGGGCAATCAGAAACTAACTGAAGACCTCAGCCAGCTTCAGTATGGCGTATCCATTACCGATGCATGCATCGACTGGGACACCACGGTAGAGGCGTTCAATCGCATGAACGACAAACTCACCGTTCCACTGGCTAAGCGTATTGCCAAGTAACACTGCGGTTTGTCACATCCAAAACTCCGCCACGGCGGGGTTTTTCATTACCGGCTGATTTCACGCCGAAATGGCGGCAGCGCATCCATCAAGGCCTGCCCATAGCGGCGGGTAATCACACGTTTATCTAGCAAGGTAATCGTGCCGCGATCGCTTTCTTTACGAATCAGTCGCCCACAGGCCTGAACCAGTTTTATAGACGCATCGGGCACGCTAATGCGCATGAAGGCATTGCCGCCCTGGCTTTCTATCCACTCTGCCAAGGTGGCGCCCACCGGGTCATCGGGTACCGCAAACGGCAAGCGCGTAATGACCACATGAGTTAGGTAGTCACCTGGCAGATCGATACCTTCAGCAAAACTAGCCAAGCCAAAAATAATGCTCCCATCGCCTTTATCAACCGCTGCACGATGCCTTTCGATCAGCTCACGCTTGGGCAATGCATCCTGCGCCAATACGCGAGCTTTAACGCCAGCAGGCAATGCCTTATCGACGGCTCGCAGCTGCGCACGGGAAGAAAACAGCACCAGCGCCGCCTCTTTGTCGGCCAACTGAGAGACAAAGCTGACGATGGCTCGCTCGTGGGCTTCTCTATCGCTAGGGTCAGTCGCCTCTTTAGGCACTCGCAACACGGCGTTGGCGTAGTCAAACGGGCTGGGTAATGCCTGATAACGATAGCGATTAGCCAGGCCCGCGCGCTCTTGTAAGCGCTCAAAGCGACCTAGCGCCGTCAACGTTGCCGAGGTTACGACCGCGCCGTGACAGCGGCCCCACAAATGCTTAGCCAGGGTGTGGGCAGCCGAAACGGGACTGGCCGAAAACTCAATTTCCGGCTCTCCAGCCACACGGCTCAGAGTGATCCAGCGGGCACTGGGCGCTTCATTAGCAACATCCTGCTCGCTGAACGCCTGCCACAAGGCATGCGCCTCTAACGCCCGCCCGTGAAGCAACGCCACGAGCGGCAACCAGGCTTCTGCCTGCTCGCGATCAAGGCCGGTCTGCTTATCAGGATCAAGGCTTTCGCGCAGAATATCGCTGATGCTTTCCAAGCAGCGCGACAACGAGGCAAACATCACCAGCAACTGCTGCGCCTGCTCCAGAAGGGCATCGGGCACCTGGCCCTTTTCGAACCGCGACTGATGGGCGGCCTCTTCGTCAGCCAGGCCGTTAGGCCGCTCCGCCAGTTGGTGCCCCATGCTAAACACGTCTCCCAGCGCGGGCTCCAGATTATGAATCAGCTCTGGCAAGCTGACTAAAAGTCGCGACACCGTTGGCTGAATAGCCAACGCCTGGTGGAGGTCGGTCAAACTGCTTCTCAGCGTTTTCAGCCAACGCAAACAGCCGTGCACCGCAAAGCGGTGGGCAAAGTGAGAAAGCGCCTTCTCAGGCAGGTGATGGCCTTCATCAAACACGAAAATACAGTCTGCCGGGTCGGGCAAAATAGCACCGCCGCCCAGCGCTAAATCAGCTAGCACAAGGTCGTGATTGGCGACGATGACGTCGGCATTTTCAAGCTCGCGCCGAGAACGAAAAAAAGCGCAAGCAGCAAAATGCCCGCAGCGCCTGCCCGTGCACTGGCGATGGTCGACCGTTAAGCGTCGCCAATGCGCATCGTCAATGGCCGCCGGCCAATTATCACGATCGCCTTCCCACTCCCCCTGGCCGTATGCCTGCGCCATATCGCTAGCGAGTACGCTAAAATCGCTACTTTGTGTTTGCAACGACTGCTCAAAAAGCGAAAGCGTTGGATTGGGGTCAGTACCTTCCAGCTCTTGATCCAAACGTGCCACGCAAACATAGCGACCTCGCCCTTTCGCTAATGCGTAGCGAAAGGCAATGCCACTATGGCTAGCCAACGAAGGTAAGTCCTGGTTGAGCACCTGCTCCTGGAGAGCGACCGTTGCGGTCGATACAATTAGCCGCTTGCTTCGCGCCTTAGCAATCGGTAGCGCGGCAATCAAATAGGCCAGCGTCTTCCCCGTACCGGTACCCGCTTCCAGCACGCAGACATGGGTATCGTTAGTCCGCTTACCCTCGCTATCACTTTCGATATTACCGAGGGTGCGGGCAATTTCGGCGATCATCATACGCTGCCCGTAGCGTGGGGTTAGCCCAAGGCTTTCCACCACGCGACGATAAGCGTCTTGAATCTCGCCTTTTAGGGCTGTATCAAGCATGCGGTCTAGAGCATACCTTCCGGCGGATGTACGCAGGGCAGCTTGTCGTTGATGTACTGCTCGATTTCCGGCAGTGAAAACGCATCTTCTTCACCGACAAAGCTAATCGAGACGCCCTTCGCACCTGCACGCCCGGTGCGTCCAATGCGATGCACGTAGTCTTCAGGGTCTTCAGGCAGGGTGTAGTTGATAACGTGGCTTACGTCTTCAATATGAATCCCACGGCCGGCCACATCGGTTGCGACCAATACCTGAATTTCGCCTTCACGAAAGCTTTCCAGAGTTTTGATACGCTGATTCTGCGGCACATCGCCCGACAGCATCGCCACGCTCACGCCGGCTTTGCTGAGCAGATCATTCAGCTTACGTACCAAATCACGACGGTTACCGAAGACCATGACGCGCTCAAAGCTTTCCTGCTGTAGCAAATTGACCAGCAAGCGTTGCTTATCGTCATCTGATACTAGGTAAACGCGCTGATCTATATCTGCCTGGCTTTCAACCGTCACTGCTATTTCAACGTGGGCAGGATCAAGCGTCCACTGGCTGGCGAGATTGAGAATGTCGTCGGTAAAGGTAGCCGAGAACAGAAATGTTTGACGCTCTTCTGTTTTCGGCGTGTAGCGAATAATCCGCTTCACGTCAGGGATAAAGCCCATCGATAGCATACGGTCGGCTTCATCCAGCACCAGTACTTCGACTTCACTGAGATCGATATCGCGCTTTTGATGAAAGTCCAGCAAGCGCCCTGGCGTTGCCACCAGAATATCGATTTTGCTACCCAGGCTCTCACGCTGCTTCTGATAGTCCATACCGCCGACGACGCTGGCCACGTTGAGCTGCGTAAAGCGTGCTAAGGCTTTGGCATCTTTTTCAATCTGCAGCGCCAGCTCGCGGGTAGGCGCAATGATCAGCGCGCGTGGTGCACCCGGCTTTTGACCATCGGGCGTGGGCTCTTCCAGGAAGTAGCTCATGACTGAGATCAAAAAGGCGGCTGTTTTACCGGTTCCCGTTTGCGCTTTGCCGACAATGTCACCACCTAAAAGCGTCTGGCGCAGAGCCTCAGCTTGAATAGGTGTGCAGTATTCAAACCCTTGGGCATGAATAGCACGCATCAGTGGCAGCGGCAAATCAAAGTCATGAAAGCGCCACTTGCCGGCCACGGCGGGCACCTGAAACTGACGAAGATCCCAGCTCGACTGGCGACGACGCGGCTTCCGACGGCGGCGTTTTGGCTTGCGGTTCTGGGCCGGTGCTGTGGTCTGTTCCGACTCGCTCATAGGCTGTCTATCTGTC
>NZ_JBQDLQ010000125.1:0-7409 GCF_052095695.1 Halomonas sp.
GGAGCACGACTGTGACCGCTGTCTTGAGCTTATCGATGGTCGTTGGCAGCCAACGACCCTGACACAAGAGACGAGTGCATCATAATGGGTAAGAATGTCGTAGTGCTGGGCACCCAGTGGGGTGACGAGGGCAAAGGTAAGATCGTTGATCTGCTAACCGAGTCCGCATCTGCCGTGGTACGTTTTCAGGGTGGCCACAATGCTGGCCATACGCTGGTCATCGACGGTGAAAAAACCGTCCTTCACCTGATCCCCTCAGGTGTTCTACGCCCAAGCACAAAGTGTGTGATCGGCAATGGCGTGGTGCTTTCACCCGAAGCGTTGATCAAAGAAATCCGTGAGTTGGAAGCCAAGGGCGTGCCTGTGCGCGAACGCCTGCGTCTTTCTCCCGCCTGCCCGCTGATTCTGCCTTATCACGTGCGTCTGGATCAGGCGCGTGAAAAAGCCCGTGGTATCGCTAAGATTGGCACCACCGGCCGCGGCATTGGCCCCGCCTATGAAGACAAGGTGGCGCGCCGTAGTCTGCGTTTAGGCGATATGCTGCACCGCGAGCGTTTCGCTTCTAAGCTGGGAGAAGTGCTCGACTACCACAACTTTGTGCTAGTTAATTACCACGGCGAACCGGCAGTCGATTTTCAAGAAGTACTCGACTCGGCCATGCAGATGGCTGAAGAACTGCGCCCGATGGTATGCGATACGGTCAGCATGGTGCACGACCTGCGTAAGGCCGGTGAGAACATTCTGTTTGAAGGTGCCCAGGGTTCACTGCTGGATATCGATCACGGTACTTACCCTTACGTTACTAGCTCAAATACGACCGCTGGTGGGGTTGCAACCGGTTCTGGCGTTGGCCCGCTGTATTTGGATTACGTGCTTGGTATCACTAAGGCATACACCACGCGCGTGGGCTCTGGCCCATTCCCGACTGAGCTTTTCGACGTAGACGGGCGCCACCTTGCCGAGCGCGGTCATGAGTTTGGTGCCACCACTGGGCGTGCCCGTCGCTGTGGTTGGTTTGACGCTGTGGCGCTGCGCCACGCGGTGCAAATTAACTCCGTCTCCGGTATCTGCTTGACCAAGCTTGATGTCTTAGACGGTTTGGAAAATATCCGTGTATGCGTTGGTTACCGCAGCAAAGATGGCGATGTGATGGATAACCCGGTGGATTCAGAAGGCTTTGAAGCTATCGAGCCGCTTTATGAAGACTTGCCAGGTTGGAGGGAATCAACCCTGGGTGCTAAGCGAGTAGAAGATTTGCCCGCCAATGCACGTGCTTACATTAGCTATCTTGAGCAGCAGGTAGGCACCAGCATCGATATCATTTCCACCGGCCCGGACCGCATGGAAACGATCGTATTGCGTAATCCCTTCACAAGCTAATGATGGGTAGTACTGGCGGAGCGTAAGCCGGAGGACGTGAAAAGGGGCGATTTATTTGCCCCTTTTTTATATTTAAAGCAGCGGACTAAGCGTCGCGTATTTATAACCAATGTGTGTAGAAGGCTAGTAATCGATACCTCTACGCGCCTGAAGTCCGTCGTTGAAAGCATGGCGGATTTCCTGCATTTCGGTCACCGTGTCGGCCATGGCGATTAGCTCACGATGGGCGTTGCGACCGGTAATAATGACCGTCTGTTCCGGCGGGCGATTCTCTAATGCCTGTTTCACCGCTTCAATCTCTAAGTAGCCAAACTTAAGCATGTAAGTAATTTCATCCAGCACCACCAAGTACATCTCTGGGTCGGCCAGCATGCGCTCCGCCTGTTCCCATACCGCGTGACAGGCCTCGGTATCTGCCTGTCGGTTTTGCGTATCCCAAGTAAAGCCTGTGGCCATAATTGCCACCTCTAGATGGCTATCTTCTTCTAAACGATTGCGCTCTCCACATTCCCATAATCCTTTAATAAACTGCACAACTGCCACGTTGTAACCATAGCCTAAAGCGCGGGTCACCGTTCCCCAGGCAGCAGTCGTTTTACCTTTCCCATTACCCGTGTTGACGATAATGAGGCCGCGTTGCTCAGTGGCACTGGCGACTTTCTCATCTACGCGTGCTTTGAGCTTCTGCATCGATGCTTTGTGGCGGGTGTCGCGATCACTCATGGTGTCTCCTGGAAAGCACTTAATAACGTTTGTAAAAGTAGCGCGTTAGCGTAAGCCATCTACTCTGCGTTGAACATTTTTTTGAGGCTTGTTTAGAACAACTTGTGTACAAGTAATTTTGATCCCATGTTAGTAGTTGTTTAACTAACGGGCGCTTAAAACACACAGAAAGTGAAGAGAATTGGCCGGTAGGGGGCTGCCTGCTCTAGAATGGTGGGCCATGTCTTGTCAGGAATTGAATCATGCCCTCATTTGATATTGTCTCAGAATTCGATCAGCACGAAGGTGCTAACGCCGTTGATCAGGCGAACCGCGAAGTACAGTCTCGCTTTGACTTTAAAGGCGTCAATGCCAGCTTCACACTTGAAGCCGATAAAGTGCAGCTGGAAGCGGACGTTGATTTCCAGCTCAAGCAAATGTTGGACGTACTGCGCGGCCGATTAATTGCTCGCGGCATTGATGCCCGCTGCATGGATATTCAAGATCCCGTGCTTTCCGGCGTTAAGGCGCGCCAAGAAGTTGCGCTAAAGCAGGGCCTTGATGCAGCAGAGGCAAAAGATGTGGTCAAACGCATCAAAGCCAGCAAGATAAAAGTACAGGCGCAAATTCAAGGTGAGAAAGTGCGCGTCACGGGTAAAAAGCGCGATGATTTACAAGGCGTCATGGCGTTACTACGCGCTGAAGAAGGCCCCGACTTGCCGCTGCAGTTTGATAATTTTCGCGACTAGTTCAGGGGTTTAGCGCAGCCCACCGTCATTGCCCTCATTTAATCATGTGAATGATCGTTTTATACAGGAGTCAAGCACTATGTCTGATCCGCAGCCGGTTTTTTTAAGCGACTACCAGCCACCCGCCTACCGGGTTACTCATGCCGAGCTGACGTTTGATCTTGACCCCGCCGCGACCCGTGTGAAAGCGCGCCTGTCGATTGAGCGTCATTCCGACGCTGACGCCGACACGCCGCTAATATTAAACGGCGAGCACTTAAAACTGATTTCCCTCGCCATTAATGAAAAGGCGCTGGATGCATTGTCGTATCAGCTTGATGAAAAGGGCCTGCATATTGCCCAGGTACCTGAGCGATTTGTGCTGGAAAGCGACGTTGCAATTGCTCCGCAGGAGAACACGGCGTTAGAAGGCCTTTATCAATCTAACGGCATGTACTGTACTCAGTGCGAAGCTGAAGGTTTTAGGCGCATTACATTTTATCCTGATCGTCCGGACGTAATGGCGACGTTCAAGGTGACCGTTATTGGTGACGAGCAGCGTGAGCCGGTGCTGCTAGCCAACGGTAATCCCATCGAACGCGGTAACTTGGAAGGCGGTCGCCATTTTGCCACGTGGGAAGACCCACATCCCAAGCCCTGTTATCTGTTTGCTCTGGTGGCAGGCAATCTGCATTGCGTTGAAGACCACTTCACCACCATGAGAGGGCGTGAGGTCACGCTGCAGATTTGGGTGGAAAAAGACAATGTCGATAAAACTGAGCATGCGATGTCGTCGCTAAAGCGAGCGATGGCATGGGATGAGCAGACCTACGGCCGTGAGTATGATCTTGACCTGTTTATGATCGTCGCCGTCAATGATTTCAATATGGGGGCGATGGAAAATAAAGGCCTCAATATTTTCAACTCCGCCGCTGTATTAACGCATCCTCATACCGCCACCGATGCTGCGTTTCAGAGTGTCGAAGGCATTGTTGCTCACGAGTATTTCCACAATTGGTCCGGCAATCGAGTGACGTGCCGAGACTGGTTTCAGCTCTCGCTGAAAGAAGGTTTTACGGTCTTTCGTGATCAGTGTTTTTCGGCGGATACAAACTCTGCGCCGGTTAAGCGCATCCAAGACGTGTCTTTTTTCCGTACTGCGCAGTTTGCCGAAGATGCTGGCCCCACGGCGCACCCGATTCGTCCCGATCGCTTTATTGAAATTACCAACTTCTACACTCTGACGATTTACGAGAAGGGAGCCGAAGTCGTACGCATGCTGCGCAACTTGGTTGGCGAAGAACGTTTTCGTCAGGGCTCTGATCTTTACTTTGAGCGTTTCGACGGTCAAGCGGTGACGATTGAGGACTTTGTTGGCTGTATGGCGGAGGTTTCGGGCCAGAATTTCGGCCAATTCATGCGCTGGTATTCTCAGGCGGGAACGCCGGATATTGATGCTCACGGCGAATATGACTACGTTCACGGTGAATATCACCTAACATTACGCCAGCGCACGCCGGCAACGCCAGGGCAGCCAAACAAGATGGCGTTACATATTCCTGTGCGTATGGGGCTAGTCGGCACTAAGTCTGGACAAGATCTCACGCTGACATTAAACGGTAAAAAATTAGGCAAAGATGCGGTCATTCATCTGCATGATGATGAGCAGACGTTTATCTTTACTGATGTGGCTGAAGCGCCTGTGCCGTCACTGCTACGTGAATTTTCGGCACCGGTGAAGCTGCATTATCCCTATTCACGAGAAGATCTGGCGTTTTTGTTAACCCACGATAGCGATGGCTTCAATCGTTGGGATGCGGGTCAGCGCCTCGCGTTATTGGCATTAGATGACTTGATTGCGGCTCATCGTAACGGCGTAGAAAAAGTCATGGACAGCCGTGTTATAGAGGCCTTTAAGACGCTTTTGACCGGCTCAATGAGTGATAAGGCGGTACTGGCGGAGATGCTGACGCTGCCTTCTGAAGCATATGTCGCCGAGCAGCAGCCAATCGTTGATGTCGATGCCATTCATGCTGCCCGTGAGTTCGTACGCCAATCGCTGGCGGTGGCTCTACGTAAAGAGTTTATCGCTGTTTACGAAGCCAATGTGACTGAGCAGCCCTACGCGCCAACGCCAGAGCAAATTGCCCAGCGCAGTCTGAAGAACATTGCTCTTTCCTATTTAATGTCGATCGAAGATGAGCAGGGCCTAGCGCTATGCGAGGCGCAGTTCAGCGCCGACCATAACATGACCGATGTCCGTCAAGCGCTTACGCTATTGGTGCACAGTGATCGTGACGACCTTGCGTCTCCGGCGTTAAAAGCATTCGGGGAAAAATGGGCGCACGACCCATTGGTAATGGACCAGTGGTTCACCATTCAGGTATCGCGTCCTCAGGCCGATGTGCTGGCGAGAGTTAAGTATTTAATGCAGCACCCCGCGTTTTCACTTAAAAACCCCAATAAGGTTCGTGCACTGATCGGGGCGTTTGCTCAGAATCGGGTAAATTTCCACCGTTTAGATGGCCAGGGCTACCAATTGCTGACCGATGTGGTGATTGAGCTCAATCGACTTAACCCTGAAATTGCAGCCCGCCTGATTACGCCATTAACGCGCTGGCAACGTTTCGATGAAACCCGTCAGGGGTTAATGCGCTCTCAACTTGAGCGTATTCAAAAAGAACCGCTATCTTCAAATGTATATGAAGTGGTTGAGAAGGCGTTGGCATGACGGCCAGTAACGGTGGTTAACCAAGGAAAGGATAAATAACGGTGACAGACTCTCAGCAGCATTATTTACTCATTATTAATGGTAAATCTGCCGGTAATCCGGCATTGCGTGAAGCCGTTGATGAACAGCGCCAAGCAGGAATGCTAATCACCGTTCGCGCTACTTGGGAGGGGGGCGATGCTGCTGATATTGCGGAGCAATCAGTGGCAATGGGTATCACCCATGTGATCGCCTGTGGCGGGGATGGCACTGTCAGCGAGGTCATGAATGGCTTGATGCGGCTGCCCCACGATCACCGCCCGGTACTGGGTATTGTGCCACTGGGCAGCGCTAATGATTTTGCGACTTCCTTAGGCTTGCCGTTAGAGCCGGGCCCGGCATTGGCCGCAGCGATGACGCTAAGCTCGCATCCCATTGACGTTATACGCGTGACGGCAGGCAAGGATGGTGAATCGACGACCAGCTATTATGTCAACATGACCACCGGCGGTTTTGGCGCTGAAATTACCTCCTCAACGCCCAAAACGCTCAAGCGTATGTTGGGCGGTGGTGCCTATTCGCTGATGGGGGCGCTAAAGGCTTGGCGCCATCGCAGCTATCGCGGCAACCTTAATTGGGATGGCAAGGAGGAGAGCGCGTCGCTGCTGCTACTGGCGATGGGCAATGGCCGCCAGTCAGGCGGTGGGCAAGTGTTAACGCCGCGCGCTAAGCTTGATGACGGGCGTTTAGATGTGCTGCTGGTGAAAGACTTTAATTCCGTTACTGAACTGACCAAGCTGGTTGGTGAACTGCAAGATTTTCCTTATGACGGAAAATTTGTTCGTTACTTCACCACTAGCCAACTGACAGTGACCACCCAGGCAGATGATCCTCCTTGGCCGCTCACTCTGGATGGCGAGGCGCGCTGGTACGATCATTTTTGTGCTGAAGTGGTGCCGCTTGCGCTACGGGTGCTGATACCCGAGGATTGCCCGTTGCTATCTTCCGCCCATCCGCATTAATGGGTGGGCTCAGATTTTATTGTTATAAAGGAGACGTATCAAATGGCAAATCGCGTGTGGATACCTGCACTTGCTGCTTTGGCATTAATGCTAAGCGCCTGTGGAGATTCTCAAGAAGATCCCGCCGCGGCACCCGCTGATAATGCTGAAGTGGCGGATGACGAAACGGTACGCGAGGATGGGGGGGGCGCTGCGGCAGAAAATGCGGCAGAGATGGCAACGCCTGAAGAAGTAGAAGATGACATCGAAGCGCGTCAGGTCGAGGAGCAGCTTGAGCGCGCCGATGCCCTACGAGATGACGGAACTGAGGAAAGTAATACCGAGGGGGCCACACAGAGTGAAACGTTAGAGGCAGGTGAAGAGACTCTGGCCGCTGACCCTGACGATGCGCTTAACGAAGATAGTGCAATGCCCGGTGAAGCAACGCGTTCCGATGTGGATGAGATGATTGCAGAAACCGAGCGGCGCTTTGAAGAAGCCGAAAAGCGTCTTGAGGAACAGTTTCAGGAGGTTGAGCAGCAGGCACCCGCGTTTGAACCGATGGAAACGGAAGATATTCCGCCCAGCTGGGAAACCGACAGCAGTATTCCAGAGCGCACGCGGTTAGACGACGGCCTTGAATCGACCGATGTAGACGCTTTAATTGAAGATACTGAGCGCCGTTTTGAAGAAGCCCAACAGCGTCTTGAGGAGCAATTTAAAGAGATGGAGAATGAGGAGGCTCAGAGCGGGCCAGCGTTGCCATCGGAACGCCAGAATTAATGACGAGCAATAAAAAAGGCCCGCATCAGCGGGCCTTTGTCCATCCGTTCGCAATTAAGCTGGGCGGATGTTGGAAGCCTGAAGGCCTTTTTTACCCTGAGTCAC
>NZ_JBQDLQ010000126.1:0-7031 GCF_052095695.1 Halomonas sp.
CTCCACCACCTTACTATACAAATCAAGCACCTACGGGTGCTTTTTTTGTGTCTGTGGGCTGAAAATGGCTGCCTTTGGCATATCCATGTCAACATTTGAGTCAGCAATTTCTACGCGTCTCAAGACCGACCATGCTCTTGGATATATGCTTTTAATGCTTGGTCGATGCGACGCTGCCAACCATCACCTTGAGCCTTAAAATGCTCAATCACTTCCGGTGACAAACGAATGGAGGTCTTAATTTTGGTGGGCATCTGCTGGCGTCCGCGTTGCCCAATGGTACGCTGCAGATTAGCAGGCAATACCCCAGACATAGGCCTCATTTGCTCAACGTCTCGGTCTGTGAGCTCTCTTACTTCACCGTCTTTATTCGTGAGCCGCGTTTTCATAGCGCCTTACCTCTCGTGCGTTGGCCTTTCTAAGACTGATAACCCTGATGCCGCCTTCAATGGGTGTAAAGCACACCACATGCACCCTCTCCCCAATTTTACCCAAACCTATAAAGCGCTGTTTTGGATAGTCAACGCGCTTATCCTCATGGAATAACGCTCCTTCCCAGTCAAAACGCTCTACCGCCGTAAACGGTAGACTGCGCCCTCTTCGTTCTTCGCGCTTTTGTTTGAGTCGAAGTCGATTATCATGCTTTTAATTGTATGGACAAAAAGACATAAACACCAGTTCCCTCAGTGAATAACCAACCGAGCTGCCCTAGCCCACAAGGATCTGTTAGCGCTTTTCTTTCCACTTACGTGGATCAATGCGCCCTTCATACATCGGCAACTCCAGCACCGGGTCATCCTCTCGGAACTGGGACCACATACGGTTCAGACCCGCGGTGCCGAAGGTACGCACTCGCTCGACCTCATCCAGGTTGAGCACATCGGTGAGAATGCCCGGGGTGGCGCCGGGCATCCTGGCGCGGATGCGGCCTTCGGGGTCGACGATTAGGCTCTGCCCCTCGCCAGAGGGCGTGGCCGCATTGGCGCTGACCATATACACCTGATTGAAAATAGCATTGGCCTGCACAAGGATTTGCTCTTGGGCGCGGTCGCAGGTGGTGGTGGCCACCTGGTTGATAATCACGTCGGCCCCCAGCCAAGTTAGCTGACGCACCGTCTCGGGAAACCAGATGTCGTAGCAGATGGCCATGCCGACCCGGCCTATGCCGGGCACCTCGAACACTTCAAAGCGATCTCCCGGTTGATAGGGCTCAAAAGGTCGCCAGGGGAAGCACTTACGGTAGGCGGCTACGCGCTCACCTTCGGGCGAATACACCGGCGCGGTGTTGTACAGGTGCCCATTCTCTCCCCGTTCGCATAGCGTGCCGGGCAATAGCCATATCCCCAGGTTGCGGGCGATCCGTGACAAGTGCTGGTTGCGTGGACCATCAATGGGCTCAGCAGCGGCTTCCAGTTGCTCCTTACGCTGCTGGGGCGTCCCCGAGGCAGCGCACAAATGGATCTCGGGATAGACCACCATCCTCGGCTGTTCAAAGTCAGCGCCAAAGTCGCTCAGGTGCATCGCCAGCTCAGCCTCGAAGGCCTGCAGTTCGGTGTCAGTGCCGTGCTGCCGCGAGGCTTCCTGCACCACGAGCACGGGCAAATATCTGGACATGGTCGGTCTCCGTTTAAAAGGTCGCTTTTACCTAGCTGAATGCTGGCTCAGGCTCTGACTCATCAAAATCCACTTCTGGCGGTTCGCGACGGAAAAAGCGAGTCAAATAGGCCAGTTGGGCGAGCCCGATGGAAAGCCAGATCAAGCCAAGAATAAGGGCGTTGACGTCCAGCTTACTCATCAGCCACAGGTTGACCAGGGCGCCGATGAGCGGCACTAGCATGCCTCTAATTACACCATACTGGCGCCTTGCATCGGCGTCTTTACTGACCAGAAAGATCACTGAAAGGTTAACCATTGTGAACGCGATAAAGGCACCGAAATTGATAAACGAGGCAGCCGATAGCGCCCGTGAGCACGATGTTGAACATCGGCGTATGAAAGCGTGAATGCAGCGCACCGAACAGCTTAGGCGGCAGTACCGCATCCCTCCCCATGGCAAACAGCAGCCGAGAGGCACTGGCTTGAGCGGCTAGGCCAGAGGTGAACTGGGCGAGCACCATGCCGGCCAGAAAAATAGCGCCGAAGAGATCGGCACCGATGGTCTTTGCTATCTCAAAGGCGGCGGAGTCGGAATTGACGAAACTGCTGCCAGGATGCACCAGTTGGGTTGTGTAACCCACCAACACGTAAATACCGCCGCCGATTAGCGCGGTGAGCATAATGGTCTTAGGGATATTGCACTTTGGATCGATGGTTTCTTCGGTCAGTGTGGTAACGGCGTCGAAGCCAAGAAAAGAGTAAGCGGCCACGGCTGCGCCTGCAGCAATTGCGGTAAAGCCAGCCTCTTCACCCAAGAACGGGCCCAGGCTAAAAAGCGCATCGCTGCCGCCAGTTGAAAATACGTGACGAACCGACAGCAGTACGAAGAAAGCGATCACCAATATTTGAAACACCATACGGCCGTAGCGAATAGCCATGGGGTGAAGCGCCGGGCTGAATAAACAGCTCAGGATCACCGCGCTCCCCCATCACCTTGGCAACAAGCGAATAAACGAGCTAAACGGTTGTTCATGGGGTTCTCCTGATAACAAGACAGTTAATGGTTAATAAACGCAACAGTGAGTCGAGGCTCGCCTATACTTCACTTTTATGTTATAACATAACAAATTTACCAAGAGTTAATGTTAACCATGCGGCTTGCTCACCCTCCTGATAGCGATGCAATTCTGAGCGTTCGCCAACTGGGTGTTCACTTCGGTGGCCAGCAGATTCTTGAGAACATCAATCTCGACTTATATCGACAGCAGGTGGTGACCCTGATTGGCCCCAACGGCTCGGGTAAATCCACGCTGGTGAAAGCGCTGATCGGTGCGGTAACGCCGATCTCGGGGCAGGTGACCATCGCGCCCCAGCAGCGCATCGGCTATGTGCCGCAGCGGCTGCACTTGGATCCCACCTGGCCCATGACGGTCAAACGCTTTATCAACTTGCCGCGTTGCTGATTATCCCGGCGACAGTCACGACACAAAGCTGGCGCTTCTTGCGACAGCGCATTCAATGACGGCTATCTCAACAACGCTTATGGAGTCATTTATGTCTTCGCTTATGTCTTCACTACCGGCCACTCAGTGGACGTTGCCAGACCATGCCGCCGTTGATAATGACATCAGCGTGCTGCCGCGCATCTTCGAAGACGCTATTAACATCGCGATCTTCCAGCGCCCACTGCCCGCCGATATTGCCTTCAGCGCCCAGGCGCAGTGCCAAACGAATCGCGCCTGGCAATATAGCTGGCTTGGCCATCCGGATGAAACTTTCGTCGCCGACCTGCGCCGTCACCTGCCCGCCCCGGACGCGGCAGCCCCGCTGGTTGAGGATATGGCGACGATTGCCGAGGCGATCGCCTTTCTGTTTGACACCCAGGCCGTCGGGATTCGCGTGCGCCTGCTCACTAGCGCCATGTGCCCGCGTTTTCACTGCGATAACCTTCCGGTGCGCATGGTAACCACCTATGTCGGCCCAGGCAGCGAATGGCTGCCAGAGTACGCCATTAACCGTGCGGGACTGGGCGCGCCACACCCCGACCGCCCCGATATCGCAACCGACTCCAGCGCTATTCAGCGCCTTACGCCAGGGGATATAGCGTTAATAAAAGGGAGCGGCTGGGTGGGCTGCGAAGAGCGGGGGTTAGTGCATAGAAGCCCCGCGTTGGATGGCATAGGTAAGCGGCTGCTGATGAGTATTGATCCCGCTTAGACGTTGCTATCACGACCTATGGAAACGATTACCACCGCGTTCGCCTATGTCTTGATCAAGTCAGATCAATATCGCGAGAGCAATGTATGGGTACCAAAGTATGAATGTAAAAATGGTCAACGCCGATGCTCAACGCGCATCCGCTGAGAAAGCCAAGGAAGCCAAGCTATTGGCCATGCCCACCAATGACTACATGAACGACGAGCAATTAAGGTTTTTCCGACATCGACTGCTGGCCGAACGTGTCGAGATTGAAACGCACTTAAGAGAGATGAAGGACGTCATCGCCTCCCGTGAACGCGACAGTGACGAATCGGATCAAGCCTCCTTTGAGGAGGAGCTGCGCTTGGCATTGCGCCAAGCGGATCGCGAGAGCCGTTTGCTCAAAAACATTGAGTCAGCCTTAAAACGCATTGAGAGCGGCGAGTACGGCTACTGCGAAGAGACTGGCGAGCCCATCGGGCTTCCACGGTTAATGTTCAGGCCCACCGCGAAACTATGCATTGAAGCAAAAGAGCGTCAGGAGCAACAAGAGCACCATTATCGCAAAGCGCGCTGGGAGTAAGCTGTTATGCAGGAACCGTCATTAATACCGGTCAATCTGCTGACCGGCTTCTTGGGTAGCGGAAAAACCACGCTACTCAATCGCTGGGTTCACCAAACCTCCATGCACAACACCTTGGTGGTGATCAATGAGTTTGGTGCCATCGGGCTGGATCACCAACTGATTACCCACAGCGATGAGCAGGCGGTGATCGAAATGAGCAGCGGCTGCTTATGCTGCACCCTGCGGGGTGATTTGAGCCGCACCCTGCAACAAGCGCTTGAAGACCTGGAAGCACAAGATAAATCCTTGCCTGCTCGGGTAGTGATTGAGACCACTGGGCTGGCGGAGCCTACGTCTCTGCTGCAACTATTGATGACGGATCACTGGCTGGCGCACCGCTTTAAGCTAGATAGCGTGGTGTGCTGCGTTGATGCCGCCAATGGGTTGGCGACCCTGGACGCCCACCCGGAGTCGCAACAGCAAATCGCGGTGGCCGACAAACTGCTGATGACCAAAACCGACCTGGCGAGCGAAGAGAGCGTGTCCCAACTGGCGAATCGATTGGCCAAGTTGAACCCCGCAGCGGCACAGTGGCAGGTGATTAATGGCGAACTCTCCCCAGATTTGCTGGTGGGGGCAGGATTACATGGTGGCGACACCAAGGGGTTCCAGGTGGAACAGTGGCTCAAAGCGGGCAGCTACGCCATACATCAAGCAGATACTCATCCTGGCGCTTTGACCACGCCGCTGAACCGTTCGCCATTGAATACTCATCCGCCCGGCGACTCCCCGCACAGCGACGGCATTAATGCCTTCTGCTTTAGCGTTAACGAGCTTATCGAGCCTGACGCCTTGGAAGGCTGGCTGGATGTGTTGATGTCATTAATGAGCGACAAAATGCTGCGCATTAAAGCCATTGTGCACCTCACTGACCGGGAGGCGCCGCTAGCGCTTCACGGCGTGCAGCACATTTTTCATCCGCCTGCGCCGCTGCCAGCCAACAGTGTGGGCGACCGCGTCTCGCGCTTTGTATTTATTACCCAAAACGTGGCGCCTGAAACCGTAGCCGAGCTGTATAACTTCTTCAATTCCTCAAAAGAGGTAGCCCAATAACCGTTTTAACCTTACCCGATATCGCCAGCCAAACTGGACGCGGGCGCAGCGAGTGGAACGGATGATTGCCTGCTGCCTTTTACCGAGAGCAGCTTAGATCGCCCTCTTCACAGCTAGCATGCTCACGCAGTTGATTAGTACGTGTCTCTGTCAGCGTTTCAAGACATGTGTTTTGGATCATAGGCTGTGCACTACCGCCTTCAACAGCGCTACTCTCAAATGCACACTCAGCGTCGCGAAAACCAATCCACGCCCGTTGGGTAGTTCTAAGCTTCTCTAATGCGTCAGCGTTACTGTTTAGTTGACCCACAAGCTCCTGATAAGCCTCATTGAGCTTATCGTCAGCCGCTTGATACGCCTGCGCGGAGCATTCGGTGAGTTCAGCCTGAGTAGTAGCGCTATCACATGTATCGCCCGCATATGTAAAACTACTTGCGACTAAACAACCTATCCCTAAAAGAAGTGTAGATAAACGCATAGTGAGTGATCCTATTCCATTTGGATAAAGCAATATTGAGGGAGTACACCATCTCCCTTGAAGCCTAATTGATAAGTGCCAATAAAAGCAAAGCGCTGGCATAAGGCCAGCGCTGTTACGATCAATTAAATATAGCTGCTACCCATTAGTGGGCCAGCATTTCACCAACAATGTCATCACCGTTTAACTCGGAAGGATAATAGGTAGGCCAGTGAGTCACTTCCTCTAACAGCGCCTCACGATCATCACCCCAGTAAAGGTGGAAATGGTGTGCATCCGTGGGGTAAATGCTGTGGTCACTGAACTGAATATACTGGGGCAGCTCTCCAGAGCCCTCTCCCTCAAGCTCGAAAATAAACCGAACACCTCGGTTGCCCGCTTGGTAATCTAAAATCTCGTAGCCATCGTACTGATAGTTGCCCGACGTCTCTTCACCGTTTTCAAAGAAGGTAACGTTACTACCGTCGATAACGATACGCCCTACATTGGTTTCATAACCCGTATCGTAATAGTCTATGTACTCTTCAGCGGTTTTATCGCCATTCTCTGCTTTATCAGCAAATACTTCATCTAGCGTGCCGTCTTGTAAGTACGGATAGACGGATTGCCAATCACCTTCCCAGTCCGATAATGGGCGATCCTTAATCTGATCGTCCTCAAAATACCCCGAATAGATATCGCTATCATGGTCATGGTCATGGTCATGGTCATGGTCGTGGTCGTGGTCGTGGTCGTGGTCGTGGTCGTGGTCGTGGTCACTATGAGAATGATCGTGATCATGATCACTGGCGCTAACGCCCTGAATGCCTGTCAGTATCAAAGCACTCAATACCAATACGCTGGCGCTCTTAAGTGGCAATGCTGTCATATCCAACCTCTCCTTTTGTCGATTACAAGATAATGCTCTTAAGCTTAAAGATATAGTATAACATAACGCTCATCAAGCGCATTCTTATCTCGCTTGGTGTTTCAATTACCTATAGCGATAAGCCAAATAACGAGTTAGCGTCGCTAAGAGGAGGCACTAAAGTAAAAAATAAAATCAGCAGACACAAACGCATCGGGCCCCACCGAAGTGGG
>NZ_JBQDLQ010000127.1:0-6904 GCF_052095695.1 Halomonas sp.
GATTTGCCCGCTGGAGTAGAAGTTGGCCATCATCGCGGCGTCGGCAGCGCGGTCAAGATCGGCATCCGCGAACACAAGCAATGGCGATTTTCCGCCCAGCTCCATGGTGACGTCTTTTAGCGTCGAGCTAGCCGCGGCAGCCATGACTTTCTTGCCCGTGCCCGCTTCGCCAGTAAACGAGACTTTGGCGATACCAGGGTGCTGGGTGAGCATGGCGCCCACGCGGCCATCACCTTGCACCACGTTAAAGACGCCGTTAGGTAGGCCTGCTTGTGTAAAGATCTCGGCCAGTTTCATGACCGTGAGTGGGGTGACTTCGCTAGGCTTAAATACCACCGCATTGCCTGCGGCCAGCGCCGGCGCTGCTTTCCAGCAGGCTATTTGGATGGGGTAGTTCCACGCCCCAATGGCACCAATCACACCCAGCGGCTCGCGGCGGGTGTACACAAAAGAGCTGTCACGTAGAGGGATCTGATTACCTTCAATAGCAGGCGCCAGACCAGCGTAGTACTCAAGCGCATCGGCGCCGGTCACGATATCAACGCTCGCCGTTTCACTAATTGGCTTGCCGGTATTGCGGGTTTCCAGTTCGGCAAGCTCGTCATTACGTTCTCGTAACAATGCCACGGCGCGCAATAATACGCGCGAACGCTGCATGCCGGTCATGGCGGCCCACTCACGCTGGCCGCGCTGAGCGGCTTCAACCGCGGTGTCAACATCGGACTGACTGGCTTGGCCGATCGTAGCAATCAGGCTGCCATTAAAAGGGTTGGTGACGGTAAAGGTCTCACCTGACGTGGCGCTTACCTGGCGACCATCAATATAGAGAGGCTGTATGTCTTGAGCGGCCATGGAGGTCTCCTCGAATAAAAACTAGCGGTATGTATCGGGTGCAGACGTTGCACAGCCATGATGATCAAGCAGCTGATCAAGGTAGGCCTGCGCGATAAGCCGGGCCTCATCTGCATCAAGCCCTGCGGGTGTTAACGCCCCGCGCAGCCACAGGCCGTCAATCATTGCCGCCAAACCAAGGGCGGCGCTGCGGGCGTCATGGCGTGGCATTACGCGTCGAAACTGATGACATAAATGGGTGTAAAGGCGGCGGTCATTGACGTTTTGCAAGCGCTGAAGCATGGGCTTATGCATGCTGCTTGCCCAAAAGGCTAACCAAGTCTTGGCAGCAGGGCCGTTGACTTGAGTGCGGTCAAAGTTGCCCTCAATAATGGCGCTAATGTGAGCGCGCGGAGAGTTGTCTGCTAACGCATGACGACGCGCGGCAACGGCCTCGGTGAGGTCGGTCAAGATTTGCCGCATGGTTGCTTCCAACAGACCGTCTTTGCCGCCAAAGTAATGGCTGATGATGCCCGCAGATACGCCCGCATGACGAGCAATGCGCATCACGGTGGCTTCGGCTAGGCCAACTTCATCGATGGCAGCCATGGTTGCGTGGATTAACTGCTGACGGCGTATCGGTTCCATTCCAACCTTTGGCACGTTGATCTCCTGCGAACGCTCACCTATATACGTTGAATACTTAGCGTGAGTGAAACTTGAAACCCACTGTTAAGCATGATTACCTAACCATGATGGCATTTTTTTATTGAACGTTCAATCAATAAAAGATCGGTCTATAAAGGCGGCGAACATTTTTCTGAATGTGAACTGAGCTCTCGGTGCGCTCGCATCAGACGTTTCAAGGGGACAACCAACATGAGTAAGATTTCGATGCGTTACGCCGGTGCTTTACTACTGGTCGCCGGACTACCAGCGGTGGCTTATGCCGATGACTGCAGCAGCGTGCGCTTTGCTGAAGTCGGCTGGACAGACATTACCGCGACCACCGCGCTGGCCAGTGAAGTACTTGAAGGGCTCGGCTATACACCAAGCGTAGATACAGTCTCTGTGCCCATTGCCTACGCGGGGATGCGTAACAATGATTTTGATGTATTTCTGGGCAACTGGATGCCTTCAATGGCATCTATTAGCGACCCTTATATTGAGCGAGGCGAGGTCGAGCGCTTGGTAGCTAACCTGGAAGGGGCAAAGTACACACTGGCCGTGCCGCAATACGTTTATGATGCGGGAGTGACATCGGTCAATGACCTGGCGGCGCATGCCGATCAGTTTGACCGCAGCGTGCACGGTATTGAAGCAGGGAACGATGGCAACGAGCTAATCGAGCAAATGATTGACGATAACGCCTATGAGTTAGGCGCCTGGCAGGTGGTTAACTCCAGCGAGGCAGGGATGTTGGCGGAGTTGCGCGCGCGCGTCCTGAATGAGCAGTGGATGGTGTTTTTAGGTTGGGAGCCACACCCCATGAACTCTAACTTTGAGATGGCCTATCTCTCAGATGCCGATGACTATTTTGGCCCGGAGCTAGGGGGCGCGACGGTGCATACAAATACACGCGCTGGCTTTGTGGATGAGTGCCCAAATGTAGGGGCGTTATTACGCAATATGACCTTTACGCTGGAAATGGAGAATCAGTTGATGAGCGCGATTATGGATGATGGTGTTGCACCCCGTGACGCCGCGCGTGACTACTTAAAAGCCAATGACAGTATTCTGGACGAGTGGTTAAACGGCGTAACAACGCGCCATGGCGAGCCTGGCGCAGAGGCCGTGCGCGCTGCCATTCAATAAGCTAATTTAGGTGGGGAAGGTGAGTCGGAATCCGGCTTGCCTTTCGCATTTAAGGTAGGCATAATCTGCACCCGTTGATGAGGAAAAGGCTACGTAGCTCAGCTGGTTAGAGCACATCACTCATAATGATGGGGTCCCAGGCCCGGAAGGGAGCAACGGTAGTGGTGGCTGCGTGTGCCGGGATGTGGCTTCTGGGGCTACCACCATTTCTAGCCTTCATTGTGTTGCTTCCCTCCTCTAAATACTGCTGACGCATCGACTCGTCAAGCAATACGCTTGCGTCTTATAAGCTATCGCGGTACTTACATTTAACATTAGCCTTCTAGGTATTACGATGAAAACGCTACTGCGATGGCTGCTTAGCTTCGTGGCGCTTTTGGCGCTGCTGTTAGTGGGACCTGTATGGCTACTGGTGACTAATCAGGTGGCTACGGATGCTCATTGGTCATCGTTAGATCGCACCTCGGCGGGTTTTGCGCCTGATCCTGAAGCGTATTCTGAGGCTGTGGTGCAGGTCTATTCGGCCCGGGCATACAGCTGGCGAGGGGCATTTGGCGAGCATATTTGGATCGCAACCAAGGCGGAAAATGCTGACAGCTATCGGTTGCATCAGGTATTGAGCTGGCGCCAGCCCACGGTGGTGTCCTCTATTGATACGCCTGATCGGGCTTGGTTTGGAAATCCGCCCACGCTATTGGCCGATTATCGCGGGGAAGCGGCTGACCAGATGATTCCGAAAATAGAGGCCGCCGCCACGGATTATCCTCACGCCGGCCTGTACCGTGTGTGGCCCGGGCCTAATAGCAATAGCTTTATTGCCTGGGTAATGCGCGAAGTACCAGGCTTTGAGGTAACGCTTCCTGTGACGGCTATCGGCAAGGATTATATTTTTAACGGCGTGTTTGCGCCTACCCCCAGCGGCACCGGCTACCAGTTTTCACTGGGCGGCGTGATCGGCGTTATGCTCGCGCTTGAAGAGGGTATTGAGGTTAATTTTTTAGGGCTCAGCTTTGGTTTTGATATTATGCGGCCTGCGTTAAAGCTCCCGGGTATCGGGAGGCTGGGAAAGCCCGCCCGAGTATCAGGCCGCGATGATTAGCTTTTTATAAGCTGGTTTTTTTGAATAAGATAATCCAACGTCGCAACAAAGCCATCTGTGACCTGGGTATGGCAGTGGTCGCCCTAACTATCGTTCGCAGGGCGACTATTTTGCTGGTCGTCGGTAAAGCGTTGCATGATCGTGAGTGTTTCATCACTTACGTGATGCTCCATGCCTTCAGCATCAATGCGGGCGGTGGCATCTTTAACACCCAGTGCACGCAGGAAGTGCAGCACGATGTCGTGGCGAGCACGCGACGTCTCGGCCATTTTTTGGCCAGCCTCGGTGAGGAACAGCGATCGGTAGGGCTTGCTAGTCACTAGCTTCAGCTCATTTAAACGCCGAATCATTTTCGATACCGTCGCTTGGCTAACTGCCATGCGATTGGCTATATCCGCTGCACGGGCTTCGCCACGGTGCATCAGCAAATCACCTATCAGCTCAACATAGTCTTCAATCAATTCGGTTTCGTGAGCGTTGCGCACCGTTGCGTATTGCAGGGCGTGCTGCTCCACGGGGGGCAGCGCATCGCCAGGAATGCTGGCGGCGGGCAATGAGGCATTCGGATTAGATTCAGTCATCGGCAGATTATATCGGAGGCTGGTGTAACAATCATTGGATAGTCGCGTATTTTTTGCGCACAAAGCTTGCCAACTGATAATACAGAAAAGAGCTCCGCTAAGAATCAGTGATTTTGCTGAGCGCTCCGCTTAGGTTTGTTGTTTTATTCTGCTAGAATCCGCCACCTTCGCTGTTAATAGCCTTTCAATAGCTTTAGGGAACTTCATGAATGCAGTAATTCTGGCGGTGCTGGTGATGGTGGCGCTATCGCTGGCGCGTGTCTCGGTGGTTTTCGCGCTGGTGTTGGGCGCTTTGGTCGGTGGCTTGGTGGGTGGGTTGAGCCTTGAGCAAACCATGGATGCGTTTAATGAAGGCGTGGGTGGCGGTGCCCAGGTTGCATTGGCCTATGCCACGCTGGGCGCGTTTGCGGTGGCGATTTCCCGCTCAGGTTTGCCGGATATGCTGGCGAATCGTTTGATTACGCTGCTGGGCAAACAAACTACGCAGGCAAATCAAACGCGCGTTAAAGTGCTGCTGCTGACGGCGATTTTGCTGGTCGCCATCTCATCACAAAACGCTATTCCTGTGCATATTGCTTTTATCCCCGTGCTGATTCCGCCGCTCTTAATCGTGATGAATCGCTTGAGGCTAGATCGGCGCGCGGTGGCATGTGCACTCACGTTTGGATTAACGGCGCCGTACATGCTGCTGCCAGTCGGTTTTGGGGCGATCTTCCTCAACGATATATTGCTCGCTAACTTAAATAGCGCCGGCGGGCCGTTAGGTTTAGAGATTACCCGTGGCATGGTGCCTATGGCCATGGCGATCCCGGTAGGCGGTATGGCTTTAGGGCTAATCGTCGCGCTATTTTGGAGCTATCGGCGCCCGCGTGACTATCAGGCTCAAGACATTGCTAACGCTAACGTGATGGAAGGGCATACGCCCGCCGAGCCTCACCTGCTGGGGCTTATAATGTCGGGCGTTGCCATCGTCGCTGCGCTGGGGCTGCAGCTATATAGCGGCTCAATGATTTTAGGTGGCTTGGTAGGTATTGGTTTGCTCTCGCTTGGGGGAATATTCAAGTGGCGGGAGGCTGATGATCTCTTTACCAGCGGCATGCGAATGATGGCGTTGATTGGTTTTATCATGATTTCAGCGGCGGGCTTTGCCGAAGTGATGAAAACCACGGGTGAAATCGACACGCTGGTATCGGGCGCCTTTGCGGTACTGGGTGACAACCGAGGCTTAGCTGCGCTAGTAATGCTGCTGGTCGGGCTGTTTATAACGCTGGGGATTGGCTCTTCGTTCTCAACCATTCCGATTATTGCCGCTATTTTTGTGCCCTTAGCGGTGCAGTTTGGCTTTTCGCCCATGGCCACGGTGGTGCTGGTAGGTACGGCAGCGGCGCTGGGAGATGCGGGCTCACCTGCATCTGATTCAACCCTGGGGCCGACCTCCGGCCTTAATGTGGATCGTCAGCATGATCACATTTGGGACAGCGTTGTACCGACGTTTCTGCATTACAACATTCCGCTAGTGGGCTTTGGCTGGCTGGCGGCAATGATGCTGTAGGGGTGCTACTTTGATATGAAAAGGGACAACGGGCGTTGTCCTTTTTTCTGAGTAATCATGCCTCACTGCTTAGGCAAATAAGACTCAAAAGCGCTTAGTAGGCCTCGCAGCAGAGAAAGCTCTTTGCGGCTAGGCTGCGCGCGAGCAAAGAGTGCTTGAAGCTGTTCTTCAGTGCGGGCGTGGGGCTGGGTTAAAAAGCCACTTTTTTGCATTAACTCCCCGAGATGCGCTTGGAAGTGTAGAAACTGCTCACGGCTAGGGGGTGTCGCCTCCAGCGGCCGTTGATATGCGAAATCGTTATCTGCACTTTTGCGCCATGCACGGTGCACTTCGTACGCTAAAATTTGCACCGCTTGAGATAAATTCAGAATGCCGTAATTGGCATTGGCTGGAATGCTGACCTGGTGGGTACAGCAGCGAATCTCATCGTTTGTAAGCCCTGAGCGCTCTCGCCCAAACACTAATGCTACCGGTGCAGTTTGCGCATTCTGAATGACGTCTAAGGCCATATCATCGGGTTCATCATAGTGGGGCAACGGTAGGCTGCGCAGGCGCGCGCTAGCCCCCACCACTTGAACGCAGTCAATGACAGCGGCGTCTAGCGAGCTGACAACGCGGGCATTATCGAGCACATCATTAGCGCCCGCGGAAAGGCGAGTGGCTTCTTCATCAGGGTGTGAGCGTGGGTTAACCAGTACCAGCTCAGTCAAGCCCATGGTTTTCATTGCCCGCGCCGCAGCCCCAATATTGCCTGGGTGAAAGGTCTGTACGAGCACGATACGGATATGCTGCAACATGCGTTATCGCCCTATAGCCTTAAAAAATCGGCCTGATAATAGCACGTTGGCTTAGCTGAATGGACGATAAGTTATGACGTAGCGTTAATACCGCGCTGGCCTTTATAACGCAACAACCCCGCACAAGGCGGGGTTGTTGGTGATGACGTTAACAGCTAGTCATCTTGAGCAAAGGGTTCAGGGTTGCATTACATCATGCCGCCCATACCACCCATTCCGCCCATGCCAC
>NZ_JBQDLQ010000128.1:0-6783 GCF_052095695.1 Halomonas sp.
GCGATGCGCAGGCTGCTCTGCAGATGTCTGAGCAGAACCGTGAAGAAATGAACCGTATGTTCCAGCGTTCCATGCAGAAGTAATTCTGCCTGGGCTGTTGGGGGAGTCAGTAGGCTCTTTCAGCGGTTGCTGTATGTGTAGATTGTAATGTAAGAAGCTTTGCACACAGCTACACAAAAAAACCCCGCCTCGGCGGGGTTTTTTGTGGCTGCGCTATCAGCGCGTCAAACTTTTTCTTCGCTGCTAGGTACTGCCGTGAGCTCAATTTCGTCGATAAGTTCGACAGGCTCGGGTTTTATTTCAGGTGCTCCGGGGCCAAAGAGGGCAATAAATTGGCCGTCTGGTGCGTCAACGGCACGCTCTATCTGCTCTGGGTCGATCTCTACTTGATCTTCAGTTAGCGCCGTAACGCGATCAATTGCGTTGCGTATCGGTTCGAAATCACCGACGTTTTCTTCAAGCTGAGGGAAGGACTGCACGAACAGTGTGCCATCGGCTCCCCAGCCTGCTTTAAAGGGCGCATCCATCAGGTTGACCTGAGTGCCGCTAGGTAGGCGCTCATACAGCGAGGCGATATCTTCAGGGTACATACGAATACAACCACGGCTAGCACGCATGCCTACGCCTTCTGGCTTGTTGGTGCCGTGAATTAAGTAGCTAGGCATCGCCAGAAGTATGGCGTGCTCGCCAAGCGGGTTGTCAGGGCCTGCGGGTACAATCGAAGGCGCTGGATCGCCGCGTTCGGCCGCTTCACGGCGCATCGAAGCCGGCGGTGCCCATGCGGGATCTTTTACCTTAACGGTTGTACGGGTGATACCAACCGGGGTTGCAAACTCTTCCCGGCCTACGCTAATCGGGTAGGTTTCAACGATGCCAGGATTGTTGGCCGGGTAATAGTAAAGACGCAACTCAGATAGGTTGACCACGACGCCTTCGCGAGGTGCTGGGGGCAAAATATACTGCGCTGGAATAACGACCTCGGTACCTGCGCCGGGAACCCATAGGCTTACGTCAGGATTGGCCATACGAATTTCTTCATAGCCAATATTGTGACGTCGAGCAATATCCACGAGTGTCTGACTAGCGTCTTCTACAACGACAGTATAGCGCTCCCCGACGATATCGCCGGTTTCAGGTAGGCGGAAGTGGCCGCGGGGCAGCTCGTCTCGGCTAGCAACCTGTGATGCGCTGTCGACGGCATCGAGGTTGATTTCTTGCGCTTGTTGGCCGTCTACCTGCTCGTCAGCGGATTGCGCAAAAGCAGGGGTAGCCAAGCTGGTCGCTAGCAGCATGGCCAAGCTGGTGGGGCCCCAGAGATTGAAAGTATGTCGAATGTTCATAGTCGTTCCTAATTTGTCAATTTACTGCTGATGCGCATTTTGGTGACCAGTAGGTATAGCTACTAACAAGTTTGCCCCAAGGTTCACGCCGCCGCTACTTTTTGATTAAGCGTGCTGAGTAAGTTTTCTAGCTGCTGAAAACGCTTATCAACACTTTCCATAGGTAATTCAAATCTTAAGGTGTCGGCACCATCCAAACGGTAGTGTTTTGGTGAGCGTTGAATAAGTGTCACCAGTGTCATCGGGTCGATCTGAGTGCTGCTTTCAAATAGTACTCGACCACGGCTTTCACCGGCTTCTATTCGGCTGATGCCTAGCTGCTCAGCGCGATGGCGCAGCTTGGTTTGTCGAATGAGGTTTTTCAATGGCGCGGGCAGCAAGCCAAAGCGGTCAATAAGCTCAACCTGCAGTTCTTTAAGCTCGCCATCGCTCTGCGTATTGGCAATCCGCTTATACATCACTAGCCGCTGCTGCACATCGTGAATGTAATCGCTGGGAATTAGGGCGGGCAGGTTAAGACTAATTTCGACACCGGTATTGAAGGGAGTGTCGATGTTGGGTGTTTTGCCGGCACGAATTGCCTTCACGGCTCGATCAAGCATTTCCATATAAAGCGTATAGCCAATGGTTTCCATTTGGCCGCTCTGCTCATCACCTAGCAGTTCGCCTGCCCCGCGAATTTCCATATCGTGGCTAGCCAGTGTAAAGCCCGCCCCTAAATCATCCGAAGCGCTGATGGCCTCAAGGCGTTTCATCGCATCGCGCGTCATGGCTTTTGGTGTCGGGGTTAAAAGATAGGCATAGGCTTGATGGTGGCTGCGGCCAACTCGCCCGCGCAACTGGTGCAATTGAGCCAGGCCAAACTTGTCAGCACGCTCAATAATGATGGTGTTGGCGCTAGGTACATCAATGCCCGTCTCAATAATGGTAGAGCACACCAGTACGTTAAATCGGCGGTGGTAGAAATCCGACATAATACGCTCCAGGCTGCGCTCAGGTAGCTGACCGTGGGCAACGCCAACGCGTGCTTCAGGTATCAGCTCGCGGATCTTTTCGGCGGTATTTTCGATCGTTTTAACTTCGTTATGCAGCACATAGACCTGGCCGCCGCGCAATATTTCACGCAGCAGGGCTTCTTTTATCACGCTGTCGTCATGCTGCTGTACGAAGGTTTTGACTGAAAGGCGGCGGGCCGGCGGCGTGGCGATGATCGATAGGTCGCGGATGCCGCTCATGGCCATGTTCAGCGTACGCGGAATAGGCGTGGCGGTCAGGGTTAATATATCGATCTCAGCGCGTAACGTTTTCAGCTTCTCTTTTTGGGCAACCCCAAAGCGATGTTCCTCGTCGATAATCAGCAGGCCCATTTTAGGTAGCTCAACGCTTTTTGAGAGCAGCTTGTGAGTGCCGATTACAATATCGGTTTGACCGTTTTTAATGCTTTCCAGCGTCTGAGAGACTTCTTTGGCACTAGTGAAGCGGGAGATCAGGCTAATATTGACGGCGGTATCTGCAAAGCGATCGCGGAAGTTCTCAAAATGTTGGCGTGCGAGCAGGGTGGTCGGCACCAGAACGACTACCTGGCGGCCGGACTGCACGGCTAGAAACGCCGCACGCATGGCGACTTCTGTTTTGCCGAAGCCTACGTCGCCGCACACCACACGGTCCATCGGCTGTGGCGACGTCATGTCGCTGATCACCGCTTCAATGGCCGCATGCTGATCGGGCGTCTCCTCAAACGGGAAGTTGGCTGAGAAGCGCAGGTAATCCTCCCCAGGCACTTCGTAGACCACGCCCTGCTGAGCTTCCCTGCGTGCGTACACATCCAGCAGTTCGGCGGCGGTATCGCGGATTTTCTCGGCGGCTTTGCGACGCGCTTTTTCCCATTGATCTGAGCCTAGCTTATGCAGAGGCGCCAGTTCGTCGTCGGCGCCGCTGTAGCGGGAGATCATGTGTAGGCTGTCGACGGGTACATATAGCTTGGCGCCATCTGCATAGGAGAGCGCAAGGAACTCATTTGCCTGCCCGCCCGCTTCAAGTGTCTCAAGGCCTAAATAGCGGCCCACGCCATGGGCTTGGTGAACAACCGGCGCGCCCTCACGCAGTTCTGATAGATGGCGTACCGCCAGCTCATTGTCATCGGTGGCTTTTTCACGACGGCGACTTTGCCGTACGACTTCGCCAAAGAGCTCTGTTTCACTGATCACCGCCAAGCTGGGGTTGTTAAGCCACAGGCCGCTGTCGACTAGCCCTTCGGTAATCGCATACTGTTCGCTGCCAGCCAGAAACGCATGGAAACTCTCAGTGTGGGGCAGTGAGAGCTTCAGCGGTGCCAGTATCTCTTCTAATGCCTCGCGCCGACCGCGCGATTCCGCCACAAACAGCGCGCGTGTTTCAGAGTGTGAGGTTAAAAACGCCGACAGGTCGCCTAACGGCTTTTTCGCCCGCGAGTTGATCGACAGCGTTGGAAGCGATGTGGCATCAGGCAGCTGCGCATGGCGTTGCTGGCTGTCTTCGGTCAGCTCAATGCGCGGATACGATTTGATCGCCGAAAATACGTCGCTGACGGGAAAAAATGCCCGATGCGGAGGCAGAAGCGGGCGCGTGTTGTCCACGCCTAAGTTGACAAAACGAGCATCTATTGCCTGCCAATGCTGCTCGGCAGCTTGGAAAACACCGGGCAGCAAAGCCACTCGTGTGTCATTTGTCAGGTGATCGAATAAGGAGGCGGTATGCTCAAAAAATAGCGGTAAATAATGCTCAAGGCCCGGTGACGGAATGCCTTTTAATGCATCGTTATACAGCGGGCACTGGCGAGGATCGACGTCAAATAGCGTTTCAAATTTTTCGCGGAAACAGGCAATGGCACTGCGACTGAGTGAATACTCATGGGCGGGTAATAGCTCAAGTGACTCAAGTTTATCCGTAGAGCGCTGGCTGCCTGGGTCAAAGTGGCGCAGCGTATCGATTTCATCATCAAACAAATCGATACGGATTGGTTCATCCATGCCCATGGCAAACAGATCAATCAGCGCGCCGCGCATGGCATATTCGCCGGGTTCGTAAACCGTTTCTACGGCACGGTAGCCCGCTCGTGATAATGATTCGCGAAAGGTCTCACGATCCAGCCGCTCGCCGGTTTTTAAGGTCATCACTCGCCCGGCAATATATTCCACCGGGGGCAAGCGCTGCATCAGCGTATTGATTGGCACCAGGACGATGCCACGCACGCCATCTTGCAACTGACGAAGCGTGCGTAGCCGTGCCGAGACAATGTCTTGGTGGGGTGAAAAGCTGTCGTAGGGCAGCGTTTCCCAGTCGGGGAAGGGCAGCACCGGTACGTCGCTGTAGAAATACAGGTCTTGCTCAAGGCGCTGCGCGCTGGCTGTATTGGGCGTGATGACCAATAGAGGCGCGTTGGTTGCAACGCGGGAGAGTGCCAGTGCAGTCGCACTGCCCGGCGGCGATGTCCAGTAGAGCGTATCGCGAGTCCCTTCGGGCTGGGGCGGTTCGAGCAGAGAAAAAGTTGGCATAATCAAGATATCGTTTTGCGCTGAAACGGAAAGCAGATCATACACGATCACTCGTTTCAGTTAGAGCGCTGTCGCTTATCGAAGGCTACTAGTCATTGGCGGTTCTCGCGGTAAGCTTGTAGTCAAATCGACGATTCTGTAATACGCCTACACGCTGTGCGACCATCCTTTCATTGCGACGGCGGCGCTTGGCTAGGATAATGCAGCACGAAAATTGTTTTTTACTTATTGTTTTTATACTTTTTCACTACATTAATGAGGCCGCACGTGAGTCAGCAAGCTCTCGAAAACGTTTTTCAAGAATGGCAGGGTAGCGAGGCTTTGGCGGAACAGATGATCCCTATGGTGGGTCAGCTCTATCGTCAAAATAACGTTGTTGCCACCATGTTCGGACGTTCGCTGATTAAGCGGTCGGTCATTCGCATTCTTAAAGACCACCGCTTCGTGCGCAAGCTTGAAGGGACTGAGCTGTTTGTCGACGATACGTACCCCATCCTAAAAGGCATGATTGCGCTTAACCTTGGGCCTGCGCATGTAGATGTGGGTAAGCTGGCGGTGATGTTTAAGCACCAAGGTGGCGGTGACGTTGAGGCTTTTCTACGTAAAGAGCTTCACGAAATAATTGATGGTTATCAGCCAGGCGCAAGCACGGGGGAGCCTCAAGATGTGGTGCTTTACGGGTTTGGTCGTATTGGCCGCTTGCTGGCGCGCGTGATGGTTGAGAAAGCCGGAGGCGGTAATCTTCTGCGCTTACGTGCCATCGTGGTGCGTGGTCGTGGCGACGTGGCGAAAGATCTTGAAAAACGCGCCAGCCTGCTGCGCCGTGATTCTGTTCATGGCCCGTTCGACGGTACGATTGTCGTCGATGCGCAGGCGCGCACGTTGACAGTTAATGGCAATGTTATCCAGGTTATTTACGCCGACTCCCCCAGTGAGATTGATTACACCGAGTACGGCATCAACAACGCTGTGATTGTTGATAATACCGGTATCTGGCGTGATGAAGACGGCCTGGGTCAGCATTTGAAATGTAAAGGTGCCGCTAAAGCCCTGTTAACCGCACCGGGCAAAGGGGATATCAAGAATATTGTTTATGGCATTAACCATGCGTCGATTGGCGATAGCGATCTTATTGTGTCTGCTGCGTCATGCACGACTAATGCGATTGTGCCGGTATTGAAGGTGCTCAACGACGAATACGGCGTTGTGAATGGCCATGTTGAAACCGTTCATGCCTACACTAACGATCAGAACCTGATCGACAACTACCATAAAGGCGATCGTCGTGGCCGTAGCGCGGCGCTCAACATGGTATTGACTGAAACGGGAGCCGCCAAAGCTGCCGCGAAGGCGCTGCCTGAATTAGAAGGCCGGTTGACAGGCAACGCCATTCGCGTGCCGATTCCCAATGTGTCCATGGCGATTCTAAACCTGACGCTGGATGAAACGGTCGACGCCGGTGAGTTAAATGATTACTTGCGTCGGATGTCGATTGAGTCCGCTTATCAGAAGCAAATTGACTTCGTTGATTCCGCTGAAGTGGTTTCATCTGATTTCGTTGGTAACCGCCATGCGGGCATTGTTGATGCCAAGGCGACGATTGCTAGCGGCCATCATGCTGTCGTTTATGTGTGGTACGACAATGAGTTTGGCTACAGCTGTCAGGTAGTGCGTATTTTGCAGCAGATGTCTAATGTTCAGTTCTTAAAGTTACCACGCTAAGTAATTAGTCGTAGGGAAGTTCGTGTGTTGGACGTTCATGCGAGCAGGACTAACGGGCGCTACCTCTGGGTGGCGCCTTTTTTTGGTCTCAATTCACCTTCTTGTGTATGTATATAGCACTTTTGAAGGTCATAAGGGATGTGGTCATTGGACGCGGTTGTCTTTATAATACGAGGGATTTTTCGGGG
>NZ_JBQDLQ010000129.1:0-6724 GCF_052095695.1 Halomonas sp.
CAGCTCAATCCCATCACGGTCGGTATCGCCCGCGTTTTGGTAGAAAGTACGAGCACCCTCGTCATACGGCACTAATTCATCGCGCACGCGCACCGAAAACAGTGCCAAGTCGTAATCCATCGCCAGCGGTTCAACGTAACCGCGCAGACCTATCTCACGATTCCAAGCCTTTTGCGGCGATACTGAAGGGTTGAAACCGCCACCCGAGGGGTTAGCAAACTCTGAGAAGGTGGGCGTTTCAAACGCGGTGCCGGTATTCACATACGCTTGATGCTGTGGGCGATAGCGGTAGCTCAAACCCGCCGAGCCACTCCATTCGTTAAAGGTTTGCTCACCGCTTTGATCGCCATCGTCCAGGTAGAGGTCGTCGACGTCTAGCTCTATTCGGTCAAAGCGGGCACCGAGCGAGAGCGTTACCTGCTCAGAAAGCGCCAAATCCCCCTGAGCAAAGACCCCCGCCGAGGTTGCCGTTTGCGTCTCTTCCGCCAGCCGCTCACCCACCATGCCCTGGGCATTTACATCATTACGAAAGCGCTCATCGTTTTGACGCGCCACATCCACACCGGTGATATAGCTCAGCGGCAGGCTGCCTAGATTAATTTCATGATGATACTCAGCGCTCGCGCCCAGGTAATCACGCTGATAGCCCAACCGGCTACTGCCCACGAACGGCAGTTGCTGCTCAAAATCACGCTGCGCAACAAAACCCTTTACATAGAGCTCGCCAGGGCCTGCGGACAGATCTTCGTACTGTAAGCCGAGCAACTGCTGATCAACGTTTTGCCTAGCATCCAATGCTATGGAGTTTGGCGCGGCCTGATCACGCCCGTTCGCGACTTCGCGTGCATTTAGCGCACCAGGATCTTCGGAGCGTGGGTTTTCAAGCAAATTGATAATGGCCGTTATCGCCCTTCCGCTGCCTAACTCACGACGCAGCTTGGCATTTAGCAAATACTTTTCAGTCGAGCTCTGCTCACGATAGCCATCAACATTGAGCGCCGAAAGACTTACATGATGCGACCAGTCTCCTTGAGAACCGCCGGTTTGCAGCGACGTTTTTCGATAGCCGCCACTCCCAACCTCCGCGCGCAGGCGCGTTCCTGGGTTATCGCGACCGTCGGCGGTAGTCACCGCGACCACCCCGCCAGCCGCGTTGCCGTAAAGCACCGAAGCAGGCCCGCGGATGACCTCAATACGCTCAGCGCTGTCTAGATCGATGGCATCAAGCTGCGCTTGACCGTCGGGCAGCGTGTAGGGAATGCCATCGACCATCACGGTAATGCCACGCACGCCAAACGGTGCCCGCGCGCCAAAGCCTCGAATAGAGATTCGCTGGCCCTGGGCAAAGTTATCGCGGTTTTGCACAAACACGCCCGGCACGCGCACTAATGCCTCGTCCAGCCGAGTACGCTGCTGCCCCTGTGCAATGGCATCGCGGTCAAGCGTTGAGACCGCGGCAGGCGTTGCGTAGAGCTCGCGCGCCAGGCGCGGCGCCGTGACCTCTAGCGTATCCATCGCGCTGGAAGTCGCTGGCATATTTTGGCCCCAACTTTGGCTAGCCGTCAGACAGCTTAATAAACAAAAAGACGTGGTCGCTCCTCTTCTCAACACGGGGTCCCTCTCAGATACTTCAACGTGAAAATGCAGGGCAGGATTGAACGACTTCCTGACCTGGCTAGTCTCTAGAAGTTAATTGAGGCATAGATAAATTGCTTGGTAATGCTTAAACTTGTACCGGTTACACCCCTGAAAGCAAAGGAGGCTTTATGGCGTTTACAGCGACAGATCCAATCAAAATGATTTTTGCAGTTCTATTTCCGCCACTCGGCGTATTTCTTGAAGTCGGATTTAAAGGACATTTCTGGCTGAACATTATTCTAACGCTATTTGGATTTATACCCGGCATCATCCATGCGTTTTATGTGATATTAAAGCACTAGCATTTAGTTCTCACTGCTTGATGAATGCAACGCCGCCTAAGGTCACACTTAGGCGGCTTTTTTATGCCTAATCAACGTGGCCATGGAGGCGCCGAGGAAAAGCCTGAATGCATTCGTCACTGGACTACAGAACAAGCGCTTTTACGCTACACTTTTGCAACCTCTGATGCTTCTTCTACAGGCGTCTCACTTAACTGCTCGCCTTCGCTACGTGCAATCACCGATGTGCCGACTAAATCGCCGGTCACGTTCAAGGCCGTGGCGCCCATGCCTACCAGCGCATCAATAGCAGCGAGCAACGCAACGGTTTCAATCGGCAGCCCGACCTGGGCAAACACCGTGGCAATCATAATAATACCGGCGCCCGGCACCCCGGCAGTGCCTACCGAGACCAGCGTACCAATCAGCACAATCTGTACCATGCTGATAAAATCCAGCGGCGCGCCAATCACGTTAGCGGCAAAGACTGCCGAGATAGCGATACGAATCGCCGCCCCATCCATATTCAAAGTGGCCCCGAGCGGCAGGCTAAAGCCATAAATACTCTTAGAAATTCCTAAACGGCGGGCCGCGTTGACCGTTAACGGCAGCGTGCCAGAGCTACTTTGAGTGGCAAACGCCGTCAGCATGGGCGTGCGTGCCTCACGGAAAAAGGTGCGTAGTTTCACACCAAATAAACGCATGATGCCGCAATAAAGCAGTACATGAACGCCCAGCGCGATATACAGCACAACCACCATATCACCCAGCGACAGCAGCGTTTCCAAGCCTTGACGGCTCACCGTTTCGGCTACAATCGCAAAGACGCCGATGGGCACATAGTGCAGCACCCCTGACATAACTTTTAGCGTGACGTCGTTAAGTGCCTCAATCACCTCGTACAACCGCTCGCCCATCGCATGCTGGCGCGGTGATTGGCGCATTTTTAACAGTGCAATACCAAACACTAATGCCGTAAAAATAATGCCCAGCATATTAAGCTCAGCAAAAGCCCCGATAATATTATCCGGCACAATGTTAAGCAGCGCATCGACAACGCCAGGGTTTTCAGGCACCGAAAAACTGGCTTCATCGTTGAGCGTCATGCCACTTCCCGGGCTAAACAGCGTAGCAACCGTTAAGCCCACCATAATGGCCAGCGCTGAAGACGCTAGATAATAGCCAAAGACCTTCCCGCCTATGCGCCCCGCGCTACCCTCGCGCGACTGGTTAACTCCCACCATCAACGTGAACAGCACGATGGGCACAATCAAAAAAGTCAGTAGCCGCAGCAGTAAATCACCCAGCGGCGCCAGCCAAACGGCCACCGACTCACCGCCAACAAGCCCGACTAACACGCCCAGTACCAGCGCGATGGTAACGCGTAAAATCAACGACGCGTTCAAATAGGCCTTCCATATGCGTGTCATTTGAGTCCCTACAGGTTTGAATACGTTGATGGGCCTATTTTGATAAGCCTGCACACCACTTTATTAGTGTGGCACAGCAAGATCGACAAGGTGAGTAGGCGGCAGTAAATCGAGACTCGCTTTCATGGTACGCACCTCCTCCGCCGGTGGACGCCCGAAGAAGCGCTTAAATTCTCGGCTGAACTGCGAGGGACTCTCATATCCTACGCGACTGGCTGCAGCTGCGGCAGTTAACCCATTGCGTATCATCAGTAGCCGCGCATGATGTAAACGAGTCGATTTGATGTACTGGATCGGCGTGGTCTGAGTGACTGCCTTAAAATGCACGTGAAAAGCAGGTGTACTCATGCCTGCTTCTTTCGCCAGATTGCCCACTTCAAGTACATCGGCGTAGTTCGTATGAATCCGGCTGAGCGCCTTGGCAATTTTACCAAACTGCCCGTAATGGGAGAGCGCTGCGCGAACGCTGCCGCCCTGCCCCCCTACCAATACTCGGTAATAGATCTCCCTCACAATGTGTGGCGCAAGTATGCGCGCGTCTGCTGGAGCGGCTAGCGCCACAAGTAGACGTAATATTGCATCTGCTAATGTTTCTTCCAGCGGAGTCGCAAGCATACCGCGGGGTGCTTCAACCGCATGCTCACCCGACACCTCAACCAAGGCAGCTAACTCAGCAATGACAACCGTATTAAGGCGGATGGCTATGCCTAGCATGGGCTCATCCGGCGTGGCTTCCGTTTCTGAAGTGAATGGCAACGGAATAGAGAGCACAAGATAATGCAGCGCATCGTAGATATAGATCTCATCGCCCAAATAACCGCGCTTACTGCCCTGGCAGATAATCACAATACTAGGCTCGTAAAGAACCGCCGTATTTTTTAGCGGACGATTAGAGCGCATAAAACGCACATCACCCACCAGCGACTGGGTATATCCCTCATGAGGCGCAAGTTGGTACAAATACTTAACGATTTTGCTGTGCACCACAGTATCGCTTTTAAATGCCATGTGGATAACCTCGAACGATTACTAGCAGTCTGGGCAATAAAAATCTTTACTCATATAAGAGTAATATACATGTTTCACGGCTAAACGGCGCCTTACTAATTGTTCATACGATAGAATTAGGCAAGCATGCGATAGGATCAGCCCTATTGCCCTTTACTAGCGCCAGCTAATCTTCTCCGGGTACTTACCCATGCGAGGATGATTACATGACGATTTCACCTAACCGTTCAGCAACAGCTGTGTCATCAAAAGTTGTCTTATTAACAGGTGCCAGCAGTGGTATCGGTGAAGCCACAGCCCGCCGACTAGCGGACCAAGGCCACCGGCTCGTCATCGGCGCGCGCCGTACCGACCGGCTAAAAGCATTGACCGAGACGCTTCGTGCAGAAGGTGCCACGGTAGACTACCGGGCGCTGGATGTGACGGACTTAAAGAGTATGCAGGCATTCGCAGAATACGCGCTTACGCTGCATGGCTGCATCGATATTATCGTCAACAACGCAGGCATTATGCCACTCTCACCACTGGCATCGCTTAAAGTCGATGAGTGGAACCGCATGATTGACGTCAACATTCGCGGCGTACTCAACGGTATTGCGGCCGTTCTACCCGTAATGCAGGCTCAAGAAAGCGGCCAAGTAATTAACATTTCCTCGATCGGCGGCCTTAGCGTCGTACCCACCGCGGCAGTTTACTGCGCCACCAAATATGCAGTACGTGCCATTTCGGACGGATTACGCCAAGAAACCGACAAGATTCGCGTTACCTGCGTGTACCCCGGCGTGGTGGAGTCGGAACTGGCAAATACCATTACTGATCCAGAGGCCGCCAACGCCATGGCGACTTATCGTCAGATCGCACTTAAATCTGATGCCATTGCAGCTGCAATTGCACATGCTATTAATCAGCCAGATGACATCGATACCAGCGATATAGTGGTGCGACCTAGTGCGAGTTACTAAATCCACACGCCTTTAGCAGCTAATCAATGGAGCCCGAAATGAACACACCATTACGACGTCAGTTGATCATACTCCCAAGCTTGATCCTCATCGGTGTCTTGTTTTCAATATCCGCACAGGCGACAACCACGCAGGCACGCAGCGAGCGAGGGGCAGAAGTGATCCGCAGCCTTAATCAAGGGAGCGATCAGCCAAATCTGGAGGCGATGCGTGAGGAGTTTCCCTTCCTTGCCGAAGCCACGGAAGCTTATGCCCTTGGTGATATATGGAGCCGCCCGGGCCTTGATGACAGGACACGTCAACTTGCAGCAATGGCCGTACTGGCAGCCTTGGGCGAGCTTAGCATGATGCGCGTTCATGCGGGCTATGCACTCAACATTGGCGTTAGCGAAGAAGAACTTAAAGAAATGGTTTACCTGATCACGGTGCCCGTAGGCTTTCCTCGGGCTATTGCCGCTTCCCAGGTGCTGTCCGAGCTATTGGCCGAACGTAATAATTAGAACGAGCGATACTCATGCAAGGAACCAAGTTTTCCATCTACTGGAAACGGCTACTAGTGGTCGCTGGCATTATCATTTTTTATCCAGCGACCACCTCTGCTCAAACCTGCCCTAACATGGAAAACGAAGCTATGGCAGACCATCCATATGTTGGTATGTGGGTAACTGAAGATGGGCGTATTCGTCATGAGCTTTTACCCAACAATCGCTACGACGAGGCCCGTGGTGAGCGTGAAAGTGCTTACCAGGGGCGCGATCACGTGACTGGCCACCACATCGAATACTGGGATGACACTGGCTTCACCGCTGATGGCGAATTTAGAGATGATGTCCTTTATCACGGCGGTATGGTGCTGTATCGCGAGGAGTAACCTGGCATGCGAAACCTCCCCTTGATAAATGCTTAAACTAATTCCCCCATTTTGCGTAGATCTTCTAGAGATCAGAATCTCTGCATTTGAGTGCTAAAAAAACCGAAACAAAAAATCATCATGGCTATCGCGCTGAACACTCAAGAAACAACCCGGGCAGGAGGAAATGCAAAATGCTGTCGGCTGCACGTATAATTAACGCGACATGATCTATATTAATAACGAAAAAGGAATTTCCACATGCACCTCCCCATCACCTGTTTAGCGGCAACAGCATTAGCGCTTTTGATGAGTGGCTAATGGGCTGGCAGTAATCAATCTGACCCAATGCTAGAGGAAAAGGGCAAGAAAGATATTGACACATCTGAATATTAATGACACTGTGTCGCCAGTTGGTTAGCAAGCAGCATGGTTTCAGAAGTGTACGAAAAAGATTCAGAAGTGTACGAGATTGATATGTACGAAATCTTTCGGCAAGCCTGTAATTGTATTCCTTGTTTTATCCACTATTAATCTGGGTGATACCAGGAACTT
>NZ_JBQDLQ010000130.1:0-6629 GCF_052095695.1 Halomonas sp.
CGAGACGATTTACTCGCCGCGTAATGAAATTGCAGTTATTACTTGAAACCAAGACAAACAGAAACAAGCCTATCTTCATTAATATCGCTATAGCTTATAGCATTTTTTGTTATCAACTTTTGACGCGTTTTTCCCAAAGGTACCCAGCATGACGCAAACGACCGTTGCCGCTCTCCAAATCGGCTCACTCCCCTCAGGCAAAGCCGCTACACTCGATCTCATCCTCTCCTATGAGTCTGCCATTATTGAAGCGGGTGCCACCTTAGTGGTGTTGCCCGAAGCCGTACTCGGTGGCTATCCCAAAGGGGAGATTTTCGGCACTCGGCTTGGCTACCGGCTGCCCGAGGGCCGTGACGCTTTCGCCGCTTACTTTGCTAACGCAATTGATGTTCCTGGCCCTGAAACAGAAGCTCTTGCTGATCTCTCGGCGCGTACCGGGGCAACCCTCGTGGTAGGCATTATTGAGCGTGATGGCAGCTCGCTCTACTGCTCAGCGCTATTCTTCGACCCTGAACAGGGGCTTATCGGCAAGCATCGCAAGCTGATGCCAACAGGCACAGAACGATTGATTTGGGCTCAAGGTGATGGCTCCACCCTAACCACTGTGAATACCCAAGCAGGGACTGCAGGTGCCGCTATCTGCTGGGAAAATCATATGCCGTTGCTGCGCACCGCTATGTACGCCAAGGGGGTTGAAATATGGTGCGCCCCCACAGTGGATGAACGCGATGTCTGGCAAGCATCCATGCGCCATATCGCCCACGAAGGGCGCTGTTTCGTCGTTAGCGCCTGTCAGATCCAACCCTCTCCCGCCGAGCTTGGCATTGAAGTAGCAGATTGGGACAGCAATCGCCCGCTGATTCGCGGCGGCAGTCTGATCGTTGGCCCGTTAGGAGACGTGCTTGCAGGACCGATGCGCGAACAGGCAGGCTTGCTAACAGCGCAGGTAGATACCGCCCAACTCATTCAGGCACGCTATGACTTTGATGTTGTTGGGCATTACTCCCGCCCTGATGTATTCGAGCTAACCGTCGATGAGCGGCCAAAGCAGGGGGTCGTCTTTAATTGCTAACGGTCTGTGCCACTGGCAGACGTTACGTGGGTAAGATGAACTGCACCTATCCCAGGTAGCGTTAGCCATTAAACGCACCGCCAGGACATATGCGTAGTGACGCTCAGCAACTGACTGCCTAGTGATACTTAACAAATAGTTCGCAGAGTAAGTTTTATAGAGTTCTGAGTAAGTAGTCACTCAGAACTCTATGCTTTGTTACTATTTGCTCGACGGCCCCAGGAAACGCGTTTCACTAACACGCGTTACCGATGGTTCTTCCAGCGATGTAAAGCGCAGCTCAATGGGGTGGCTGGGTTGAGTCAAAACACCCTCATCGGCGCTGAGAGCAACCCGTAAGCGGCGAGTCTCGTTAGCCTCTACGTCAATGGTTTCCATGCCTTGTAAGCGCAGCCCTGGCAAGCCGGATGCCGTTAACACATAGCGGTGAGGATCGGTATCTTGATTGCGCAGCGTTACGTTGTAGTAGTTGACGATGCGTCCACTTTCGGTGCCTTCAAACAACGCTTGGCGATCTCGCGCAATATCAACATCAATGGGTACTCGGGTATTCAAGAAGCCAACGAGTAGCGCCACCATAGAGAGCAACGCCACAGCATAAGCGATCAGTTGAGGGCGCCAGAAACGGGTGCCTTTTCCCTCCAACGCGCGCTCCGTGGTATAGCGTACGAGGCCAAGCGGTTTATTAAGCCGTGCCATGACGCTGTCACAGGCATCAATACACGCGGCGCAGCCAATGCATTCGTACTGCAGCCCATCACGAATATCGATCCCTGTTGGGCATACCTGAACACACAGCTCACAATCGATGCAGTCACCAACACTGGATGTCTTAGCAGCTTTTTGATGATGATTACGGCGAGGCTCACCACGCGCAGCATCATAAGAAACAATCAGTGTATTAGCGTCGAACATTGCCGACTGAAAACGCGCGTAAGGACACATATGGAGGCAGACTTGGTGGCGTAGCCAACCCGCATTCAGGTATGTAAAAACCGTGAAGAAGCCGATCCAAAATAGCGCCCAGGGGTGCGCATTCAAGCTGACAAAGTCCACCACCAACGCTCTAATCGGCGTGAAGTAACCGACAAAGGCGATCCCCGTTGCCAGCGCGATCAGCAACCAAGCCGCATGTTTAGCGGTTTTGCGCCACAGCGTGTCAAAGGTACGTGATGCGTTATCACGACGTATGCGACGGTGCCGTGGCCCTTCCAAGCGATGCTCAAACCAGATAAACAGAAAGGTCCAAACGCTTTGCGGACAGCTATAGCCACACCACACGCGCCCCGCCGCTACCGTGATCAAAAACAAGCCAAAGGCGCACAGCACCAAGATCCAGGTGAGCAAGATAAAGTCTTGTGGATAAAACGTCGCCGCAAAAATATGGAACTCTTGGGCAGCAAGGTCAAACCATACCAGCGGCCGGTCCCCCCAATTAACCCATGGCAAGCCAAAATACAGCGCCATTAACAACCAGTTTGAGTAACGCCGGATGCGTTGAAAGAAGCCGCCAATTTCTCGCACATAAATATGCCCAAGCTTGGATGGCTTATTACTGGGTGGCTTGTTACTAGCAGGCTGATGACGGGAATCATTAGCAGAAGGCGAGTGGTATTCAACCGCTGCCTCAGTGGTTAGGTTTTGCAATGGAATGCGTTGCGTCATACCGATATCCAGAATAGAGGGAGTGGAGGTCATACGGTCGAGGGGCGTCGCCGATTATTAACCACCACTATCCCCACTACGCTGACTAACAAACAGGCGCAGTTTTAGATAAATATTGCGTATCAGTTGCGTCGAAACAGCTTATAAATTCACCTTCTGATATGCTTTTTATTAATGAATTTGAGCCTGTTTTAAATTTCCCACATGCGTCACAGTGGCATTTCCCTCTAGCAGAGAGTTTCACTTGTGCCACTTAAAACTGTGATGGAGTATCCTGGGGCTATCCTCAACGCACCGACGGTTTATCCCATGAAACGTTACGAACAATTTGCCGATGAGATCGCCACGTTGATTCGTCAGGGCGTGCTTGGCCCTGGGGAGCGAATTCCCTCGGTTCGCTAGGCCAGTCGTCACCATGGGATCAGTCCATCCACAGTGTTTCAGGCGTACTACCTACTCGAAAACCGTGGTCTCATCACAGCACGAGCACGCTCAGGCTATTTTGTGCGTGAACATGCTCGGCGCTTGCTGGGTGAGCCACGTGTGACGCTGCAGCCCACCGACCCCGCGGAAGTAGAAGTCAGTGAGCTAGTGTTCTCGGTGCTCGACTCACTGCAGGATGATCGAACGGTGCCTTTTGGATCAGCTTTCCCAAGCCCTGAGCTTTTCCCGCTTTCTCGGCTGAGCACCAGCATGACACGTGGTCTGCGCGAGCTTTCTCCTCAGCAGGTAGTGGCCGACATGACCACCGGGCATGTCGACCTGTGCCGACAAATCGCCCTGCGCTACATGCTGGGGGGAATTCAGCTTCCAATGGAAGAGCTGGTGATTACCAATGGCGCGATGGAAGCGCTCAACTTAGCCCTGCAGTGCGTGACCCAACCTGGCGATTTGGTGGCCGTTGAGTCCCCAGCGTTTTATGCCAGCTTGCAAGTATTGGAGCGGCTAAAACTGCGTGCAGTGGAGATTCCAGTGCATCCGCGCGAGGGTATCGACCTTGATGTGTTAGCAGAGCGATTGGCGTCGCTACCTATCAAAGCCTGCTGGTTTATGAGCCATCTGCAAAACCCGCTCGGCGCCAGCCTAAGCAATGAGCGTAAGCAGACCCTTTATCAACTATTAAAGCAGCACCAAGTCCCTATGCTAGAGGATGACGTGTATGCCGAGCTTTACTTTGGCAGCACGCCACCTGCCCCAGTGAAGGCGTTTGATGATGAGGGGTTAGTGATTCACTGCAGCTCTTTCTCGAAATGTTTGGCGCCTGGCTATCGCGTTGGCTGGGTAGCCGGGGGGCGCTACGCCGAAGCTATTTCAAGACTGAAGTTAATGACGACTATTTCGCCCTCCATTCCCGCGCAGGCAGCCATTGCCGACTATTTACAGCACGGGCGGCTATGACCGTCACTTACGTAAGCTCCGCCACGCTCTGGAAGCCCAACAAGGTAGTATGCTGGCGTCTGCAGACCGCTACTTTCCCACCCAAACGCGTATTACCCGCCCTGATGGCGGCTACTTTTTATGGGTAGAGTTTCCTGAAAAAGTTGACTCACTACGCTTATTTAACATGGCGCTCGACCACGGTGTTAGCTTAGCGCCAGGCCCCATTTTTTCTGCAACCCAGCAGTTCCGACACTGTGTACGCTTAAGCTATGGCCACCCGTGGACAGCACGCAGCGAGCGGGGCATGGAAACCCTGGGGCAGTTATTAACTCTTTTTTAACCCCCTTGTTTTAATCCTCCCTATTTTAACAGCCCTGTTTTAACAACTCGATTCTAGTAGACCGGTCACAACTTATTGCCGCCATGTTGCTTACCTCGTGGCGCTCTCAATCAACTGATATGGTTGTTTAATAAAAATCTGAGTCTGTTATGAAATACAGCAGACAATAGACTACTCCGATGAAGCCACACAGCGGCTATACCGGCCCGCTATTGAGTTAAAGAGGGTGGCTGTCACCGGAGGAAGCACCATGTTCGGAATTGAGGCCGTTGACCTGGCCAGAATTCAGTTTGCCTTTACGATTTCCTTTCACATTATCTTTCCTGCCATCACCATCGGGCTAGCCAGCTACTTAGCGGTATTAGAGGGTCTCTGGCTTAAAACCCAACGGGATACCTATCGCCTTCTTTACCATTTCTGGTCAAAAATATTCGCCGTTAATTTTGCGATGGGGGTGGTATCCGGCATTGTGATGGCGTACCAGTTTGGGACCCACTGGAGCGGATTTTCCGCCTTTGCAGGCAGCATCACAGGGCCCTTGCTCACCTATGAAGTGCTTACCGCCTTCTTCCTTGAAGCCGGGTTTTTAGGCGTAATGCTATTTGGCTGGGAACGTGTCGGCCGAGGCTTACACTTTTTCGCTACCTGTATGGTTGCACTCGGCACCATCGTGTCGATGTTTTGGATTCTCTCCTCCAATAGTTGGATGCAGACACCTCAAGGGCACGAAATTGTTAATGGCGCGGTGATTCCAGTTGACTGGATGAAGATTGTCTTTAACCCCTCGTTCCCCTATCGACTTGCCCATATGGCCCTAGCCGCCTTTTTGAGTACAGCCTTATTCGTCGCTGCCTCCAGCGCTTGGCTGCTGCTACGGGGTAAGCAGTCTGCCGAGGTACGGACGATGCTTTCCATGGCACTCATTATGCTGGCAATCACCGCTCCGCTACAGGCTGTGGTGGGAGACTTTCATGGCCTCAATACGCTTAAACATCAGCCTGCCAAAATCGCCGCTATCGAAGGGCATTGGGATAACAGCAGCGGCGAGCCCACCCCACTCATTCTATTCGGCTGGCCCGATATGGCGCGCGAAGAAACCCGTTTCAAACTGGAGATCCCTGTGCTGGGAAGCCTGCTGTTAAAACATAGTTTGACCGAGCAGGTGCCCGCCCTTAAAGAGTTCGCCCCACAAGACAGACCCAATTCGACCATCGTGTTTTGGAGCTTTCGCTTGATGGTGGGGTTGGGCGTATTAATGATTTTGCTTGCCATCGTGGGCAACATCCTGCGCCTCAAAGGTCAACTTTATGGCTCCCATAAATTTCTTATCTGCACCCTATGCATGGGGCCAGCAGGTCTGGTGGCACTGCTAGCGGGCTGGTTTACCACAGAAGTAGGCCGACAACCCTGGGTAGTTTACGGGTTATTAAGAACCACCGATGCAGCATCAGCGCACAGTGCTGTTCACCTCAGCATTAGCTTAACTATTTTTGTGGTGGTGTATCTGGCGGTTTTTGGCACCGGCGTTGTGTACATGATGCACTTGGTAAACAAAGGCCCAAGCGAGCCCTCCACACCTACGCTAGGCGGCCCGGGCCATCATCGCACGCCAGCTCGCCCTCTCTCGGCGGCCAATGAAACGCTGAGCACAACTCACTAATTAGAACGGGGTGCACTATGGGAATTGATCTATCACTCGCCTGGGCCATTATCATTCTGTTTGGGTTGATGATGTATGTAGTCATGGATGGGTTTGACTTGGGCATTGGCTTGCTCTTTCTGCATGTTCATAACGAGCAAGACCGAGACATTATGATGAACACCGTTGCGCCGGTGTGGGACGGTAACGAAACGTGGTTGGTGCTAGGCGGAGCAGGGTTGTTTGCTGCGTTCCCCCTCGCCTACGCAGTCGTGTTGGAAGCGCTGGCTATTCCGCTGATCGTGATGCTGCTAGGGCTGATTTTTCGCGGCGTCGCCTTTGAGTTTCGCTTCAAGGCCTCCCCCGAGCGACGGCATGTATGGGATAAAGCTTTCATTGGCGGCTCGCTGCTGGCAACGGCAGCCCAGGGCATTGCATTGGGTGCTTATATTCAAGGTATCGCTTTCGACGGCACTCACTACAGCGGAGGAGCGCTGGATTGGCTAACGCCATTCTCGCTATTTTGCGGTATC
>NZ_JBQDLQ010000131.1:0-6569 GCF_052095695.1 Halomonas sp.
GGCTTAGCCCCAAACTGCATGGTGATATTGGCGGTTGCGATCACAAAAGGAGCCCAGTTAGCGTGTGCAAAGGCTCGCGATTCTACGCGCTCTTGGGCGCGTATTCATCCATCATCCGTTAGTGGTTTCAGGAAATTGCCGGAATATCGAGCAGAAAGCGTTCATCATCAATCGCTTGGCGCAACCGAGTGATCAGAATATCGACAATGCCAGTATGCTCTCCCACAAGCCGAGTAACGCTGACTGCTAAATGTGGATGTCGCTGCTGGGCCGCTGTGTAAATCTCAGCAATGTCACCGCCCTCACCGGCATGGCGCCCTGGTGAAAGAAACAGCATGGCTAAAATAACCGGGCCTACACTGAATTCAGGCGAGTCCAGCAAGCTTTCCAACAGCGGCTCGTTAAAGCGGTACTCTTCACCCTCACGGCGCTCCATAGAAGCAGCGGTGACGCTAGTGACATCCTCGCCCAGCAGCACGCTAAGCTGCCCCGCTAAGCGATTACGTACCGCGGTGACCTCAGGGATCGGGCTACCGTGATCGACCAAGGCCACGCGAGGCGCGGTGCCGGCCGGGTACTTTTCGCGCACGTTATCAGCCAATAAATGAGCAAGGCGCAGATCGTTATCGCCGCGTTCATCGACCAACGGCTGGGCCACACGTATCTTAACGTGCGGAAAGCGCGCCTGTAATGTAGCCATGCGCTCAGGCAGGTAGCCGGTGAGAGCTTTACTCGGCCCGAAAAAAAACGGTAAAACGATAATCGCCGTTGCCCCCTGCTCGGCGCTGCGCTCAGCAGCGGGGCCAAGCGTCGTCGCGGGAATATCCTCAACGGCTTCCACGGGAATTTTATTGGAGTGCAGGAGCGAAGCAGCCTGTACGTTTTCACCCATCCGTTGGCTAAGCATAGACGCCACGCGACGCAAATTGAGTGTTGCCTGCGGGCGTAACGAACCGTTATCCACCAAAAAAATTGCGCGCATGCCTACCTCCTGCCGCCGTTAGATAAGCGATCACCAGTGACATGATAAGATAGGGTATTGCCTTATAACGCACTGGCTCGCACTGTCGCTTACAAAACCATAAGTATTTACAAAACCATAGGGTGCTTGATAACGATGTTAGATACCACAGCCCTTAATCAGCAAAGAAACTTCTTCGATGGCCATTCGAGTATATGGCTGTTCGGCTACGGGTCGTTAATCTGGAAGGCTGACTTTGACTACCTAGAGCGCCGTTCGGCGTATATTCACGGCTGGGAGCGGCGATTTTGGCAAGGCTCCCACGACCACCGCGGTACTCCTGAAGCACCAGGGCGTGTTGCCACACTGATTCGTGCCAAAGGAGCAGTTTGCCACGGCATGGCCTATCGCATTACGCCTGACGTACTCGCACCACTGGATACACGGGAAAAAAACGGCTATTTGCGTGAAAAAGTACCGCTCACCTTTGTTGATGAGAATGGCGATGAGAATGGCGATGCCGCTGAGCAAAGCGAAGGGCTTATTTATTTGGCCAGCGACGATAATCCGGCCTTTCTAGGTGAAGCACCGCTTCCCGATATTGCCCAGCAAATTGCTCATGCACATGGGCCCAGCGGTGCTAATAAAGAGTACTTACTAAACCTTGCAACCGCCCTACGTGAACTGGGCGCCGAAGATGCCCATATCTTTGCATTAGAACATCAGTTGAAGCTTCTTTAACGTTACCAGTAGCTTGGGTAGCGGCGATGTCGGGCAAGATTATTAACTAATATCGCGATGATCAGCATCAGTACGCTGCCGCTCCTGGCGGGTGAACCGTGTGAGTTAACTGCATGCCAAGCACCGATAGCGATACGGCCAGCGACATGGAAAGCGGAGAAGTACCCAGCAGTTGATAGCACGCAACGCCAATACCTGCCGACAACATACTGCCAAATAGGACGTGGCTTGGCTGCGCAAAAGGGCTTTCAGGCGCTGCATAAATCAGCACTGACGTTGCCCCAAAGGAGCCCACGATGAGCAGTTGCTGCGATAGCCACGCTGAACTGAGCAAGCAAATGACAGCCATACCGGTACAGGTGCCAAACCAAGACCAACATGCATCTTGCCAACCCACTCGAGCACGCTTTACCCGTTGCCCCCGCATCTTGCCAAGATAAGTTTTCATCGCCATCGATGTGCACAAAATTAGTGCGGCATAATGGCAAATTGCACCAAACAGGCAAATAGCAATTGATCATAGCGTTATGAGCTAAATTCAGGCATGAATAAAGCGCTTCAATAATCTTTAATAAATACAAATGCTCAGCGCTATTATTTGTAGCTTATTTGTAGAAAGGATAGGCCGCTACATCATCAACCAGGAAAGAATAAATAGCGCGATGAGCGTTTTGACGATGCCGCCAACAATGGAGCCACGTAAAAACGATTTTATCCCTCCCCATAGAATCAGCAGCCCGATGACCAACACCGCGATGCTCAAAAACGAGTCGTTGATGCCTAGAGACCGAGTAAGACCATCAATAAAATCGCCGAAGGCACCAAAGAAGTTGGTGAAAATGCCTAGTAGGAACTCAACCACCACGCGGATTGCTTCGCCGATGGTTTCACCTATTTCGTCAAAAAAACCGTTTTTCTGCATGTAAAACCCCTAAGCATAGCCATTGCGATGTTTTTGCATTGTCAGCTAAAACCTGGCGTGGGGCAAAGCCAATGCTCTGCGCACAGCCACTCGCCTGCTGGCAGCGGCATACACGCCACCCAAGCGGGGCAGTTTACTAGTTCAGCACTTCCACACCCAGCGCGCCCAAGAAGAGTCGGTTCTATCACAGTTTTACAGCAACTCCGTAGCGGTGCTTAAAAACGTTGTACGCTCAGGCATTGGCGTCACATTTATGCCTGAACTCACCATTATTGATGAAATTGAGCGCCAGGAAATCATTGCGCTGCCAATGAAGTACTCATTAATGAATAGCGCACGGGCGCAAATTGTTAGTCTCCACGGGCAAGAGCTTACTGTCGCCGCCCACGCCTGCGTTGAACACTTGCATCAAGGCATGCGTTTCTTTTCTGCCAATGCACCACGGCTGTTGCTTTAAAAGCAACGCTTTAGGCATTGCATAGTCAACACATCAATACATAATCTCTTAATGTAATACTAAAAAAACCATAAGCAGGTAACCCTATAAACCTGCCACTTATGATAATAAGCAAGGAGATCTTGATGTTACCGTCCCATCTTATGCCCAAGCTGTTAACTGGTGCCTGTCTGATTGGTTCTGCTTTAATAACAGGCACTGCGCTCGCTGCCACTACCATTAACTTAAGCTACAACGGCGCGCCTGACGAAGAAAAAAACGCGGTTCACGTCTTTGCCACTAACTTAAAAGAATTGGTTGCAGAGAAGACAGGTAACGACATTGAACTGCGTCTTTTCCCTAACAGCATGCTGGGCAGTGAAGAAGACCGCATGGAACAAACCATGCATACGCCGATGCTTAACATAGCGTCCTTCGCAGGTGTTTCTCCCTTAGTCGATGAGCTTTTCGTTAGCGCCATTCCGTTTCTGTTTGACGATTTCAATGCTGCCCGCACCTTCTTCGATGAAGGCAGTTACTGGCAAGAGCTAACCAGCACACTTCAGGAACGTGCCGGTATCGATATGCTGGCGGTGGTTGAAGAAGGCGGTTTCTTGGCATTCACCAATAATGAGCGCCCAATCAGCCATCCCGACGACTTTGAAGGACTGCGTTTTCGGGCCATGGATCCGAGCCAAGTAGCGCTTTATGAGTCCTTCGGTGCGTCCGGCACGCCCATTCCATGGACGGAAACCTACATGGCACTGCGCACGGGGGTGGCCAACGGCCAAATGAACCCGCCGATGTATATCATTCTGGGAAGCCTTTTCGAAGTGCAGGACTACCTGACGCTCGCCAACATCCAGTACTCCAACCAGTTCCTGGTGGGCAACAGCGAAATGATCGCAGGTTGGGATGATGAGCTTCGCAACGCCTTTACAGAGGCTGTCGCCGAAGCTAATCACAACGCCCGTGAGCATAACGAGGAGCAGGTAGAGGTACGTATCGCCTACTTGGAAGAGCAAGGCATGGAAGTGATTCGCCCCACTGAAGATGAGCTCACCGCTTTCCGCGATATTGGCCAGCCTGCTTATCTTGAGTGGCTCGGAGAGCGTAATATCGAGCAGCGATGGATCGATATGGCGCTGGACGATGCGGGCATGAGCGATCTACTTCACTAACCGCTGCTAAAACCATTGCAACAATAGGGGATTACCTTCACGGCCCCTATTTTATGTGCTTAATGTTCTCGTGCTTAATGTTTCTGTGCTTCAGGGAAGGCTGCCATGTTCAATACGCTACGATCCCGTCTACTGGCTATCAGCCGCCCTATTACCCTGACCATGGCGGGCGTGCTGTTATCTCTCAATGTTGCGGCCATTCTATTTGGTGTGTTTGCACGCTACATTGCCGGTGGCGCCCCTATCTGGACGGATGAACTCTCCCGCGTCTTGATCATCGCCACCGTTATGCTAGCGGCTGGCGCCGTCTGGATGGAAGGGGGACATATGCGCGTCGGCCTGCTGGAGAAAATACTGCCCCCTCCCTTCGCTCGCTTGCTTAATGTTTACCAATGGCTGCTCACCTTGCTGATTGCTGCAGGGGGGGCGTGGGTTAGCTATCGCTATGCACTATCAGTCAGTATGTTTACCACCTCGGGGCTCGGCATTAGCCGCACAGTGCCACTTCTCTCGTTACCTATTGGCTTTTTGTTACTGGCTTGGCATGTGCTTCTCTACGGCCCTGCGCCGCTCAAGACCGTCGAGGACAACCTATGATTCTCACAATGCTGGCTGTTTTCCTTGGTCACGTCTTGCTTGGGCTGCCGCTGTTCATCGCACTGCTTACCACGGCGATAGTGGGTTTCATGTTTGTTGACCCCTCAATGATCCCACGTATGCTGCCCCAACAATTCTTTAGCGGTATCAATGTTTTCTCTTTGATGGCTATCCCACTGTTCATTTTCGCTGGCAACCTAATGAATGTCAGTGGCTTAACGGAACGCCTGATGGGATTCGCCCGCTTAATGGTCGGACACTTGCGGGGCGGCATGGGTCACGTCAATGTGGTTTCAAGTGTGTTCTTTGCAGGCGTCAATGGTTCAGCAGTGGCGGACACCTCGGCACTAGGGCCACTATTAGTACCCGCCATGGAGAAGGAGGGCTACTCAAGGGCGTTTGCTGCTGGGCTTACCGCAGGCAGTTCACTGATTGGCCCGATTATTCCACCCAGTATATTTATGATCCTCTACGCTTCACTGACGAACACCTCAGTGGGCGATCTATTTCTAGCAGGCGTCGTGCCTGGCTTACTACTGGGTATTGCCTTTATGGGCATGAATGCTTGGTATGCGTGGCGACACCGGTTACCCAAAAGTGGCCAGTTACCCTCAATTGGCCAGCTTGGAGTAGCGTTCTTAGCCGCCCTACCCGCGCTGATTGCACCGCTCATCATCGTTGTAGGCATTGTGCTTGGCTTTGTCACGCCTACAGAGTCGGGCGCGTTGACCGCGCTGTATGTGGCCTTGTGTGGCTTTGTGCTGGGCGGATTACGCCTTAAAGAGTGCTGGCAAGCCATTGTCGATACGGCACGATTAACGTCGGCGATCTTTTTGATCATGGCGGCCTCGGCCACCATCAGTTGGCTGCTCTCCTATGCTCAAGTGCCCGCACAATTTGTCTCACTATTATCTCCTTACATAGATAACGCAGTCTTAATCCTACTACTCCTTAGTGCCATTACCTTTATAACAGGCATGTTTATGGAAGAGGTGTCGGCGTTGATGCTACTGACGCCTATCTTTGCGCCTGTGGCCATGATGGCAGGCATCGACCCCATCCATCTGGGCGTTATCATTACATTGAACATTACGATTGCCTTAATAACACCCCCAATGGGCGCTTGTGTATTCGTGGCTGCAGCCGTCAGTCGGTTAGAGATTGTGTCACTGTTCAAAACCATTTGGCCCTTTGTGCTGACAGCGATTGCAGTGCTTATTTTATTAATTCTTTTTCCACCGCTGACGCTGTGGCTGCCTACTCAGTTTTGATAAACCAGTTCTGATAACCAGTTCTGATAACCAGTTTGGATAACACGATGCCTTTGAACACATTATTGAAGGCTTTGCCGCCTATACCCAGCCAGCCACCCCCTTGCTGGGAGCAACTGCGCCGCACGCCTATTGAAGATAATAGAGAGCGCCTGGTGCCGATGAGCCTCGCCCCGGCGCCGGTCAGCGTGTTCCCCGCCTACGCTAGACTGGGCATCCCAGCTGCGGTACCGGAGTGTTTCGTACGTGAGAGTGTGTATCGAGCGCTGCTTGCAGCGGCGCGCAGCTTACCCAACGGCATCGGTTTAATCGTACTAGACGGATGGCGGCCATGGCGGGTGCAGCAGTACTTGTTTGACACCTTGCATGAAGCCATCCACCACCACCAGCCAGACCTCAGCGAGGCGGAGTTACTGGAGCGCACGAGGGAGTTTGTCTCGGCACCTAGCCGCGACCCTCT
>NZ_JBQDLQ010000132.1:0-630 GCF_052095695.1 Halomonas sp.
GTTTCTGCGCGATGGTCATTACTTGCGCCATATTCGGCGTATGAAGCGTTTATATATACAGCGCCGGGACGCACTGCTTGCGCTCATGAGCACATCGGTTTCAGAAAATAATATTATAGCGGGCTTGTCACTATTGCTCACCTTGGATGACGATGCGGACGACGTTGCTATTGCCGAAGCTGCCAAGGCCTTTAACTTGGCACCGGCACCGCTGTCACCCTGGTATGCCACGCAAACCAAAGCACGCAAAGGGTTGCTCTTGGGCGTGACTAATCTATCGAGTCCTGCACTCGAAGAGGGTTATCAGCAGCTGGCAGAACTTGTCGCTCGCCATCGATCCTAGTAGCTGGCTTTATCGGGTTAGTCAGTACGCCAGCCTCGACCAGAGCGGTCTGCGCCTGATGCCATGCTTGGGCGATAGCGGGCTCACCAAACGCTAAACCCTGCAAGTATACAAAGTGAATATCCTGAATGCCGATGGTATTGAGAATAAGCGTGAGATAAGGCGTCAGAAAATCCGGTTGCGGATTACCTCCTTGTAAGATGCCACCAGCGCTCACTAGAATGGTGGTCGGACGATCTTGCAATAATCCCTGCTTGCCCTCAGCCGAGGCGATAAAGGTACGGTTA
>NZ_JBQDLQ010000132.1:657-6301 GCF_052095695.1 Halomonas sp.
TGTCAGGGCAGCATCAATGCTGTCACCGATGTTGTGGCTGACCAGCGCAGAGGCATAGCGGTGAGTCAAAGGCGACAGCGGGGCGGCTAGCAAATTACGCTCTATAAAACTCACCCTGGAGTTAGTGAGTGTTTCTTGTGCCAGAATCTTTTGAGCCAGACGATAGCCTAACGCATCCTTAACATGCGGGCTGGCATGAACGAATAAGATGTTATTCATGACAAAATCCTATGAGTTAAAATGAACAGCACATCACATTTAACATAATATATATTAAGCGAATCAAAAGAAATGGCCAGATAGCGCTACGATTTGTGGTTCATGAGCGACGTCATTGAGCCTTAGTTTCTATAAACCCCATCGCCGTTGAGTCTGTTGCCCTGAAGAAAAATCCATTGTCTGGAATTTATCCAGCCAGCCATTACCGCCGATAATGCCGAGCATTAATGTCGGTTTCATCCGTTACCTCCTGTTGCGCCGCCATCTCTTCGGTCGTATACCGCGCTTTATGGCGTGCAGCAAACCGCTCAAGATCAGCATGGGTACATAACTGTCCGGTGAAAATATTGATGTACTGAGCCACTCGGCCAATTCGCGTATCCTGGGGCTCTTGCGTATGCATCGAGATATAGCCGATTTGAATCAAATACACTGTGCGTGCACGGGTATCGGCTTCCGAGGGGTCATAGCCATAGCGAATAAACATGTTTTTCAGCGCTTGCAATCGCAGGGTATCGGCTTGGCTAACTCGCTTGGCAACCGCTTGATCTTGCAGACTCCAGCTTCTAATGGCGTACTCAAATTCAGAATCAAATACCGCCGGGTCAAACCAACAGTCAAAGATATTGAGCGTGGCTTCCACAATCGAAGACGCATATTTCTCCGATTGCTCAATGACTGCCTGTGTATTTTGACGCTCCCACCTCTCCAGTAGTGCGGTAAGCACCTCTTCGCGGTCTTTAAATAGCCAGTAAAAGCTGGTTCGCGATGTCTTTAACTTCTTTGCTAACGGTACGATCTTGACGGCACTGACTCCCGAGGCTATCAGCAGCTCGTAAGCAGCATCAATCCAAGCCGTTTGGTTAATCGTGTCGCGTCCGTTTTTCACGTATCTCTCTCTTTGCCATGGTGATGCAGTCGCATCATACCAGAAAGCCTGTCATCTTAATGTACATTACTGTCAATTATATTGACATTCATGAACAGACAAGGCTAGCGTGTATCACACCATCAAAACAACAACGGAAGACGACCGTGAACAACGACCCTTTGCTACAGCCGTTACAACTAAAACATTTAACTCTGAAAAACCGGGTAATGCTGACGTCTCATGAACCCGCCTACCCCGAAGACGGAATGCCTAAAGAGCTTTACCGGGCTTACCACGTTGAGCGCGCCAAGGCGGGCATTGCCCTGACGATGACCGCCGGTTCGGCGGCGGTTTCCCGGGATAGTCCGCCAGTGTTTAACAATATCCTGGCTTACAAAGATGAAGTGGTACCGTGGATGCGCGATCTCACTGAGGCATGTCACGAGCACGGTACGGCCGTTATGATTCAGCTAACGCACTTGGGCCGCCGCACCCGCTGGGATAAAGGCGACTGGCTACCGACAGTTTCAGCATCCAACCATCGCGAAGCCTCCCACCGCGCCTACCCGAAAAAAGCTGAGCTTTGGGATATTGAGCGGTTGATCAAGGATTACACCGATGCCGCCGAGCGCATGTACGTTGCGGGCCTGGATGGCATGGAAATCCAAGCGTACGGTCACCTGATGGATCAGTTCTGGTCGCCATTGACCAACGAGCTGGATGCGCCTTACGGCGGCAGCCTTGAAAATCGGCTCCGGTTTACCTTTGAAGTGCTCCGGAGCATTCGCGAGCGTGTTGGTGAGAAGTTCTTACTTGGCGTGCGTTACACCGGAGATGAATGCCTCCCCGGCGGCTTCGATGCCCGGGATGGCATGGCCATTTCTCACCAGTTGAAAAACAGCGGCTTGGTAGATTTTCTCAATGTCGTCAAAGGGCACATCGATACCGATCCGGGTCTGACAGACGTTATTCCTATCCAAGGGATGCCTAGCGCGCCACACCTGGATTTTGCGGGAGATATTAAGCGCGAGGTCGACTTCCCCACCTTCCATGGGGCCAAAATTCAAGATGTTGCGACGGCTCGTTATGCGATTGCATCCGGCAAGGTCGATATGATCGGAATGACCCGCGCCCATATGGCCGATCCTCACCTGATGAAAAAAGTCATCGAAGGTCGTGAAGAAGAAATCCGCCCCTGCGTGGGCGCCAACTACTGCCTGGATCGCATTTATCAGGGCGGCGCTGCGTACTGTATTCACAACGCCGCGACCGGTCGCGAAACTACCATGCCGCATACCATTCAGCCCGCTGATACCAAACGCAAGGTGGTGGTGATTGGCACAGGCCCCGGCGGGCTGGAAGCCGCCCGCGTGGCGGCCGAACGCGGGCACGAAGTCGTCGTATTTGAAGCAGCAGATGCCCCAGGCGGGCAGATTCGTTTAACAGCGCAAAGCGAGCGTCGTCGAGAAATGATGGGAATCATCGACTGGCGCTTTGAGCGATGCCAAGCCATGGGAGTAACGTTTCACTTCAATGTCTTTGCTGAGCAGGATGAAGTGCTCGCCGAGTCGCCTGACGTAGTCATTGTAGCCACAGGCGGGCAACCTAACGAAGAGGCGCTACAAGAGGGTAATGAGCTGGCAGTCACGGGTTGGGATCTGCTCTCAGGCCATGTAGCGCCGGGCAGAAACGCGTTGGTCTATGACGATGCGGGCGACCACACCGCCCTGCAAGCCGCTGAGATTATTGCCAAAGCAGGCGGCAAGGTCGAATACATGACGGCCGACCGCGCCCTGGCGCCAGAAGTCATGGCAATGAATTTAGTGCCCTACATGCGCACGTTACAGGTGCTGGACACGACGTTCACTCCGACGTTCCGCCTGACTGGCATCAAACGCGATGGTAATGAGCTGGTTGCCTCTGTCAGGAGTGACTACACCAACGTTGCCAAAGAGCGGCGCGTGGATCAGGTCGTCGTTAACTTTGGCACCTTACCTATGGAAGATCTTTACGAAGAGCTGAAGCCGCTATCGAGTAATCAAGGTGCCGTCAACTATGAGAGCCTGATTGTAGGCAAACCACAGCCTGTGGCTATCGACGGACAGTTCCAGCTATTCAGGATTGGGGATGCTATTTCGCATCGAAATACCCATGCAGCAATTTATGATGCCCTACGCATCGTGAAAGACCTGTAGAATCCTAGCGCTTAAGAAAAAGGGAAATGCCAGCTTGGACAGAGGGCTATATCGCTATCGGCATCTCGTTGAGAATGCCTTCGCGCGATTGAAGCCGTACCGCGCCATAGCGACGCGCTACGACAAGCTCAAGCGAAATTACGAGAGCAATTAGCCTGCAGTTTTTTATGGCTGCCTATGTGGAAACGTCAACAGACCCTTAGTCAGTAGGCGAAAATAAGCAGGGTATGAACAGTGCCCCCAAAAATACGTGACCCATTCCATGCGTTGGCAGTCCTCCATTAATAGTGTGACTTGAGGCTCTTTAGGTTTACAGTCGCCACAAAATGTCCTGGAGCGCAAGTTATACATAGAGTGTTGGGTGTTCAATTAAAAATACAACACGCTATAGTTACTAATAGTGCTTCTGAAAGCGCAACGGCCACCGATGTTGCTCTCTTTGCAACTCTTGAATAAGCAGTAGTCATATCAGATCAAGACAAAAAAGCAGCCTGCTATCAGCAAGGCTGCTTTTTTCATTTCAGACTGGCGCTTTACTTATCACTGTCAACGTTACTCAGATGCTGCGTAAGAGCCGTCTTCCTGGTGAACTTCATTACCGGTAATCGGCGGTGTAAATACGCAAGCCACCGTCATTCCTTTCTCTTTACCACGCAGTAGGTGCTCATCATGCTGATCTAGCATGTAGACATCGCCTGCTTTGATTGGCCAGATTTTACCGTCGGCTAAGGTTTCCACTTCGCCTTCACCTTCATAACAAAACACCGCTTCGTAATGGTTTTTGTAATGGATGTGAGTCTCAGTACCGGGGAAAATGCGGGTAATGTGGAACGAGAAACCTGCATTATCGCTGGCTAAAATAAGGCGAGTACTGTCCCAGTTGCCGTTTTCGGCGGTGACAAGGCGGTCTGTTTTACGCGCTTCTTCAAGGTTACGAACGATCATAAAAGTACTCCGTTTCAAAGTGACTGGCGGTTACCAGTCACTATATCCCCAATTTAAAAATACGTACGGCTATCGTCTTAATTTACGTAGCAACAGCTTACTTTCCAGCCACCGACTTAACACACATCTCAAGAATATCGAGACCTTCCAGCAAATCTTCATCAGTAATGGTCAGCGGGCAAAGACATTTGACGACTTCACCATCTTGGCCGCTAGTTTCAATCACCAGGCCATTCTCAAAGGCTTTGCTGGTAATTTTATCAGCGATATCACCCGATACTACGTCAATCCCGCGCATCAGGCCGCGACCACGTTCAGTTGCCGGCATACCGCTTTCTGTTAACAGCGCCGCCAGCTTTTGGAAACGCTCTTCGACAATACGCCCTTTACGCTGAACATCACGCTCAAAGGTGTCATCGGACCAATATTTCTTAAGAGCAGCTGTAGCCGTTACCATGGCTAGGCTGAAACCACGGAACGTACCGTTATATTGACCCGGTTTCCATTTATCCAGTTCAGGACGCATAAGAACATGCGCAAACGGCAAACCAAAACCCGAAAGTGACTTTGAGTTAGTAATAATGTCGGGCGTAATCCCGGCATGTTCAAAACTAAAGAACTTACCGGTACGGCCACAGCCTGCCTGAATGTCATCAATAATCAGCAGGATATCGTGGGCGCGGCAAATACCTTCTAAACGTTTCAGCCAATCCAAGCCTGCTACGTTAATACCGCCCTCGCCTTGCACTGTTTCAATAATGACACCGGCAGGAATATCTAGACCACCGGACTTATCGCCAAGCAGTTTTTCGAAATAATCTAGCGTGTCAGTATGCTCACCCATATAACCATCAAAAGGCAGGAAACTAGCCCCTTGAGTGGGTATACCGCCGGTGGCTTCACGGAATTTACGATTACCGGTAGTTGCCAGCGCTCCCATGGTGACACCGTGGAAACCGTTGGTGAAGGTCACAATGTTGTGGCGACCCTTGGCAACACGCGCTAAACGGATGGCCGCTTCTACGGCATTGGTACCCGTTGGGCCTGGCAAGTGCACTTTATACTCAAGCCCGCGTGGCTTGAAGATGACCTCTTCCAGCGTTTCTAGATAATCACGCTTGGCATTCGTCCACATATCCAACCCGTGAACAACGCCGTCAGTCGCCAGGTAATCAATCATCGCCTGTTTCATGTGCGGATTATTGTGACCGTAATTAAGCGTGCCCGCGCCGGCCAGAAAATCAATGTACTCGCGGCCATTTTCATCGGTCAGCCGCGCATTTTGCGCTTTGGTAAACACCACCGGAAATGAGCGTGAATAAGTACGTACATTGGATTCCATGCGTTCAAGCGTCTGGGTCTGCATTAGCGACCTCCTTAAATGATCATTTGGCCCTAGGGCGTATTTAGCCTG
>NZ_JBQDLQ010000133.1:0-6282 GCF_052095695.1 Halomonas sp.
GCAAGATGACGTTTGTCGTTACCGAGAACTGCATCCAGTGCAAATACACCGACTGTGTGGAAGTCTGCCCGGTCGACTGCTTCTATGAAGGCCCGAACTTTCTGGTTATTCATCCGGATGAGTGTATTGATTGCGCGCTATGTGAGCCCGAGTGCCCCGCCGAAGCGATATTCTCAGAAGATGAGTTGCCTGAAGGGCAAGAGGCCTTTATTGAGATTAACGCTGAGCTGGCAGACGTATGGCCCAACATTGCCGAAAGAAAGGACCCGCTACCCGATGCCGAAGAGTGGGACGGCAAGCCAGGCAAGCTTGAGAAACTAGAGCGCTAAACCTAGCGAACGAAAAGCGTCGTTTTAAAACCAGCACTTTTTCAAAACAGTGTTGGTTTTTTATTGCACCGCTATTTTATGGCATCGCGAAACTGACAACGCCAAATGGCAGGCAAAAAAAAGGCGACCCGTAGGCCGCCCGCTCCAAGCACTTCCTCTGACCACTCCCTAGGTCACACCCCTCACGGAAAACGTCCTTGCCAGTAATCACTCCACTAATTACCAGGCGCCTCCGGTCTTTCATTCTGTTGCATACTGCCTAAAGCATCCCTGCCTCCCCTTGTCCTGATCGCATTGTGGCAGATCGCGGCGGCTTCTCAACATGGCCATAACGCAAAAAGGCGAGCCATATCGACTCGCCTTTCAATTGTTATAACTTATAAAACAATGGCTTAAATTTTAGCTAGTGGAAAATTTCGTATTTTCTTACCCTAACCAGAGCGATTTTCGTCGGATTTTGTACGATATCTCTTACAAAATGTTGAGACATCTCTTACAGATACCCTAAAATTTCGCTCAATTTCAGCGCCTTATTGGCCTTTAATCGCTTTTAGGCCAGGGTAGCTAACCTCGCCAAGCTCAGCCTCGATGACCAGCAAGCGATTATATTTAGCCACCCGGTCAGAACGGCATAGCGAACCCGTTTTAATCTGGCCTGCGCAGGTCCCCACCGCCAAATCAGCAATAGTGGTATCTTCCGTTTCACCTGAACGGTGAGAAATGACCGCAGTGAAACCCGCATCCTGCGCCATTTTGATGGCATCCAACGTCTCGGAGAGCGAGCCGATCTGGTTAAACTTGATCAGGATCGAGTTGCCAATTTTTTCATCAATACCGCGCTTGAGGATTTTGGTATTGGTTACAAACAGATCATCGCCCACCAGCTGTACTTTATCGCCCAGCTTATCGGTCAGCGCTTTCCAGCCTGCCCAGTCTGATTCATCCATACCGTCTTCAATAGAAACGATCGGATAATCGGCGCACAGGCCGGCCAAATAGTCGGTAAAACCTTCTGCGTCGTAGCTTTTACCTTCGCCAGACAGATTGTACTGACCGTCTTGATAGAACTCAGACGATGCACAGTCCAGCGCCAGCGTAACGTCAGTACCCAAGGTGTAGCCAGCATCCGCCACTGCCTGCTTAATGATAGCCAGCGCATCGGCGTTAGACGCAAGGTTAGGCGCAAAACCACCCTCATCGCCAACGGCTGTGGAAAGCCCTTTCGCCGAGAGCACTTTTTTCAGCGCATGGAAAATTTCCGCGCCCATGCGTAGCCCTTCACGAAAATTAGGTGCACCTACGGGCTGCACCATAAACTCTTGAATATCGACATTGTTATCAGCGTGCTCACCACCGTTGATAATATTCATCATCGGCACCGGCATGCTGTACTGGCCCGGCTGACCATAAAGCTCTGCAATGTGAGCATAAAGCGGCACACCCTTGGCGTTAGCTGCCGCTTTAGCGGCTGCCAGCGACACAGCAAGAATCGCGTTAGCGCCAAGATTGGCCTTATTTTCAGTGCCGTCTAAGGCCAGCATAGCATCGTCCAAACCGCGCTGATCGCGTGCGTCCATACCCAGCGACGCATCACGAATTTTGCTATTGACCGCGTCAACTGCTTTCAGCACACCTTTCCCCAGATAGCGGGATTTATCGCCGTCGCGAAGCTCTAGCGCTTCACGCGATCCGGTGGAGGCACCGCTGGGAGCACAGGCTTCACCGACCGCGCCACTGGCAAGACGCACCTGCGCCTGTACCGTCGGATTACCACGCGAATCAAGCACTTCCAACGCACTGATAGCAACAATCTTGGTCATAGCAGTGTCCTTTCCTGTAAGTCAGATAAAATGATTAAAACGGCATTCTGCCTAGCATAGCGATTGCTAGCGAATCGTTAGCGGCTCAAATCCTTTGACCAGCGCATCTAGCTGCGCAAGCTGGGTTAAGAACGGCTCTAACTGATCCAACGGCAGCGCACAGGGGCCATCGCATTTGGCGTTATCAGGATCAGGGTGTGCCTCCAAAAACAACCCAGCAAGGCCGACAGCAACCCCTGCCCGTGCTAATTCTGCTACCTGGGCGCGACGACCATCCGCACTATCGGCACGGCCACCGGGCCGCTGCAACGCGTGAGTCACATCAAAAAACACCGGGTACCCGGTTTGTTTCATATCGCCAAAGCCAAGCATATCAACAACCAGGTTGTTGTAACCAAAGCTTGAGCCACGCTCGCAGAGCATCAGCTGGTCATTGCCTGCTTCCTGAAATTTACTCAGGATATGGCGCATTTCATGCGGCGCCAGAAACTGCGGCTTTTTAATATTAATCACCGCGCCGGTTTTCGCCATGGCGACCACCAGATCGGTTTGGCGGGCCAAAAAGGCGGGCAGTTGAATAATATCCGCGACGTCAGCGGCCGCTTCTGCCTGCCAGGGCTCGTGCACGTCGGTGATAATGGGCACGTTATAACGTGCTTTAATATCGGCCAGTATCTGCAGCCCTTTCTCGATACCCGGGCCGCGGTAGGAGTGAATCGAACTGCGATTGGCTTTATCAAAGCTGGCCTTGAAAACATAGGGCATACCTAGTTTCTGGGTCACCGTGACGTAGGCTTGGGCAACTTCGTCGGCAAGCTCGGCCGACTCCAACACGTTCATGCCACCTAGTAGCATCAGCGGTAACGAATTGCCGGCGGTTAAGCCGGCAACGTTAATGTGACGCTCTTGCAGTCGATCTTGAGGTTGGTCTAGAAAAGCCATGCTTTTGCCCTCTTATTCCTGCGAATTCGCATGGGCGCGGCTACGCGCTGTCTTATGCTCTAACGCCGCGTTCACAAAACCCGAGAATAGCGGGTGGCCATCGCGCGGGGTGGATGTGAACTCCGGATGGAACTGACAAGCAACGTACCAAGGGTGATCCGACAGCTCAATCACTTCAACCAGCGACTGATCCACGCTTCTGCCTGAGATCACTAAGCCTGTTTTTTCAAGCTCGTCAATAAACTGATTATTCACTTCGAAGCGATGGCGGTGGCGCTCAACAATTTCGTCAGAACCGTAGGCTTCGCGTGCTTTCGTGCCAGACGCCAGGTGGCATATCTGGCCACCCAAACGCATGGTGCCGCCTAAATCAGACGCAGCATCGCGCAGCTCGATTTTGCCTTCCGGGTTCAGCCACTCAGTAATCAAACCCACCACCGGGTGCTGGGTATCGTGGGTGAACTCGGTAGAGTTGGCGTCTTTCCACCCCGCCACGTTGCGAGCAAATTCAATAACCGCCACCTGCATACCCAGGCAAATGCCTAGATAGGGCACATTATTTTCGCGCGCAAACTGAGCTGTCAAAATTTTGCCCTCTACACCGCGCTCGCCAAAGCCGCCGGGCACCAGTATGGCGTCTTTGCCTGCTAAACGCTCGGTGCCGTGACGCTCAATGTCTTCGGAGTCAATATAGTCGACGTTGACCTTAATGCGGCCTTGGATACCGGCATGAATCAGCGCTTCGTTGAGCGACTTGTAGGCATCCAGCAGCTCCATGTACTTACCGACCATGGCAATGCTGACGGACTTGAGCGGGTTGAGCTTGGCATCGAGTACCTTCACCCATTCGGATAAGTCGGCTTCTGGGGCTTCAAGGCGCAGCTTATCGCAAACGATCTCATCCAGACCGTGCTCATGGAGCATCAGCGGAATGCGATAGATCGTATCAGCATCCTGCAACGGCACCACCGCACGCTCTTCAACGTTGGTGAACAGGGCGATTTTGCGACGCTCGCTCTCTTCCAGCTCCACTTCGCTGCGGCAAATCAGAATATCAGGCTGAATACCGATGGAGCGCAGCTCTTTAACGCTGTGCTGGGTCGGTTTGGTCTTGGTCTCACCCGCCGTTTTAATGTAGGGCACCAGGGTCAGGTGCATAAACAGTGCGCGGTTGGCGCCCTGTTCACTACGAATTTGGCGAATCGATTCCAGGAAAGGCAGTGATTCGATATCACCCACCGTGCCACCGATCTCTACCAGCGCCACATCAAAGCCTTCACCGCCAGCGTAAACGCGCTCTTTAATCTCGTCGGTGATATGTGGGATCACCTGAACGGTGCCGCCTAGATAATCGCCACGGCGCTCTTTACGTAGCACGTGCTCGTAAACACGACCGGTCGTAAAGTTGTTGCGCTGGGTCATCTTGGTGCGAATAAAGCGCTCGTAATGCCCGAGGTCAAGGTCGGTTTCGGCACCATCTTCGGTGACGAACACCTCGCCGTGCTGAAAAGGGCTCATGGTACCCGGGTCCACGTTGATGTACGGGTCGAGCTTGAGCATGGTGACCTTAAGGCCGCGGGCCTCTAAAATCGCCGCAAGCGAGGCGGAGGCGATGCCCTTGCCAAGAGAGGACACAACGCCGCCGGTCACGAAGATATATCGTGTCATGGATAACCTGTCGAATCGTGATCAGTAGGCACAGCAGAAAGCCACGCCAGGATGGGTCGACAGACTAGCAGATTACGACCTAAGGCTCAATTTGAACTGAGCAGCCAAAACTACTCACCTTAATCACACTTGTGCAAACGCCCCAGCGATAGGTCTACGCGAGGGCGCTGTGAACCCATCCCTGGGCGCTACTTTTGTCATCCATGACAAAAGACCCTCGCTACGACCTATCCCTGGTACTGCTGCTCTATGCGTCAGGCGCGCGCTATACGCCCAGGTAATCCAGAATGCCTTCTGCTGCTTGGCGGCCTTCATAAATCGCCGTAACCACCAAATCAGAGCCGCGCACCATATCGCCACCGGCAAAGATTTTTTCGTTGCTGGTTTGGAAAGCGTACTGGCCGTGCTCCGGCGCGGTGACACGGTCGCGCTCGTCGACCTGAATATTGGCGCTATCGAACCATGGCGCCGGGCTTGCCTGGAAGCCGAAGGCAATAACCACGGCATCCGCTGCAATGATCTCTTCAGAACCAGGGACTACTTCAGGACGCTGGCGGCCATTTTCGTCTGGCTCGCCCAGGCGAGTGCGTACCACCTTCACGCCTTCGACCTTCTCTTCGCCGACCACCGCGACCGGCTGACGGTTGAACAGAAACTCCACACCCTCTTCCCGGGCATTGGCGACTTCCCGGCGCGAGCCTGGCATGTTGCCTTCGTCACGACGATACGCACAGGAAACGCTAGCGGCGTTTTGGCGAATCGAGGTGCGGTTACAGTCCATCGCCGTATCGCCACCACCCAGCACGACCACTCGCTTGCCTTCCATCGAGATGTAGTCGCTCGGATCTTTTTCGAATCCTAAGCAGCGGTTAGCGTTGGCAATCAAGAAATCGAGCGCTTTATAAACCCCCGGCAGATCTTCACCTGGGAAGCCGCCTTGCATGTACTTATAGGTGCCCATGCCTAAGAAGACTGCGTCGTAATCCTGCAGCAGCGTTTCAAACTCGATATCAGTGCCGATTTCGGTATTCAGACGAAACTCAACGCCCATCTCTTCAAATACCGAGCGACGGCGCTCCATGACGCTTTTTTCCAGCTTGAACTCAGGGATACCAAAGGTCAGCAGGCCACCAATTTCGGGATACTTATCAAACACGACCGGCTTAACGCCGTTACGCGCCAAAATATCGGCGCAGCCCAAACCGGCAGGGCCAGCACCCACAATGGCGACTTTTTTGTCGGTCCAGGTGACGTTAGACATATCCGGGCGCCAGCCCATGGCGAACGCGGTATCGGTGATGTACTTCTCCACCGAACCAATCGTCACCGCACCAAAACCATCATTCAGCGTGCAGTCGCCTTCACACAAGCGGTCCTGCGGACACACGCGCCCACACACCTCAGGCAGCGAGTTAGTTTTATGCGATAGCTCCGCGGCTTCAATAATGTTGCCTTCCACCACCAGCTGTAGCCAGTTGGGAATATAGTTGTGCACCGGGCACTTCCACTCGCAGTACGGGTTA
>NZ_JBQDLQ010000134.1:0-6238 GCF_052095695.1 Halomonas sp.
TCCGCGTAGCAACTTCGCTTAATGTCATACGCGGGTGCTCATGATCGAATGCCTGTATAACCTCTAAGCCACTAGCAAGCGCGGTTACAAAATCACGGCTGTCTTCACTGAGCATTTCTTCCTGCATTTTTACCATCCATTGCCTCGAAGCCTGATAGAAAAGATTAACTCAAAGAAGTTCGTTATGCGAACTTATGTGCTGATTTATATAAGCGCGCTTTTTTGGGGGCGTGGATTGCAGGCAATGATACTAAAGTTGTGTTTTTTAAAGTGTTAGTAACAACGTAATCTGATTGTATGTGCTACGAATATATGTACGCACAACGCACAATAATTAGTAACACACAGGAAGAAAAATGAACAAAATTCTTAGCTCTGCATATCTAGCTGCCTGTGGCAGCGCCCTGGCTCTTGGCCTTACCGTTTCCTCAGCTAATGCCAACGATTGGCCGACTAACGATGTTCGCTTGGTCGTTCCCTACGCTCCGGGCGGCACTACTGATGTTTTGTCCCGCCGCGTTGCTGACCTTTTACAGCAAGAGCTTGAGGCTAATGTGGTTGTAGAGAATCGTCCTGGCGCTGGTTCCACCGTAGGCACTGGCCGTCTTGCCCGGGGCGGGCGAGATGTCGACCATACTATCTTGATGGCCTCGCCAGGACACACCATTGGTGCCGCGATTTATCCTGACTTGAGCTACGATCCGGTCGAAGATTTTGTCTTCCTGCAAAATATGATCGATATTCCTAATGTCATGGTAGTACCAGCAGACAGCCCTTATGAAGATGTCATTGAGTTTGTCGAAGCGGCAAAAGAAGAGAATATGACATTTAGTCACAGTGGTGTGGGTAGCTCCATTCATATGTCCGGTGAATTGTTCAAGACATTGACGGAAACCAACATGACAGCGGTTCCTTTTGCCGGTAGCGGCGCCGCTCTTCCTGCGCTGTTAGGTGGCGACGTGGATGTCTCGTTTGAAAATATGCCGGCTGTTCTGTCGCATATTCGCTCAGGTGACCTACGTGCGCTGGCCGTTACTTCTGCCGAGCGCTCTGAGTACCTCCCAGATGTGCCAACGCTTTCGGAAATCGGTGAATATAACCTTGATCAGTTCATTACCACTGCTTGGTTTGGCCTGATTGCGCATAACTCTTTCCCTGAAGAAGCGCAGAGCGTTATGCGAGATGCGCTGGCTAACGTGATGGAGCGTGAAGAGTTTCTGGATTTTGCCGAACAGCTAGGAGCTGAGCCGGGTAAGGTTGCAGGAGAAGAGTTCAAGCAATTTATCGCGGATGACCTGAAGCGCTGGAAAGAGGTTGCCGATCAAGCAGGTATCAGCCAATAAGCAGCTTAGTTTTCATCTGGTACTGAGGCGAGGGCTTAAGTTCTCGCCTCTCTTGTTTCTCTGGAGAAGGCAGCGATGACGACATCGGATCCACAGCGAAGAGTTAAGGTTAAGGACGCCGGTGATGTAATAGCGGGGATTGCCCTGCTTGTATTTTCTCTTGTACTGGTTTTTTATCTGGTGCCCAACTACATCAATGAACCTCCGATATTGGAAAATCCAATGATGTCGCCTCGTTGGCTGCCGGAGATAGTGGGTTGGCTGATAGTACTGTTTTCCGTTCTCCTCATCTTTCAAGGATTGCTGGTCGAAAGGAGCACTGAGGAGGGTGAACGGACGCTCGAAAAAGGCTCGTCACGGCGTTTCATAATGATGGCGGTTGCATTAGCCATTTATGTTGTTTTATTCGAATCCATGGGGGCCGTGTTCTGCGGCATTCTGGCAACCTTGGTGTTGTTCGTGGCGCACCCCGTTCGCACGTGGTGGGTTTATAGCATGGCCTTTCTGTTTCCTATCGTCGTTGCGTTCTTATTTGTAGAAGTAATGAATGTGCCGCTTCCAATAATGCCTTTTTGGCTCTGATTCGCTACTTATTATTCTGGATAAACTATGGAAAATTTTTCGGAAGTCATACAGCTATTTTTTAGCTTGGAAAATTTCCTGGCGATCGCTATCGGGGTTGTCATTGGTGTCGTTATTGGATCTATCCCTGGCTTGACGGCAACGATGGCGGTGGCGCTGGCGCTACCATTTACTTTCTCAATGCAGCCCATCGCCGCAATTTTGTTGCTGGTGGGGATTTATAAAGGCGGTATGTACGGTGGCTCGATCACCGCTATCTTAATACGCACGCCAGGCTCTCCTGCTTCCGCCTGTACGCTGCTTGATGGCTATCCCATGGCCCAGCAGGGGCATGCTAAAAAAGCACTTAAAGCAGCACTCTACTCGTCCGTTATCGCCGACTTTATCTCCAACATTGCACTCATCTTCTTTGCCGCTTATCTGGCTAAGCTTGCCCTGAATTTTGGTGCACCGGAGTTTTTCTGGCTGATCTGTTTCTCGCTGACCATTATTATATCTCTTGCTAGCGGTTCTATGATCAAAGGGTTGATGGCCGCTTTATTGGGCATCCTGCTGTCAATGGTGGGGTTAGACGATGTCTTTGGTTCTCAGCGCCTAACGTTTGGCAACTATAACTTGATGGATAGCATCTCTTTTATTCCTCTGTTAATTGGGCTTTTCGCCATACCAGAGATTATCGAGTTTTATCGCAAGAAAGCAGTGCCCCATATTAAAGCAAAGGCAAGTGGCGCTGGCTTGGCCTTCTCGGAACTTAAACGCTGCTTGAAAAGCATTGTGCGCGGTAGTTTGATAGGGGTCGTCATCGGTGCGATTCCTGGCACCGGCGCGACTGCGGCGGCGTTTATCTCTTACAGCGATGCACGCAGGCGTTCTCCTAATAAGGAAAACTTCGGTAAAGGGGAAGTGGAAGGGGTTGCCGCAGCCGAGGCAGGTAATAATGGCGTAGCGGGCGCTACGTTGATTCCTTTGCTCTCTTTAGGTATTCCAGGCGATGTCATCACGGCCATCATCCTGGGTGCCTTTATGGTGCATGGTTTGACGCCTGGCCCAATTATGTTCCAAGAGAACTTATCGCTGATCTATGCGCTTTTTATGGGCATTATGCTTAGCTCGGTTATTTTGCTTGTGGTGGGTAATGTCGCTATTAAGTACTTCTCTTTAATTGCTGATATTCCTAAGTCAGTTCTGTTTCCCATCGTATTGATGTTCTGTGTTTATGGCTCTTACGCGGTCAATAACGACACCTTTGACGTATGGCTGATGCTGGCCTTTGGGGTGTTGGGTTATATTTTCAATCGTGCCGCTATACCAGCAGCGCCATTTCTGATTGGCTTCATTCTCGGGCCGATGTTCGAAGATAATCTGCGCCGCTCCTTACTCATAGGTTCCAATGACCTGTCGATCTTTGTGCGTGGTCCAATCACCTGGGTCTTTATTGCGTTGACAGTGGGCTCTATTGCCTTGGCACTTTACCGTTTTATTACATCGCGTCGTGAAGCACGCCACGCTACCACCACCACCCCAGAGCTATGATGATGAATGGAGTGTTGCTATGGCGGGACCACTGACAGGTTTACGGGTACTGGATTTAAGCCGTGTAATGGCGGGCCCTTGGTGTACGCAGATCTTGGCCGATATGGGGGCTGAAGTCATCAAGGTCGAGCATCCGGTACTCGGGGATGATACGCGCCACTGGGGACCTCCATGGCTAAAGGATAGCAGTGGCAAAGATACGACTGAGTCGGCTTACTATCTTTCCGCCAATCGCGGCAAACATTCGCTGGCAGTCGATATAAGCCAGCCTGAAGGGCAGGCACTGATTCGTGAGCTGGCGGCTGAAAGCGATATCTTGGTTGAGAACTTTAAGAGTGGTGGCCTAGCACGCAAAGGGCTCGACTACACCACACTAGAGGCGCTTAATCCTGGGGTGATCTACTGTTCGATTACCGGTTTCGGCCAGACAGGGCCAATGGCCTCTATGGCGGGGTACGACTATCTGATCCAAGCGCAAGCAGGATTAATGAGTATTACCGGAGCGGCAGACGGCGAGCCGGGTGCGGGTCCGCAGCGGGTGGGCATGGCGGTCTCCGACCTGACTACGGGTATGAATGCCACCATTGCCATCCTCGGCGCACTGCACCACCGGCAGTGTACTGGCGAAGGGCAATATATTGATATGGCGCTACTGGATGTACAGGTCAGCTGGCTGGCCAATCAGGCACTGAATTACTTTTGTAGCGGCACACCGCCCACCCGTACTGGTGAATACCACCCCAACCTTGTGCCTTATCAGCCGTTCCCGACAGCTGATGGCGAAAAGGTAATTATCGCCATTGGCAACGATGGGCAGTTCAAGCGTTTTTGCGAGGCAGTGGGGCGTCCAGAGCTGGCATCTGATCCTCGGTTCAGTACCAATCCTGAACGAGTTAAGCATCGCCTAGAGCTGATTCCACTGATGGTGGAGATTACACGCAACCGCGCCAGTGACGAATGGATCGAGATGCTGGGGGCCATTAGTGTTCCCTGTGGACCGATTCAGAATATTGCCCAGGTCTTCGACGACCCGCAGATTCGGGCGCGTGGCATGCAGGTAGAGCTGACCTCTGAAACAGGTTCAGTTCCTGGTGTGGCGAACCCTATCAAGTACTCCAAGACGCCTCTTGAGTACTGTAAGCCGCCCCCTCGGCTGGGCGAGGATACGGATAGCGTATTAGAGCGCCTGTTGCGCAAGCGCCCTTCGGAAATTAGCGCACTACGCCAAAAAGGCGTGGTGAAATAAGCGTGCAATCAGGTTGCCTAGCCGACTGTAACGCCGCCGCAAACGAATAGTGTTTGGCCAGTAACAAAACCGCTGCGTTCGTCGCAGAAGAAGCTAACCGCATGGGCCACGTCTTCGGGCTGGCCCATACGCTGTAGTGGAATGTTGTCGATGATGCGGCGAGCACGCTCGGAGTCAGGCGGGTTATTCTGCCAAAAAGCGCTCGTAGCGATAGGCCCTGGGGCGACGCAGTTAACCGTAATGCCGTGTTCAGCAAGCTCCAGCGCCCAGGTGCGGGCCATGGATTGCAGCGCTCCTTTAGTGGCACTGTAAATGGTGCGCGCCTCTTTACCAAGTACCACGCGGCTGGCATTCATCACGATGCGGCCCAACCCTTGTGCCTTCATTGCGGGCAGCAGTGCCTGCGTGCAGATCAGCGCCGAGCGCACGTTCAGATGCATTAGTTTATCGAAGTCCTCAAGCCGTGCTTCTTCAAGCAGCGCTGGAGCGACAATGCCCACATTATTGACCAACCGGGTAACCGAATAGCGTGTACCAATGTCAGTCATCACCAATCGAGTAGCATCGGCATCGGCAAGGTCGACCTGGCGCGCATCTGCTTGCAAAGATTTCGCTTCGGGCTCGACGATATCCACCACAATGACTTGATAGCCATCCTGCTGAAGACGTAAGGCAATGGCCTGACCGATATTTCTAGCCCCACCGGTTACAACTGCGCAGTGATGTCGATCAGAGTGTTGGTTCATTTTTGTTGTCCTCAGCTGTAATAAATCTCTGTTTCTGAATGCATTTAGGCTTTAAAGCGTCATTATCCCCGACAGTGTCATCAACCCAATAATCAAGCTAAGCGTAAAGAACGAGGCGATCGTTGCGACTAACATGGCGGCAGCGCTAACCCCGCCTAAGCCATAGCGCTGGCCGAGTAGAGGGTAAATGCTGATCATTGGCGAGGCTGCAAACAGCAATGCACCTGCCATATAAAGTGGCTCAATATCTGGAACAAAATAGAAGGCGATGAAAATGACCAGCGGGTGAATAAGTAGTTTGCCGACAACGATCTGGCCAACATCACTCGCCATACCTTTAACCTGCAGGCCAAATAGTGCGCCGCCGATCACAAACAGCGCCGCTGGGCCCGCTGCTTCGGCGAGCATATCGATGGCTTTAAACAGCGGTGCGGGAATCTTGACGCCGGACACGGCCAGACAGATGCCGGTTAGTAAGCCTACCAATACGGGGTTTTTGATGAGGCTAAGGGCTGTCCGCTTAACCGTTTTCCATACGCTGGAACCTTGATGGCTGCCCATTTCAGCCAGAATCAGCGCCATAGGAATAATAATCAGTGTCTCAATGATCATATTGAGCGCCAACAGCACTGCCGCAGGTGAACCGATCACCATGGCCGCCACGGGATAGCCGACAAAACCACTATTAGCCGCTGCCATACCGAGTGCCTGCATGGCACTGGCGTTAAGTGGTTGGCGCTGTAGTGTTAAGCAGAGCAGTAACCCCCCAATGAAAACGGCAATAGAGC
>NZ_JBQDLQ010000135.1:0-6063 GCF_052095695.1 Halomonas sp.
GAAACCGACATGGTTGATACAACAGTCATCTTGCTCGGTGTTGTCATGTTCACGGTCATCGTTATTAGCTTAACGGCGATCATTCTGGCAGCGCGCAGTAAGCTAGTTAGTAGCGGGGACGTGACCATTGAGGTCAATGGTGACCCTGAACATACGTTGAGTACGCAAGCCGGTGGTAAGCTGCTGAACACGCTTGCTGCTAACGGTATTTTCCTCTCTTCAGCTTGCGGTGGCGGCGGTTCCTGCGCGCAGTGCAAGTGCCGTGTAGAAGAGGGTGGTGGCTCCATCTTGCCCACCGAAGAATCGCACTTCACTATGCGTGAGAAGAAAGACGGCTGGCGCCTATCTTGTCAGGTACCTGTGAAGCAGGACATGAAAGTAGAAGTGCCTGAAGAAGTCTTTGGTGTTAAAAAATGGGAATGTGAGGTTATTGCTAACCCCAACGTTGCCACCTTTATCAAAGAACTTAACTTGAAACTGCCTGAAGGTGAGGAAGTTGCCTTCCGTGCAGGTGGCTATGTGCAGTTAGTTGCACCGCCTTACGACATCAAGTTTTCTGATTTTGATATTGAAGAAGAGTACCGCGGTGACTGGGAAAAATTTGACATGTTCAAAGTTTCCCACAAGAGCAACGAGGAGGTTATTCGCGCTTACTCAATGGCGAACTACCCGGATGAAAAGGGTATCCTTAAGTTCAATATTCGTATTGCCACGCCGCCTCCCGGTACTAGTCATGCGCCTGGCTTGATGTCTACGTTCGTCTTCAACTTAAAAGAAGGCGACAAAGTGACAGTCATGGGGCCGTTTGGTGAGTTCTTCGCCCGCGATACTGATGCTGAAATGATCTTTATCGGTGGTGGTGCAGGTATGGCGCCAATGCGCAGCCATATCTTTGACCAACTGAAACGTTTGAAGTCGGATCGCAAGATCACCTTCTGGTATGGTGCGCGCTCTTGGCGTGAAACGTTCTATAACGAAGAGTACGATCAGTTAGCCGAAGAGTTCCCTAACTTTGAGTGGCACTTGGCGCTTTCTGACCCACAAGACGAAGATAACTGGGAAGGCCCTACAGGCTTCATCCATAACGTGCTGTACGAAAACTATCTAAAGGATCATCCAGCGCCTGAAGATTGCGAGTACTACATGTGTGGGCCGCCGATGATGAATGCCTCTGTTATTAAGCTGCTGCTGGATATGGGTGTCGAGCCAGAAAATATCCTATTGGATGACTTTGGTGGCTAATCAATCTGCATGATTGTAAGTCGACAGCCTCGATAGGCCGTAGTAGATTAAAACGTGATAAGCGGGGCTGGCCTTTTGGCTGGCCCCGTTTGTTTATGGATTATCCTCACCAGGCGGGCGCTTATAACCGCTGATCCGCTGATGTATAATGAGTGTACAAAATAAGCTTGTAAGGCACTTCTTGACAGGTAAGCTGTCGACAATTACTTGCAAGAGAGGACTACTGGCAAGCTATCGTTTAGGTGCAAGCAAAGCGTTACTATGAAAATAAGCAATGTTGGGAGATTAAAATGACTATTTGGCTACTGGCATTTGGTTTTATGGCACTAATCATGTGCGCCATGGCAGTGGGGGTGCTTATGGGCCGTAAGCCCATTGCGGGCACATGCGGCGGCTTGAATCAGCTTGGATTAAAAGAAGGTTGCGATATTTGCGGCGGTAAAGATGAAGTGTGTGAAGAAGAGAACCGCAAGCAAAGCAGTATACGCCGCCGCAGCGACGAAAGCCGCGGCGCTGATCTAGGTTACGATGTAACTCGTCGATAGCTAGGTATGTGCTAGGCGAAAAGCGTGTGTTTAAACGAGCAGCGCTTTTCACGTGAGACGAGTATAACGGGAAGCGGGAGACGCAGAGAGTATGGCGGTTCATAATTACGATGTCGTGGTAATCGGTACGGGGCCTGCAGGAGAAAGCGCAGCCATCAATGCTGCAAAGCATGGCAAGCGCGTAGCGATTGTTGAGCAACAGGCCCAGGTGGGGGGGAATTGTACTCACTGGGGAACTATCCCTTCTAAAGCATTGCGCCATCAGGTCAAACAGATCATGGCGTTCAACACAAACCGAATGTTTCGCGATATTGGTGAGCCACGCTGGTTCTCTTTTCCTAAAGTGATGGAGCGCTCACGCGGGACCATCGACAAACAGGTGGAGATGCGCACCACGTTTTACGCGCGTAACCGTATTGACCTGTTCCATGGCATTGCACGTTTTAAAGACGAACACACCTTAGTGGTACATGATCGTCAAGAAGGCGTGGAAGAGCTAGTCGCTAAGAAAATAGTTATTGCCACTGGTTCACGCCCTTATCGTCCGGCGGATATTAACTTCCGTCATCCACGCATTTATTGCTCTGATACTATTTTAAGCCTCTCGCACACGCCGCGTACGCTAGTCATTTTCGGGGCCGGTGTCATTGGCTGTGAATACGCGTCGATATTTTCAGGCTTAGGCGTCAAAGTTGATCTCATTAATAACCGTGACAGCCTGCTGTCGTTCTTGGACGATGAGATAAGCGACGCCCTTTCTTATCATCTGCGTAAGCACGGTGTCTTGATTCGCCATAACGAAGAATACGCCAGCGTGGAAGGCGATGAGTCGGGCGTAGTAGTGCATTTAAAGTCAGGTAAAAAACTGCGCGCTGATGCTTTCTTATGGGCGAACGGTCGTACTGGTAATACGGACAGCTTGGGCCTGGAGAACATTGGCTTGAGTGCGAATGGCCGGGGGCAGCTAAGTGTTGATGAGCATTATCGTACCGAGGTTTCGCATGTCTATGCGGCGGGCGATGTAATAGGTTGGCCAAGTCTTGCCAGCGCCGCTTACGATCAAGGCTTGAACTCGTGTAATGAGCTGCTCGATAAAGAATATCGGTTTGTCAGCGATGTGCCGACAGGCATTTATACTATTCCTGAAATCAGCTCATTCGGGGCCAATGAGCGCGAATTGACGGAAGCTAAAGTGCCTTATGAAGTTGGCAAGGCTTTCTTCAAAGATACCGCCAGGGCACAGATTACCGGCGATATCGTGGGTATGCTTAAAATTCTTTTCCATCAAGACACCCTGGAAATACTCGGTATTCACTGCTTTGGCGATCAGGCTTCTGAAATTTTGCATATCGGCCAAGCGATTATGCAGCAGAAGGGGGAAGCCAATACCCTGAAGTACTTCGTTAACACGACTTTTAACTATCCGACGATGGCTGAAGCTTATCGAGTGGCTGCTCAGAATGGCCTAAATCGGGTTTTCTAAGTTTTGGTCTACGTCCGTCAGGCTGCTTTTTCCTTTGAGAAGGCGGCCTCGAGGATTTGATCATGTTTTAGCGACTACTCAATTCTAGCAACTACCCAATATTAGTAACTATCTAATAACTGCTGGGCCTTTTCTTGCCAACTTCCTTCTAATGAGGCTGCTTGTGTTAATGCTTTTCTAGCTAAATCAGTAGATCCTTGTTGAAGAAGTAGTAGGCCGTTATTTAGCCAAGCCGCGCCCATCTCAGGGTCAATGTCGGTTGCTTTCTCAAATGCCTGAAGCGCTTGGTCGGGCTGCTGATCCGCGTAAAGAGCGTTGCCTAGCGCAAACTGACCTATTGCGTTAGCAGGGTGGTGCTCCACGAACGTTTGCCAGCTTGAAAGTGCTGCCCGAGGCCCGTGGGTCTCTTCATAGGCACTAATGGCTTCTAGCGCATTGCGTGCGGTAATGCCGGCAGGCAGGGAGCCTGGCTCTGCGACGACAAACCCCCAGCGCTGGGTGCGCGCCCAGGTCGCGTCAAAGCGGCTAAACGACATGGTATGACGTTCAATCTCGCCGCTGCGCAAAATAAGTGTTTCGCTAGGCAGGTCATAGCCAATCGCGACGGCGTAGTGCCACATAGGATAAATAGGTAGAGATAAATTCTGCATTATCACCACCGGGTCACCTGCTGCTAAGTGACCGAGTAACGCATCCATCGTGCCGCGAACGGGATATGCCAACTGCTCATAGCGTCTAACGGTTGCCAGCATTTCAGGTTGTACACTTCCATCGCGCCCGGGTAAGAACACCTGGGGAATGAGCTTATCAACTTCTGCGTCCACGTCTTGATAGTTGAGCACCATGGCAAGCGTGGCAGGCCCACATTGGAATTTCGTTTGAGCGTAAAAAGGCACGCTGTCTATTTCGGCGTGCGCAGGCAGGTTGCTATAACTGCTTTGTAGCAATACCGGATTACGGGCACAGGCGCTGAGGAGCAGGAGTATCATAAAAACGCCCGCAAAGCGGGCGTAAAAAAACGTTTTGGTCATGTGCTGCCTATCAACGGGTAAACGGATAAACGTTTGTCAGGCCGAGAATGTCGGTAATCAGCAGAATGATAAATACCGCAAACAGCACGCCGATAACGCCGCCACCCGCACCAGCAGGCATTAGTTCTAGCTGATCAGCCATCTGCTGTGCTTCAGAATCGCTAAGCGCCGCAACACGAGCATCTACTTCGTCTAGGTCAACACCCTGCTTTAGTAGCTGATCTTGCACGTCCGCGCGGGCTAACACTTCATTGATACGCTCGCGATCAGCGCCAGCACGATCACCTGCTAAAACAGATTGGGTAGAGACTAGATCCATTGAGTGAGGCGTAACAGGTGCTGCAGCAACGGGCAAGCTGGTAATAACGAGCGCTGCAATCAGTAGGGTAGAGAGGTAAGCACGCAATGCTTTCATCGTCTTGTTCCTTAGACTAGTCAAGGGGAGTACAAGCTTTTTTGTCGCTTGAATCAAAAGTATAGAAATAATTTGCCAAATTTTTAAGCCCAAGAGCAAAAGTACTCATTATTTGCACTAACGTGGCTAGTGTTCATTATCGTATTTACGCTGCTGATTAACCATGCGCATTAACGCGATAGGTCCAGGCTGTTTCTGCAAGCAGCCCACGCCCACCGGCAATGGTCATGGCTAAATCATGCAGCCCAGGCCATAGGGGGACTGCCGCGGCGCCTTTTACGGCCAGATCTAGCCGCTGGGCCATAAGCAGCAGTTTATGAAGGCGCTTCATTGGCAGGCGAGCAATAGCTTTTTGGTAAGCAGGGCGTCGCTTGTCAAAGATCATCGGCTTTTGGGTTTTGCAGGCGTGCTCAAAGCTTTGCCCTTGATCCAGATGTTGATGCAGCGATAGCAGCGTTCGCAGCTCGCGACTCAGTGCCCACAACACAATCGGGGCTTCGACGCCTTCACTCTTTAATCCACTAACAATGCGAGACGCACGGCTGGGCTCACCTTTCAAACAGGCGTCAGCTAAATTAAATACATCGAACCGAGTACTGTCTTCGACGCCTTGAGCAATGCTTTCTACATTCAAGCGCGTGCCTTGCGGATGAATCAAGGCAAGTTTTTGCAGCTCTTGATCAGCGGCGAGCAAATTGCCTTCAGTACGTTCGCCCAATAGACGCGCCGCATCCAGCCCTATTTGTAAGCCGTGTCGCGAGGCGCGATCACGCAGCCAATAACCCAACCGCGAGGCATCGACGGGCCATACCGGTACAAACAAGCCCTGCTTATCTAACGCTTTAAACCAGGCGCTTTTTTGCTGCTTAGCGTCTAGCTTCCCCATACTGATGAGTAGTACGTCGTCACTGTTATCCAGCGTTTCGGCGTACTGTGCCAGGGCTTTACTACCGTCCTGCCCAAGCTTGTGATTGCCTACCCGTAATTCCAGCAGCTTATTGGTTGCAAAGAGCGATAGGTTGCTGGCCACTTCAATCAAGCGCCCCCAGGCAAAGTTTGCTTCAACGTCCAGTACTTCGCGCTCTTCGATACCAGATTGCCGCGCTATCATGCGTACCGCATCGCAGGCATCGCGATGCTGTAGCGGCTCGTCGCCCGCTACAATGACCACGCGCGGCAGTTTTTTTGCCAAAGCAGCGGGTAGCTGGTCGGCAAATACTTTCACTGCATGGCCTCAACGTTGGCAAGACGTTCTATGATCCGCTGCGACAGCTCGCGAGCCAGCGTTTGCTCAGCCTCGGCAAACAGCGATTCGCGATTTAGCAGGTCATCATCATTAACGCGAAT
>NZ_JBQDLQ010000136.1:0-5653 GCF_052095695.1 Halomonas sp.
AGCGGGATGAAACCGATTCTTTTTATCGGCTTCGTCCCGCTTTTTTACGGCCCTTATTTCAAAGAAGTTTTAATGCAGAAATTGCTGAGCCTGCGCCCAACAGGCTCCCACCAGCATGGGAGGATCTTGTTTTGAATAACACCGCATTGAGCAAACCCGCAATATTGGCTCTGGAAGATGGTAGCGTTTTCCATGGAACCGCCATTGGCGCGGATGGACTAACAAGCGGTGAGGTGGTGTTCAATACGGCCATGACCGGCTACCAAGAAATCCTCACTGACCCTTCCTACACCCGCCAAATTGTTACGCTCACCTATCCTCATATCGGCAATACCGGCATTAATGCCGAAGACATCGAGTCTGGGTCGATTGCGGCGGCGGGCTTGGTGATTCGCGATTTGCCGTTAATGGCCAGCAGCTTTCGCTCTGAGCAATCGCTGTCGGATTATCTGAAAAGTCAGAACGTGTTGGGCATTGCCGATATTGATACTCGCCGGCTAACGCGCATTCTGCGCGATAAAGGTGCCCAGAACGGGGCGATTCTGGCGGGTGCTGACGCCGAAGGCGATGACGCGGTAGCGCGGGCGCTAGACGCCGCCAAGGCATTTCCTGGCCTGAAGGGTATGGATCTGGCTAAAGAAGTGTCGTGCAAAGCTCCTTACGAGTGGACAGAGGGCGAGTGGACGCTGGGCCAAGGCTACGCGGATACCACGAAAAGCGAGTGCCCTTACCACGTGGTGGCGTTTGATTACGGCGTTAAATTCAACATCCTGCGCATGCTGGCTGCGCGCGGCTGCCGGCTTACCGTGGTGCCGGCGCAAACGCCTGCTGCTGATGTACTGGCCATGAACCCTGATGGGGTCTTTTTGGCCAATGGTCCGGGCGACCCAGAGCCCTGCGATTACGCCATTAAAGCCATTCAGGACGTGTTGGAAGCCGATGTTCCGCTGTTTGGAATCTGCCTGGGCCATCAGCTGCTGGCGCTCGCCTCTGGTGCGAAAACGCTCAAGATGAGCCATGGCCATCACGGCGCTAACCATCCGGTGCAAGATCTAGACACTGGCAAGGTGATGATTACCAGCCAAAACCACGGTTTTGCGGCAGATGAAGCGACCCTGCCTGCCAATCTGCGGGCTACGCATCGTTCGCTGTTCGACGGCACCCTGCAAGGTATTGAGCGCACTGACCGCTCAGCGTTCAGCTTTCAAGGCCACCCAGAGGCGAGCCCCGGTCCGCGAGACGTAGCACCGCTGTTTGATCGCTTTGTGGCCATGATGCAGGCGCGTCGCTAAGGCAGCGGGTTGCTGCTGAAAGCTTTCGCCTAGCACCGCTGCATCACTTTATCGCCGTCTTTTGTCGCTCATCGTCATTATTTTTTGTGGGAACCGTTATGCCTAAGCGTACCGATATCAACAGTATTTTAATCATTGGCGCTGGACCGATTGTGATCGGCCAGGCCTGCGAATTTGACTACTCCGGCGCTCAGGCGTGTAAAGCGCTGCGCGAGGAGGGTTACCGCGTTATTTTGGTTAACTCCAATCCCGCGACCATCATGACCGACCCGGCGATGGCCGACGCCACCTACATTGAGCCGATTACCTGGCAGGCGGTGGAAAAAATCATCGAAGCCGAGCGTCCGCAGGCTATTTTGCCCACCATGGGTGGTCAAACGGCGCTTAACTGCGCGCTGGAATTGGACCACCATGGCGTGCTCGCAAAATACGGCGTTGAGATGATCGGTGCTAACGCCGACGCTATCAATATGGCCGAAGATCGCGACCTGTTTGATCAGGCCATGAAGCGCATCGGTCTAGAGTGTCCCAAGGCCAAAGTCGCGCACAGCATGAGTGAGGCCTGGGAGATTCAGACTGAGCTGGGCTTTCCAAGCATTATCCGCCCCTCCTATACCATGGGTGGCTCCGGCGGCGGTGTCGCGTACAACAAAGAAGAGTTTGAAGAGATTTGTACGCGCGGCTTTGAGCTTTCTAACAACCATGAGCTGCTCATTGATGAGTCGCTGCTGGGTTGGAAAGAGTATGAGATGGAAGTTGTGCGCGATAAAAACGACAACTGCATCATCGTCTGCGCGATTGAAAACTTCGACCCGATGGGCGTGCACACCGGTGATTCCATCACCGTAGCACCGGCGCAAACGCTGACCGATAAAGAATATCAGATCATGCGTGACGCCAGCCTGGCCGTACTGCGCGAGATTGGTGTGGAAACCGGGGGTTCCAACGTACAGTTCGGCATGGACCCGAAGACTGGCCGCCTGGTCGTTATCGAGATGAACCCGCGGGTCTCTCGCTCCTCGGCGCTGGCCTCTAAGGCGACCGGATTTCCGATCGCGAAAATCGCCGCTAAGTTGGCGATTGGCTACACGCTGGACGAGCTGCAAAATGATATTACCGGTGGTCGTACGCCGGCGTCATTTGAGCCATCGATCGACTACGTGGTTACTAAAATTCCGCGCTTCACCTTTGAAAAATTCCCGCAGGCCAATGACCGTTTAACCACGCAGATGAAGTCAGTGGGTGAGGTAATGGCGATTGGCCGCACCTTCCAGGAGTCGCTACAGAAAGCATTGCGCGGCCTGGAAACAGGTAACGATGGCTTAGATCCGATCATTACCGACTTTACGCCGGACAACATGGCGCTTATCCAGGGTGAGCTTCAGGCCGCCGGTGCTGAGCGTATTTTCTACGTGGCAGACGCCATGCGCGCGGGTATGAGCGTTGATGGTGTCTTTGCACTGACCAATATCGACCCTTGGTTCTTGGTTCAGCTTGAAGATTTGGTGCTGACTGAAGCCGCTGTTGCTAAGCGCTCGCTGGCCGATCTTTCTGCCCGTGAGCTTTACCAGCTTAAGCGCAAAGGCTTTGGCGATGCGCGTCTGGCAACGCTGCTGAACGTGAGCGAAAAAGACTTCCGTCAAGCGCGTCAGGCCGCCGGTATTCGCCCTGTCTACAAGCGTGTTGATACCTGTGCCGCTGAGTTCGCGTCGGACACCGCCTATATGTACTCCACGTACGAAGAGGAGTGCGAGGCGGATGTATCTGATCGTCAGAAAATTATGGTACTGGGCGGTGGCCCCAACCGTATCGGCCAAGGTATTGAGTTTGATTACTGCTGTGTACATGCCGCTATCGCGATGCGTGACGACGGTTATGAAACTATCATGGTCAACTGCAACCCAGAAACGGTGTCTACCGACTACGACACCTCTGATCGTCTCTATTTTGAGCCGGTGACGCTGGAAGACGTGCTTGAAATTGCTGATAAAGAGAAGCCGGTCGGCGTTATCGTGCAGTTTGGCGGCCAGACGCCGCTGAAGCTCGCGCGTGAGCTGGAAGCCGCTGGCGTACCGATTATCGGTACCACGCCGGATGCCATTGACCGTGCAGAAGACCGCGAGCGCTTCCAGGTGATGATCGATAAGCTTGGCCTGAAGCAGCCGCCTAATGCGACAGCGCGTAGCTTTGCAGAAGCGTTTGATAAAGCCGAGGTGATTGGTTATCCGCTAGTGGTGCGCCCAAGCTACGTACTTGGCGGTCGCGCGATGGAAATCGTTTATGACGCCTCTGAGCTTGAAAACTACATGACTCACGCGGTAAAAGTCTCCAACGACTCACCGGTATTGCTGGATCACTTCCTGAGTGCGGCGATCGAGATCGATATCGATGCGGTGTCAGATGGCCAGCAGGTTGTGATTGGCGGCATTATGCAGCACGTCGAGCAAGCGGGCGTTCACTCCGGTGACTCGGCCTGTGCTCTGCCGCCTTACTCGCTACCTGCCGATGTGCAGGACAAAATGCGCGACCAAGTGAAGCAAATGGCCGTTGAGCTGGGCGTTAAGGGCTTAATGAACGTGCAGCTGGCTTGGCAGGATGGCGAGATTTATGTGATTGAGGTGAATCCGCGCGCCTCGCGTACCGTGCCTTTTGTGTCTAAGTGCATTGGTATTTCGCTGGCCCAAATTGCCGCTCGTTGTATGGCGGGTAAAACGCTAGCGGAGCAGGGCTTTGAACACGAAATCATCCCGCATTTTTATAGCGTGAAAGAAGCCGTCTTCCCGTTCAATAAATTTCAGGGCGTGGATCCGATTTTATCGCCGGAAATGAAATCAACCGGTGAAGTCATGGGCTCTGGTGATACCTTTGCTGAGGCTTTCTTTAAAGCGCAGTTAGGGGCGGGTGAGGCGATTCCTGCGTTTGATGGTTCGCGTAAAGCATTCCTTTCCGTGCGTGAACCAGACAAAGCGGGGATTATCGAAGTGGGGCGTTCTCTGTTAGCATTAGGGTTTACGCTATGCGCAACACGAGGAACAGCGGCTGCTTTGGAAGCTGCTGGGCTTGCTGTGGAGCACGTCAACAAAGTCTACGAAGGTCGTCCCCATATCGTCGATCTGCTCAAGAACGACGAAATTGCCTACATTGTGAACACTACTGAAGGTCGTCAGGCGATTAACGACTCTTCGGTCATTCGACGTACTGCTCTCTCGCGCAAGGTGCCCTATGCCACCACCTTGGCGGGCGCTAATGCTGTTTGCATGGCGCTTGAGTACGGACGGGAAATTACGGTGCGGCGCCTTCAGGATCTGCATGCAGGAGCAAATAAATGAACAAGGTCCCGATGACAGTCGCGGGGGAAAGAAGCCTTCGTGAAGAGCTTGATCATCTGAAGAGCGAAGCTCGCCCCCAGGTGATCGCGGCCATCGCTGAAGCGCGTGAGCACGGCGATTTGAAAGAAAATGCCGAGTACCATGCCGCTCGCGAGCAGCAAGGATTTATCGAAGGGCGTATCCAGGAGATTGAAGGCAAACTCTCCGTTGCCCAAGTGATTGATGTGACCAAGTTGCCAAACACCGGCAAAGTGATTTTTGGTGTCACCGTGTCGATGCAAAATTTAGACACTGATGCAGAGGTCACTTACCGGATCGTTGGCGAAGACGAGGCCGATATTAAGTCCGGACGCATTTCGGTGACATCCCCTATTGCTCGTGCCCTAATCGGCAAAGAAGAGGGTGATATTGTGGTGGTGAAAACACCAGGCGGCGATGTCGAGTACGAAATAGGTAGCGTCGTATATAGTTAATAAAAAACGCCCCTCAGCGCACTTGTTCGCTGAGGGGCGTTTTATATGTCGTTACGTACTATTTTTTTGCGTGCTAAATCGTTACGTGCTGTGTCTTTACGAACATAGTCTTTAGGAGCATAGTCTTTACGAACACAGTCTTTACGAACACAGTCTTTACGAACACAGTCTTTACGAACACAGTCGTTAAGAACATAGCCAGCAGCGCGTCAATTTAACGCGCTGCCCTAATAGCGGCCGTGGTGGTTCTCAAAGCGGGTAACATTAGACAGCTTCGGATTTACCTGTGGATTCCTGCGGTAAAGCAGGGCCATTTTGCCAATGGTTTGCACAAGGTCAGCACGGCTGTTGGTGATCAGTTCGGCTACCATGGCAGCACGTTCATCACGTTCAGGAAGGGCGAGCTTCACTTTGATCAGTTCGTGATCGGTGAGCGCGCGATTAAGTTCTGCTAGCAAGTTTTCGGAGACGCCGTTCTCTGAAACGGTGACCACAGGGTTAAGGTGGTGGCCAATGCTACGAAATGCTTTCTTTTGTGCCTGTGACAAGCTCATGGTAT
>NZ_JBQDLQ010000137.1:0-5591 GCF_052095695.1 Halomonas sp.
CTACTCGACGGCTACGGGTCTGAGCGCACGATAAATTTTGAATAGCCACTTACAATACGCTTATCAACTTTTCCCATACGCTTCCAGCATAGCAGCTAGCTTCAATGTTCTGCTGTAAGCCCATTAGCCATAACTAAAAAATTTACATCTTGGGAAAAAGTGATTGGCAATGATGAATAAATATTTAAACACCAAAAAAGTGCTCTCTGCTTCAAATACAGCAGAGTATCGGGTTCTGCTTCCGCTGCTATTGACGGCCATCTTTGCAATAGCACCTGTTAGCATGCTATTCGGCTTTACTACTTACAAAGCAGACTGGAGCATTGTCGAAATTTTTCTCGTAAGCCTACTAGGCTTTTCTGGGAGCGGGCAGTTTGCCGCTCTACCTCTCTCTGAGTCTGGGGCCAGTTTTTTAACTATTGCTTTCGTTACCACTATGATCAATAGCCGATATTTTGCAATTTCGCTTTCATGCTCAAAAAAATTACCAAAAAACAAGCTGCTTAAGGTTTTTGCGTCCCATGCACTCGGCGACGAAGCGTACGCTATTGAGCAGGGACATAACCAAAGAGCCATGCTGATAATTCGCTTCACCATTTTCTTGTCCTGGATACTCTTTGGGGTAGCAGGCGGCATTATAGCTGGGCTGTTTCCCAACCTTTTACCTGACGACATCAATGCCAGTATTCCTGCGAGCTTGGTGCTTCTTTTTCTTGCCATCTCGTATCTTCAAAACCGACCTTATAAAAGTGGTTTGATAACTGTTCCAAAGGCAACGTTAGGCTTTTTAATAAGCGGGCTTTTCTATTACACCCTTGGTGGTATCTACTTTTGGATCCCCTCCATAATTCTACTATCCGCTATCTTCTATCTACTGAAGAGAAAATATTGAGGAACAAATATGGCAGATAATTTTTTGGTGATTTTTGCTCTTCTACTTACAAGTGTCATGGTAAGAGCTCTGCCCTCTTTAATCACCGTTAACTTCGGCGCTAAGGCCCAGCATCTGGTTGAAGAAGTTTTTCCTACCTCTATTTTTATTTGTTTCATCACTTATATTGTGATGCCAGAGGTAGTTAACGGGTTGTCTCTATCTTTTCTTGCTTTTGCTTCAGTAGGCATATTAGCAGTTGCACTAAAATGCGAGTTAATTTTTACCACATTAATCGCTACTACTTTATATTACGTATTGAGCTGATAAGCCCGCAACATGAAAGTCTGTCAAGGACGGAGTAGGTTCATTGCTAAAACAGACAACCCGCTTTGCTTATCCATATATTCCGTTGCATGATTGCCCTGTCTTTCGCCAACAGCAGGCAGCTTACCGCCTATGCTAAATTCTTTTTTTAATACCCAGATAGAAAGATTTGAAGCCTTTTTTTCTGGCGTTGCCTTCGAGCCGCACCGGCACGATACGTATGCTGTAGGCAGGACACTGTCAGGGGTTCATTGCTTCAATTACCGAGGTGAAAAAAGGATCAGCTTGCCGGGCAATACCATTGTGATTCATCCTGATGAGCTCCACGACGGTGAAGCTGGTACGAATGACGGCTTCCACTACCGCATCATGTATATTGAACCCTGTGCTCTTCAAGCGGTGCTTGGTGGCCGCACCTTACCCTACATAAAGGGTGGCGTTAGCACAGACCCTCGGCTATATGCAGCCACAGAATTCCTCATGAATGATTTAGAAACTACTCATGAACAGCTAGAAGAAGACGATATTATCTTTGAGCTGGCCAATATTCTATCTACTGTTGCCGGTCACAAAAAAGGTAGGATGGCATACGACTATGGCGCCGCAGAAAAAGCTAGAGAATATATCCACTATTCGCTGGATTCTCAGATCACACTGGATGATTTAGCGTTAGTGAGTGGCCGTGAAAAATGGAGTTTATCAAGAGACTTCAGGGCATTATACGGAACAAGCCCATACCGTTACTTGACCATGCGGCGTCTTTCGTTCGTAAAACACTATTTGACCCAAGGTTATTCGTTGTCGTACGCCTCGGTTTCAGCTGGTTTCAATGACCAGAGCCATATGACAAACCACTTCAAGAAAGCCTTCGGTCTTACTCCCACTCAGTGGTTATCTAGGTTTAAACCAGACTGCAGGGGTAGTGGCTCATAATCACACTGCAACCCCAAAACTTTCCCCACCATGAAATAAAAACCCGCTCTCGCCAACAGCTTTCACTGTTTGACGAGGGCGGGCTTTGTGATGCTTAGAAGAGTATTAGCTAAGCGCTTCCAGGGACTGCTCGATAATGCTGAGCCCTTCTTCCAACACCGCGGAAGAGACGGTTAGCGGCACCAGAATGCGGATGCTGTTGCCGTAGAAGCCGCAGGAGAGAAGGATTAGGCCTTTCTCGCGGGCTTTGGCACAGAGCGCACCGGTTAGCGCTGTATCGGGTTTTCCTTCGCTATCGAGCAATTCGAACGCTGCCATGGCGCCTAGCTGGCGGCCGTGGGCAACGGCGGGGAATCGCTCTTCCCAAACAGCAAAACGCTCCGCGAGCATCTTGCCCATCTGCTCGCTGCGCTCAAGAATATTTTCCTCTTCGATCACCTCGATCACCGCCAGCGCTGCCGCGCAGGAGAGCGGATTGCCGCTGTAGGTGCCGCCTAGGGAGTTGGGGCCGGAGGCGTCCATTACCTTGGCGGTACCCACAACAGCCGACAGCGGCATGCCGTTAGCGAGGCTTTTGGCGGTGGTGAGAATATCCGCTTCGATGTCGCTATGTTCGAGGGCAAATAGCTTGCCGGTGCGGGCGAAGCCGGACTGCACTTCATCGGCGATCAGTAGAATACCGTGCTCGTCGCACAGCGCGCGCAGCGCTTTAAGGTAATCCGGTGACGCAATATAGAAGCCGCCTTCACCTTGAACCGGCTCAATCACGATGGCCGCTGTACGGTGCGGGGCGATATCGGTTTTGAACAGCGTGCGAATGGCATCCAAAGACGCTTCTTCGCTGATGCCGTGCAGCGGATTCGGGAATGGGGCGCGGAACACGTCGCCCGGCATCGGGCCGAAGTCGTTCTTGTACGGTAGCACCTTGCCGGTCATGGCCAGGGTCATCATGGTGCGTCCGTGGAAAGCGCCGTCGAAGGTAATAATGCCGGTGCGGCCAGTGGCAGCGCGGGCGATCTTCACGGCGTTTTCCAGCGCTTCGGCACCGGTGTTGACCAGCATCGCTTTGCGCTCAGGGCCGCGCACCGGGCTTAGTTCGCAGAGCTTTTGGCACAGCTGCACATAGGGCGCGTAGGAAATGACCGCGGCGCTGGTGTGCATAACTTTCTTGAGCTGCGCTTCAACGGCGGCGACGATTTTCGGGTGGCGGTGGCCCAAGTTCAGCACACCAATACCGCCCGCGAAGTCGATCCAGCGGTTGCCGTCGGCATCCCACAGCTCAGCATTTTCAGCGCGCTCGGCAAACTGGGTTGTCGGCGTGGCAGCACCGTTAGCCACGTAGCGGTTTTTCAGGTCGTTCAATTCTTGGTTAGTCATCATAGCTTTCCTTATAAACCGCCAACACAGACATATTTAAGTTCAGTAAATTCATCAAGACCGTGGTGGGAGCCTTCGCGACCCAACCCGGACTCTTTAACGCCGCCAAACGGCGCCAACTCGGTGGAGATCAACCCTTCATTCACACCGACCATGCCGTACTCCAGCTGCTCCATGGTGCGCCAGATGCGGCGGTAATCCGTAGCGTAGAAGTAAGCCGCCAGGCCAAAGGGTGTATCGTTGGCCATGGCAATGGCTTCTTCATCGCGCTGGAAGCGAAACACCGGCGCGACCGGGCCGAAGGTCTCTTCGTCGGCCACGGCCATCTTGGTGGTCACATCCGCCAGCACCGTGGGAGTGAAGAAGCGCTCGCCTGCGGCGTGAGGCTTACCACCGCAGAGCAGCCGAGCACCCTGGTTCACTGCGTCGTCCACATGGCGCTGCACTTTATCTACCGCTGCTTGGTTAATCAGCGGGCCGATAATGCTGCCATCCGCCAGGCCATCGCCAACCTTCAGTGCGTTCACTCGCTCGGTGAGCTTGCTGACAAACGTATCGTAAATGCCGTCCTGCACCAGGAAGCGATTGGTGCATACGCAGGTTTGCCCAGCGTTGCGGAATTTGGAGGCGATTGCGCCATCAACAGCGGCATCTACATCGGCGTCGTCAAACACGATAAACGGCGCGTTGCCCCCCAGCTCCATGGCGGCCTTCTTCACTGTACTGGCGCACTGGGCAAGCAAGTGCTTACCCACCGGGGTGGAGCCGGTAAACGAGACTTTTCGCACCCGTGAATCCGTGGTGAGCACCTCACCCACCGCTGCCGGTTTTGAGGCAGTAATCACGTTAATGGTGCCTGCAGGCAGGCCCGCTTCCAGCGCCAGGTAAGCGGCGGCAAGCGCGGTGAGCGGCGTGGCTTCGGCGGGCTTGATCACCACGGTGCAGCCCGCCGCCAGGGCCGGGGCGCACTTGCGGGTAATCATCGCCAGCGGGAAGTTCCATGGGGTAATTGCCGCCACCACACCTACCGGCTCGCGCAGAACCAATAAGCGTTTGTCCGCGCCATGACTTGGTAGGGTTTCTCCTGCCATACGCTTGGCTTCTTCGGCGAAGAACTCGATAAACGACGCACCGTAGGTGACTTCGCCTTTGGCTTCCGTCAGCGGCTTGCCCTGCTCCAGGGTCATCAGACGGGCCAGGTCGTCGGCGTGTTCGTTAATAAGCTCAAACCAGCGCCGTAGCAGTGCCGAGCGCTGCTTGACCGGTGTGGCCCGCCAGGCAGCGCCAGCGTTGTAGGCGGCGGCCACGGCGTCACGGGTATCATCGGCGCCCATATCCGCCACCCGGGCAATGGTTTCACCGGTGGCGGGGTTATCCACCGCAAAGGTTTGTTGACCTGTACGCCACTCGCCACCCACCAGGGCTGGAACCGCATCGTGCAACCACTGTTCGATAAAGCTCATACGTTGCTCCTAAAAATCTTAAGTCCAGAAATCTCGTAGGACGGCTTACAGATCCACTTGCATATGGCGATCGCTGTAGTCACGCCCGTAGGTGCGCAGCGCATGCACGTAAAGCACGATGCCCAGCACCGCCCAGCCAGCAAAGATAGTCCACTCCGCGACGCTCAGTGCCGCCGGGCTACCGGGCAGGTAGAGGCACGCCATACCGAAAGAAAGAATGATAGCGAGGGTGCCGCACAGCTTGCCGTTACTTACCTTGAATGGGCGGGGCATATCCGGCTCGCGCACCCGTAGCACCACAAAGGAGATCGCCACAAACAGGTAGGCCAATACGATGCCCAAGCCACCCGCATTAACGATCCACACCAATGCTGGGCGGCCAAAGAAGGGCGCCAAACAGGAGAGAAAGCCCATCATAAAGATGGCATTAGTAGGGGTTCTGTAGCGAGGATGCAGCTTGGCAAACGGCGCAGGTAGCATGCCTGCTTTAGCGAGGGCATAGATTGCCCGAGAGCCGCCGATATAGAAGGCGTTCCAACTAGTAATAATGCCCGCAATACCCGCCATGACCATTAAGTTGCTGGCCCACGCGGCGTTAAACAGGCTTCCCATGGCGTCCG
>NZ_JBQDLQ010000138.1:0-5567 GCF_052095695.1 Halomonas sp.
CTGAGCAGGTGGTGGTTGATGTGGTGCAATCCGCGTTTCAAAGTGCCGGGCAGCGTTGCTCAGCATTGCGCGTGCTTTATCTTCAGGATGACGTGGCTGACCGGGTGATTGAAATTCTTAAAGGCGCGATGAACGAACTACACATTGGCGACCCTCGCGACTTGGGTACCGACGTTGGCCCCGTTATCGATGAAGATGCCCGTCAAAGTTTGCTTGAACATATCGAAAAGCTAAAAGCTGAAAATCGCCTTGTGGCGGAAACGCCGATGACTGCCGAACATACTCAAGAAGGTACTTTCGTCGCGCCGGTAGCGTTCACTATCGATAGCATTGATGCACTTACTCGCGAGCAGTTCGGTCCGGTGCTACATATTGTGCGTTACAAAGCCAGCGAGATTGATAAGGTAATTAACGATATCAATGGCCGCAACTACGGTTTAACGTTTGGTGTACATAGTCGAAACGAATCTTTTGCCGCTGAAATAGCGCAGAAAATGCGCGTAGGCAATGTTTATATTAATCGTAATATCATTGGTGCCGTCGTGGGTGTTCAGCCCTTTGGTGGCCAAGGGCTATCTGGCACAGGCCCAAAAGCCGGTGGGCCCCATTATCTGCAGCGCTTTGTGACCGAGAAAACGATTACCAATAATACTGCAGCTTTAGGAGGGAATGCGTCGCTATTGGCGCTTGGTGATGAGTAAACAGCTCATACAATACTAATAACCTGTCGGAGCTACATCCGGCCTCATAACTAAGAATAGGAGACGTTTTATGGCTATTGGCGTTTGGATCAGCCTTTTCGCTTACTTTGCGCTTATGATCGGCATTGGGCTTTATGCTATGCGCACATCCACATCCACTTCTGAAGATTATATTTTGGGCGGCCGAACACTCAGCCCCCAGGTAGCGGCTTTGTCGGCCGGCGCTTCAGATATGAGCGGGTGGCTGCTGCTGGGCTTGCCTGGCGCGATGTTTGTGTCCGGACTAGGCTCGGCCTGGATCGGTATCGGCCTGTTTGTGGGTGCCTTCTTCAACTGGATTTTGGTTGCACCACGCCTGCGTGAACAGACGGTTCACTACGGCAATGCCATCACCATTCCCGCTTTCCTGGCAAACCGCTTTCCGACGCGTGCGCTATCATTAAGAACGGTTTCGGCTGTCGTTATCGTCGTTTTCTTCGCGGTTTACACCGCATCAGGCTTAGTCGCCGGCGGCAAGCTGTTCGAAAGCGCATTTTCCGGCGTCGTCAGCATTGGTAGCCTGAGCGATTACACCGTTGGCATCATTATTACGCTGGGCGTGGTACTGGCTTATACCGTCATCGGCGGGTTCTTAGCCGTGAGCCTGACAGACTTCGTGCAAGGCTGCATCATGATGCTGGCGCTGGTAATCATGCCTGCCGTTGTCCTCTTTGGCGAAGGCGGCGGCGGCTTCAGCCAAGCGTCACAGACGCTGAATGAGGTCGATCCCACGCTGCTGTCTTGGACCGAAGGGCTGACCTTCATCGGCTGGCTGTCTGCGGTAACATGGGGCCTGGGGTACTTCGGGCAACCGCATATTATCGTGCGCTTCATGGCGATTCGAAAGCTGAAAGATGTACCGACTGCTCGAAACATTGGTATGAGCTGGATGGCCATCTCGCTGATCGGTGCCATTTCTCTAGGTATCTTCGGCCGCGCCTATGCAATTCGCAACGGCCTGGATGTCCAGGATCCGGAGACGATCTTTATCATTCTGGCGAACCTGCTGTTCCATCCGCTGGTAACCGGCTTCCTCTATGCAGCGCTACTTGCCGCGATCATGAGCACCATTTCTAGCCAGCTTCTGGTGGCTTCCTCATCACTAACCGAAGACTTCTATCGCCTGTTTTTGAATAAGCAGGCGTCGGAGAAACAAACAGTTGGCGTAGGCCGTATTAGTGTCGTTCTAGTAGGTTTGGTTGCGGCTGTTATTGCGTCTGATCCGGACTCACAGGTGCTAGGATTAGTGAGCAATGCTTGGGCAGGGTTTGGCGCGGCATTTGGCCCGCTGATTATTCTCTCGCTGATGTGGTCACGCACCAATGGCGCCGGTGCTATTGCGGGGATGATAGTCGGTGCTCTTACCGTGATGACCTGGATCTCGCTGGGCTGGAGTGGCGAGTTCATGGGTGGCCCCGGTGTTTACGAGATCATTCCTGGCTTTATCGCTTCCTTCATTGCCATTTTGATCGTCAGCAGCGTGACTGCCGATACCGGTGAATACCAGCACATTGACCGTTAGTACAGCATGAGTGCAGTAACTTGATGCTGCACGTGTAATTCACAAAGCCTGCCATTCGGCAGGCTTTGTGCGTTTCAAGGTGCAGCCAGCCAACTTCAGCTTTCAGTCACTATCTGATCAACCTTTTCTACCGATCGAACAACCAATACTAAATGATGGGCAGACACTTTCTCCTGCAGTAAATAGGCCGCCACTGCTGGCGCCACTTCGCATTTAGCCGGCATGGCAGCACCCGTTTCAATTAACGTATTCAAGCGCGCAACAAACACGAACCGTATCCATTGAGGAAGCGACATCGTATCGATGCAAAAAGGCTGCTGACTGGCCAATGCGTCAGCATCCGGTGTTGGCATACGCCATAAATCGGCGGCTTTCATCGATGCTTCGAGTTCAAGAAGCGCAGTTTGCAGCGTCTGGTAAATGCTCATAAATGCCTTGGTAAAGTGAAAAACTGTTTATTGAGTGATTATCCCAATTCGAACGCTTGCTTACCACAGGTCATCGCTTTTGGACATGGCCCATAGACCCACAGAAAACGTGCACGAGCCTGTGGATAAACTATGGAAAGGTGTCGCATCCTCAACTCTCATGCACCTTTCATCCTGTTGTTTAATTTTTAACCGCCCTGTCATTAACGCTATGCTTTATTACCCACGACGTTTTATTAACCGCTACGGCTGACAGTGTCACACCAGCAAGGTAGAGTGCGGGCTTGCAACGCGGAAGGATGTCATGCAACCAATTAAAACCCTTGATGAGTTTTTTACCCGTAGCGGTGCGGTGGTCTCCCTCTATTACATGGGGCGACGAGTGATTCCCTGTCCACGGGAATCACTCGCCGTCTTTGAGCGAGGTGAAATAGCGTGGGCGGAACCTTGGCAAGGACAGGCGCGAGTGGCCATTGTGTTTCGCCTGGGCGATATGCCTGAACCTGCGATTTGGTTTTTAGCCCTACCGCTGGATGAGCAAGGCCTATTGGCACCTGCTCAGCGCGATGCTTTTTTAAATCGACTGCTGGAGACATTAGGCCGTAATGCATCGCAACTAGGCCGTGAAGAAACTGCAGACGTGGATCATTTAATGAAGGATAATCCTCTCGCCTTCACGCCCAATATCACCTTTCAAGCGATGCTTAATGCGCGCGCCACGAGCGATATGGGATTACCTGCAAGCCAGCATTTCGAACCCGTTGAGGCTTATTTTAGCGGTCAACAAACGATTGACTGGCAGGCATTGGGGCTGCAGGGAATCGCTGATTATACTGTCCGTATGCAAGCGCATGAGAGCGCATCGCTAGCACGATTATTTGCGTCACTGCCTACCGCCGTTATCCACACGCTGTGCTACTGTTTAGAGCACAGGACATTTCCAGACACGTTAGCTTCTGCAATACACCGACGCGGTGAGACAGCCGCTCAAACGGGCGATATAGAAACTCTTTGCGCCTGCTTGCGTGCCGTTGGTACCGCTAGCGCACCGGAAGCTGGCGATTGGTACACGAGCATATTGAGCGATATCGCTGCCTGTGGACCTGATGTGCTGGCAGCAATCGCTGGCCGTGGCTGGCAGCATCTTGAAGACGCTCAGCGCCTGCCGCTTTTTCTGCAGCGCCTAGCAGAAGACGAACGTACTGACTTTGCGGCGGCAGTGCGAGACCTTGCTCTAATACCGCGGCTGCGTTTGCCCGTCATGATGGCCTTGCGGGATGCGCCAGCAGGCTCTGCTATTCAACATCGCTTAGCTATCATGACGTCACACAGGAACGCTTGATTTGATGCGGTCTGTTATATTTTTAAGGAGTGAGCCGTGAAGGAATTACCCTATCAGGCTAAGGCGGTCATTGGTCGCCGTGAAATGGTGACGCTACCCGAGCTAGGCCTTCATCTATGCTGCAAAGCAGATACGGGTGCACGCACGTCCGCCCTGCATGCAGAAGAAATTGAGACACATGAAGATGAGCATGGCCAACTTTGGGTAAGCTTTATAACCCATAGTGGCGGGCCAAAAACGCCTGCTCACCGCTATCAGTTACACCTACACGATAGACGCCGGATCACCAGTTCCAACGGTCATAGTGAATGGCGCTATGTTATTCGTACGCCTATGCAAATGGGTGATTTGAACTTCCCCGTTGAACTAACCCTGACTGACCGCAGCAATATGCGCCACCCCATGCTGCTAGGACGCCGCGCCATGCGCCGCCTGTTAGTTGCACCTGGCGCTGCGTTTTTGCACGGTGAGCCCTAATTTTTTAGTCGCCTTTAGCCCGGAGTTTTTACATGCATATCGCCCTGCTTTCGCGCAATCGCAATCTGTATTCGACCCGCCGTCTCATTGAAGCCGCAGAGCAGCGTGGGCATACCGCACGCGTAGTGGACACGCTACGCTGCTATATGAGCATTACCTCGCATCACCCTTCTATTCACTATAAAGGCGAAGAGATCGAGCCGTTTGACGCGGTGATCCCTCGCATCGGTTCATCGGTGACGTTTTACGGCTGCGCGGTGCTACGCCAGTTTGAAATGATGGGCACTTACGTTATTAACGATAACGTCTCGATTACTCGCTCGCGCGATAAGCTACGCTCACTTCAGTTGCTATCGCGTAAAGGGCTGGGCTTGCCAATTACCGGCTTTGCGCATTCACCTGATGACATTCCCGACTTAATCACCATGGTGAAAGGCGCGCCGCTGGTAATTAAATTACTCGAAGGCACCCAGGGCATTGGCGTGGTACTCGCTGAAACCAACCAGGCCGCTGAATCGGTCATTCAAGCCTTCATGGGCATGAAAGCTAATATCATGGTGCAGGAGTACATCAAGGAAGCACGCGGCGCAGACATTCGCTGCTTCGTGATCGGCGATAAAGTCGTAGCGACCATGAAACGCCAAGCGGCTGAAGGCGAGTTTCGTTCTAACCTGCACCGCGGCGGTACCGCCAGCGTCATTCGAATCACCCCGGAAGAACGCTCAACCGCTATCCGCGCCGCAAAAGCCATGGGGCTGCGAGTGGCGGGCGTTGACTTACTGCGCTCAAACCACGGCCCGGTGATTATGGAAGTTAACTCTTCGCCCGGATTGCAGGGTATTGAGAACGCTACCGGCAAAGATATTGCGGGAATGATCATCGAGCATATTGAAAAAAATGCGGTTCCAGCACGTAAAGCCCCACCCAAGCCTAAAGGCTAAGGTGGAAATTCAAAAATAATCCGTTTTGGGGTGGCAAATCATCGCTGCCACCCCCACAATCGGCGTCACCGAAGGAGGTAGACGCTCATGTTTCTCGATAATCGCCAAGTGGCGATG
>NZ_JBQDLQ010000139.1:0-5487 GCF_052095695.1 Halomonas sp.
TGGCACTGATATGTAGTCCTGACTGAGCCGCTTGACCACCGACGCCTGAGAGTGAGTCAATCGTATTTGCCGTCAGCGCATAATTGCCTGCGACCATATCTGATTGCGTACTACCTGATTGCCTAACGATTGTTTTCGCCGTCCACAGCGTATTGCTACTCGATGCGAGGATACTATCTTTGCTTACTAGCAGCATATCCGCTGCGCCAAGTACTTCGGTATTCAGCGTCTCATCGATGATTTGTGCCGTACTCTTAAACCCTTCTATCGACGCGTACTGGCTTCGGCTCCAATCATGTCGATCATTGTACGCGCTTGTGTCATGCCAGTTCGGTCGCCGCGCTGATGGAATGCATTGGCTCCGGTGCCGTGACAGCATCCTTCATGCAGGCGTTGGAGTCCGATGTGGTGCTTCTCACTGGCTGCAACCCCACGGTGAATCATCCTGTCGCGGCAACCTTCTTCAAGCAGGCTGCCAAGCAGGGCACCAAGATCATTATCATCGATCCACGCGGTCAGGCGTTGGGCGCCTATGCCCACAAGACGTTGCGCTTCACGCCGGGCAGCGACGTGGCGCTCTTCAATGCCATGCTTAACGTTATCGTTACGGAAGCGCTCTACGACGAGGCCTATATCACCGAGCACACCGAGGGATTTGAGGCACTCAAGACACACGTCATCGATATGACGCCGGAAGCGATGTCCGGGCTATGCGGTATTGCTCCGGAGGAAATACGCGAGGTGGCGAGACTTTACGCCAAGGCCGAGAAAGCGATGATCTTCTGGGGTATGGGCATTTCCCAGCATACGCATGGTACCGACAATGCCCGCAGTCTGATCTCATTGGCATTGGCCTGCGGTCAGACGGGTAGGCCTGGCACTGGGTTGCATCCGCTGCGCGGGCAGAACAACGTGCAGGGCGCCTCGGATGCGGGCATGATCCCGATGGTATTGCCTGATTACCAACCCGTCTCGGATGACCAGGTGCGTAGCGCCTTTGAGGAACTCTGGAATTCCCCGCTGGAAGCCAATCCTGGTTTGACCGTGGTCGAAATAATGGATGCCATTACTGCGGGCACCATTCGTGGCATGTACATTCTGGGTGAAAACCCCGCCATGTCCGACCCTGACCTTGATCATGCCCGTGCCGCCCTGGCCAAGCTTGAGCATCTCGTGGTGCAAGACCTGTTTGTCACCGAGACGGCACAATACGCCGACGTGATCCTGCCGGCCTCCGCCTGGCCAGAAAAAGATGGCACCGTGACCAATACCAACCGCCAAGTGCAGATGGGGCGTGCCGCGATGCCCTTGCCTGGGCAGGCCAAACCTGATTGGTGGATCATTCAACAGCTCGCCCTGCGTTTCGGCTTGCCCTGGGACTATCAGCACCCGCGTGACGTATTCGAGGAAATGACCCGTGGCATGCCATCGCTGGACCATATTAGTTGGGAGCGTCTCGAGCATGAGCAATCGGTCACCTATCCATGTTCCGCAGACGATGCACCGGGCGCTGATGTGGTATTCAGCGATGTTTTCCCCACCGCGAGTGGCCGCGCCAAGTTCTCGCCCACCCGGCCGCTGCCGCCCGATGAGCCCCTCGACGATGCTTATCCGACGGTGTTGACGACGGGACGTCAGCTTGAGCACTGGCATACCGGCTCGATGACCCGGCGTGCCAGGGTACTCGACGACCTCGAACCCGAAGCGGTGGCCAGCATTGCACCGGACGAACTGGCGAGGCTTGGCTTAGCGCCGGGCGAGCGGTTGACGATTACCACCCGACGTGGGGAGATAACGCTGATGGCACGAGCTGATCCGCTGATGCCGGAAGGCATGGTCTTCGTACCGTTCTGTTATGCTGAGGCGGCGGCGAATTTGCTGACCAACCCGGCCCTTGATCCATACGGCAAGATCCCTGAATTCAAGTACGCTGCTTGCCGCCTAAGCCTGCCATAGCGTTAACCCCAGCAGCATCCAGTGGGAGGTAGTAGCAATCTTACCAAGGCAAGACAGCTCCATCGGTGCGCGGCTCGGTGCCGCCTTGCAGTACGCCGGTTTCAGGGTCGCGCAGAATGATTTGGCCACGGCCAAAGCTAATCGAATCGGCGACTTTAACGATGTTATGGCCGCGGCGGGCGAGAGCAAGCGCTAAGTGGTTGGGGAAGTCGGCTTCAACTTCAATGGTTTTGCCTTTGGTCCACTTCCAACGTGGCATATCGAGCGCTGCTTGCGGGTTGAGTTGATCCTCTAGCATGGCTGTGACCACCTGCACATGGCCTTGGGGCTGCATATAGCCACCCATAACCCCAAAGGGCCCAACGGCTTGGTTATCTTTGGTGATAAAGCCCGGGATGATGGTGTGATAAGTGCGTTTGCCGGGCGCCAGCGCATTAGGATGCTGGGGATCAAGAGAGAATGACCAGCCGCGGTTTTGCAGGCTGATGCCGGTGCCAGGCACCACCATGCCTGAACCAAAGCCTTTAAAGTTGCTTTGAATCAGCGACACCATATTGCCATCGCTGTCAGCCGTCGCCAGATACACCGTGCCGCCCTTGATCGGGTTGCCATGTACTGGGTCAACCGCCTGGTCGCCAATCATTGCAGCACGCGATTTCAAATAGTCGTCGGCCAGCATCTGATCAATGGTGGGGCGCATAGCTTCCAGGTCGGTAACATGTGTGAAGCCATCGACATAGGCCAGTTTGGTGGCTTCAATACGACGGTGCAGCGTTTCAACCGGATCGCTTCCTTCTTCGCCTAAGTGCTCCAGCATACCCAGCGCTTGCAGCACGATCATGCCGCTGCCGTTGGGAGGGATTTCCCAAATATCGTGGCCTTTGTAGCGCACGCTAATCGGATCAACCCACTCTGGCTGGTAAGCCGTCAGGTCTTCTTTGCGCAATAGGCCGCCGTGTTCGCGGGAAAAGGCGTCGATAGCCTCGGACAGTTCACCCTCATAAAATGCCTTGCCGTGGGTATCGGCAATCGCTTTTAGGCTTTTAGCATGGCCATCCGAGCGCCACAGTTCACCGGCTTCCGGTGCTCGGCCTTCGGGGGCAAACGTATCAAACCAAGGTTTGAAAGAAGCCTCGCTATAGGCTGAATAGTTGGTGAAGGCGTCCTTCCACATTTGATGAATAACAGGAGAGACGGGGAAGCCTTCTTCTGCGAGCGCAATGGCAGGGGCTAGCAACTCTGCAAACGGCAGCTTGCCAAAGCGCTCAGACAGTGTTGCCCACGCAGCAGGAGCACCAGGTACCGTAACAGGCAGCATGCCGTGGTTTGGTACGGTGTCGTGGCCAAGGGCTTTCAGCGCTTCAATGGTAGCCGCTTGCGGGGCAGGGCCGCTGGCGTTAAGGCCATGCAGTTTGCCGTCGACCCAGACAATAGCAAAGGCGTCGCTTCCAATCCCATTCGACGTGGGTTCCACCACCGTTAATGCGGCGGCGGTGGCAATGGCTGCATCAATCGCATTACCCCCTTGCTGCAATATGCTAATGCCCACCTGGGCTGCTATTGGTTGAGAGGTAGCGACCATGCCACGTTTGCCGAACGTTGCCATCCGGCGCGAGGCGCTGGGGTAATAGTGTGCATCATGTTGCATACCAGAGTCCTTTTAAGCGGTGTTACCAAGTAATGTTTAGCCTAGGAAAAACCCTCCGTAAACGAGTGCCCCCATGACCACAAACGCGGGATGTGTTTTGAAGCGAATCAGTGCAATGGCGGCGACGACACCGATAATTAGTGTGTGAATGGCACCGCTGGTGTTGAGGCTTTCGAGTAGAAAGCCCAAGGTTAACCACGCCATCATCATGGCAATGACCGGGCGAACCCATTGGCTCATGCGTTTAACCCGGGGAGAGTCGCGATGGCGGTATAACAGCCCCAGTGCGCCGAGCATCAAGAGCAATGTCGGAATGACGGTGGCCGCTACCGCGATAAAGGCGCCGCCAAAACCAGCGATTTCATAGCCTATATAGCCGGCCATTTTGGTTGCGATTGGGCTAGGTAAGGCGTTGCCCAGTGCTAAGGTTTCAGCAAACGTCTGGGCGGTCATCCAGCCATACCGGCCAACGATTTCGGCTTCAATCAGCGGAATAATCGCCGGACCACCGCCGTAACCGATAATGTTCGGTATAAAAAACGCTAAGAAGAGCTCCCAATAAATCACGCCGTCCCCTCCGCTTTTTTAGCGCCCGGCGGTTTAGTTCGTGATGGGCGTAGTAGGGCGGCGATTAGAACGGCGCCAATCACCCAGCCGGGGTGAATGCCAAGCCAGTAAATAAGCCCCGCAGCGACAATGGCCATGGCAATACTCACCAGCCAACCGAGAGCGGCCTGTGACTTATCAAAGAAGTCCCAAGTGAGCTGCGCCATCATCACCATGACAACGGGAACTACCGCTTGACCCATGCCGCGGATCCAAGCCACATCGCGGTAACGGCTAAAAATACCTAATATAACAATCATCGCCACTATCATCGGGAAGATAATAGCCACCACTGAGGCGATACAGCCGGTAACGCCGCCGACACGGTAGCCGATATAGCCGGGCATCTTGGTGGCAATAGGGCCAGGTAGCGTATTGCCGATGGCGAGTACGTCGGCGAACTCTTCATCGGTTAACCAGTGGTGACGGGTGACGACTTCGGCACGTACTAAGGGGATCATGGCGGGGCCGCCACCGAATCCAAAAATACCGATGCGGAAAAATGCCCAGAATAGTTGCCAGGAAACAGCCTGTTTTTGCGAACCCTTGGTTTTCAAAACGGGCGGCTTCATGGATGCGTTTTCCATGAAGCTAACGAGGAGATCAGAAACATGCCCGGGCCTTATTTATCGTTTGTAGGTTAAAAAATCGATTATCTTGTCTAAAATAGAATATAGGTAGTGCGCGGAGAGACGTCAACAGTGAAAAATAGAGTGGACAGCGGGAGCTGTGATGAGCAAAGGACATCATCATGAATAACTCTTTACCTAAGGCAGCAGTGCAAGCTGGGCCAGCCGGTACAGCATCAAGTCGTGTATTTGATAATTTGCGCAAAGATTTAGTCGGCGGCTGTTTTGTTGCCGGTGAGAAGCTCGCTATCAATGCACTCAAAGAGCGTTACCAGGTCGGTTTAAGTCCGCTGCGAGAAGCGCTTAATAAATTGGCGGCCTATGGGCTGCTTATTCAGGAAAATCAGCGTGGTTTTCGGGTGCCCAAGCTCTCGCGGGACGAGCTGGATGATATTGCACAGATGCGCCTGGAGATGGAAGGTATGGCCCTTGAACGTGCCATTGCCCACGGCGATTCTCACTGGGAAGCCGACTTATTAGCAGCGGCGCATCGTCTAAAACGGGCCGATATTAGTTTAGACAAAGGCGAGGAGTGGGAGCACCTGCACACTCAATTTCATCGTACGCTGGTGGCGCCATGTGGGTCGGTCTGGCTACTACGTTTTATTGAGCAACTGCATGATCAGTTCGATCGTTATCGTCGGTTAG
>NZ_JBQDLQ010000140.1:0-5446 GCF_052095695.1 Halomonas sp.
CCTGCGACCTGCCGCTTAGGAGGCGGCTGCTCTATCCTACTGAGCTACAGGGACTTAAGCTTTCTAAAATAAGCGGGCGGCAGTATAACGCGTCAGCCTAGGCAGGGCCACCGAGGAGGCTAAATCCAGCCCAGCAAGCGTAGTGCAAAAATGCCGACCGTCACGGTGACGCTCGCCATGAGTGTGCTGATCGCGATGATATTGGCCGCTAATGTAACATTACCCCCAATCGCTTTGACCATTACAAAGCTTGCCGCAGCGGTTGGACTGGCAAAGAACAGGAACAACAAACCTAGCTGCTCACCAGAAAAGCCCACCATCCACGCCGCTAAGGTGGAAAGCACCGGCAACGTCACCATCTTCATCCAGCTTGCGCCTACGGCTACCTGGCTACCGGTACGCATACTCGACACTGAGAGCGTTGCACCGATACAAATCAATGCTAGCGGCAGTGTTAAAGACGCAAAGTAATCGCCTGAGGTAATCAGCCAGCTGGGGAGCGGGATTGCAAATACGGTAAAAGGTAGTGCCGCAAACACGGAAATAATCAGCGGGTTGGTGGCTATGTGTTTTAACAGACTGCGCCAGTCGGTCGATTGGCCCGGTTGATAGAATGCCAATACAACAACCGAAAACGCGTTGTACATCACAATCACCACGCCTAGCAGCAGGCTACCCGCTGAAATGCCATAGTTACCGTACATGCCGGCGGCCAGTGCCAGCCCCACCACACCGCAGTTGCCTCGAAACGCTCCTTGCACATAAATGCCGCGATCTTTGCGTGGTACGCGGTAATGCGCCCACAGCCAACTGAGTAGAAACTGACCCAGCGTGGCCACAGCAAAAAAAACCATGACCGATACGTCCAGCGCAACGCTTAAGTCGGCTTTTATCAAACTGAGGAAAATTAGGGTAGGTAGCGTAGCCCTGAACACAAGCGCCGAGGCGGTTGAAACAAACGTACTATCGATCCACTTCAACCGTTTTAGCATTAAGCCAACAAATACCATCGCAAAGACAGGCAGCGTGGTATCAAGCGTGCGGGCAAACAGTTCAAGTAGGTTCACAACGGTGTCTCGGTCAGACTGAATTGTAATAACAAGTTAAGTACCTGCTTATACTCTACTTCCAAGCGTGGTTTGTCGACTGGCTAAGCCACGAATGATCGATAGTAGAGGGCGAGCCTGTAAACCAAATTGTGAAACGTCAACAGGGCCTAGGAAATCGCTTTAATTTCAAACGTTGCGTTAATGGCACCGGACTACCTTGCTATAAGCCACATTCATTCGCTGCAACTAAAACCTCAGTATTATTAATTACATTCACATCAGGAGGTTATCAAAAAAGAGCATTGCGCGCGCGTTAAAACCTGCCAGCTATACGGGCACCTACCGCTATTTAAAAATCTCGCTCAGCATTACATTGCAGGTTTTTGTCAGCAGCATGCACAATCAGCAGTGCTGAATTGATACCTACCGTTATTTCACGTATGTTCGCCCGCCTACTCTTTTGTCATCTCACCGCGGCCTTATTTATGGCGAAACGAACAGCAGGCTACACGTCATCAGGTATCCGTAAGGTTAGCGCCCTGCCTGCCCTACTGACCGAATTTGACCGTTTTGAACGTATCCATCCCGTGAAACGCAAACCTGACGCGGTGATCGGCTGGGGATTAAAGCCCACCAGCGTGCGTGCTCGGAGGTACGCCCAACGCCACCAATTGCCCTATATCGCCCTTGAGGATGGCTTCCTACGTTCGCTAGGCCTGGGTGTTAATAACTTTCAGCCGCATAGCTTAGCCGTCGACCATACCGGCATTTATTACGATGCCTCGCGCCCTTCTGATTTAGAAAACTGGCTCAACACCGATACCTTTGATGATGAAGAACTAAGCCAGGCAGCGCGCTGTATGGCGTTGATTGCCCGCTATCGGCTATCCAAATATAACCATGCCGCGGACCATCCTGTTCAGGCATCAAACCAGGCGCGTGTATTGGTTGTTGATCAAACCGCTGGCGACGCGTCCATCCATTATGGCGGCGCAAGTGCTGAAAGCTTTGAGCAGATGCTTGCAGCGGCCTTAAGCGAGCATCCCGATGCTGACATTTTAGTTAAAATTCATCCGGACGTCATCGCGGGTAAAAAACAAGGCCACCTGCTGAAAGCCGCTGAGCATCCTCGTTGCCATGTCATCAGTGAAGACCTCAACCCCTGGGCGCTTTTTGATCACGTGGACCACGTCTATGTGGTGACCAGCCAACTCGGCTTTGAAGCCCTGCTAGCGGGCAAGCAGGTCAACTGTTTCGGCATACCGTTTTACGCAGGCTGGGGGTTAACACTTGATCAAATTCCCTGCCATCGACGCCGCCAAGCGCGTACGCTGACAGAAGTGTTTGCCGCGGCCTATTTGCGCTACTGCCGCTACGCTAACCCATACACCCAACAGCCCGCCACGCTAGAAGAAACCATCGCCCTGATCACCGATCAAAAGCGCCAGCAGGAGCGCTACCGAGGTGCATGGTTAGCCTGTGGCTTTTCATCCTGGAAGCGACGCTTTATTGGCGATTTTCTAGGCACCGCCGCTCAGATCGAGTATCAGCCAAAGCTGCCGAGTGCACTAATCGCTGAGCCAGATTCAAAGCGGCTACTGGTCTGGTCAAGCCGCATTGATGCGAATTTTAAACGCCAATATGCCCAGCACATGGAAACATTATGGCGGATGGAAGATGGCTTTATTCGCTCGGTGGGCCTGGGAGTCGACTTAACTCAGCCGCTGTCACTCGTCATTGATTCCCAGGGCATCTATTACGACCCCGGCCAATCCAGTGACTTAGAGACACTGCTCAACAGCACCACGTTTAGCGATGACCTGCTGCTTCGCGCCCAGCAGCTGCGTGAGCGGCTCGTGGCGCTCAAGCTGTCTAAATACAACGTGCGTGGACAAACAGACATTGATCTACCTCAGGAGCGTTATACGATCCTGGTACCCGGCCAAGTGGAAAGCGACGCCTCGATTGCGACAGGCTCGCCCGATATCACGACCAATAGTGGGTTATTAAGTGCCGTGCGTAGCGCCCACCCGGACGCCTTTATCATTTATAAAGCCCACCCTGACGTATTGAGCGGGGCGCGCATTGGGAAACTCGATACCAATGCCAATCGCCTGTATGATCTAGAGGCCAGTGATATCGATATAGCGGCGTTATTAGAGCGTGTTGATGCCGTTCACACGATGAGTTCCTTAACAGGATTTGAAGCACTTCTGCGCAAGCGTGAAGTGTGCACCTATGGTCTGCCATTTTATGCTGGCTGGGGGTTAACACGCGATTCGCTTAGCTGCCCACGCCGCACGCGTTCGCTCTCGTTGGACGCGCTGGTCGCAGGCACGCTGATTTTGTATCCCGGCTATGTGGACCCAGCATCCGGGCAGCTATGCAATGCTGAAACGGTGGTTAGCCTGTTGGAACAGGCAAGAGCACAACATTCTACCCTTACATGGAAACAGCATCTTTACCGCTGTTATCGTAACTTGTTGATTAAAAGGCATTGAGTTGAAGCATCCGAAGCGTGCATTCTTATTTTTGCAAGGCGTTTGCTCACCATTTTATCCACGCTTAGCCAAGCGCCTGGTGAATGACGGGCATCGCGTTGTAAAGGTCAACTTCAATGCAGGCGATATCGCCTACTGGCAGCGCACCCATGGCGAAAGCCACCTCTTTCGCGGCACTGAAGACGAGCTACCCGGTTATATCAAAGCACTTTGGCAAAAATACGCCATTACTGACCAAGTGATGTTTGGTGATCGTCGGCCCATTCACCGCCCCGCGGTCGACAATGCGGCGGCAGCTGGCGTGCGCACTCATGTGTTTGAAGAAGGCTACTTTCGCCCCTTTTGGATTACCTTAGAGCGTGAAGGCGTTAATGGCCATTCGCTGCTGCCCCGTGATCCACGCTGGTTTTACGAGACCGGCAAAGCGCTGCCCGAGCCGCCCGCCCCGGTACGCTTTCGATCTTCTTTTAAGATTCGCGCGATGCATGACGTTAGTTATCATTTGGCTGGCTTGGCGAACCCGCTGGTCGCGCCCCACTATCGCAATCACGCGCCGATTAACGCCCCCGTTGAGTATGCAGGCTACCTTAAGCGCTTTACCCAGCTAAAATTCTGGAAAAAACGCGACGCCCAGCGTATCAAACAACTGATTGAGAGCGGCCGCCCCTACTTTATGCTGCCACTGCAATTAAACAGCGACGCCCAGATCCGCCACCACTCACCCTACACCGATATGCAGGAAGTGATGGAGCATGTCATGGGCTCATTTGCACAGCACGCACCCAGCGATGCGATGCTGTGCATAAAGAATCATCCGCTGGATATGGGGCTTACCAACTACCCTAAAATCATCAGCCGGCTCGCTGATCACTACGGCTTGCAAGGGCGCATTGTTTACCTGGAATCTGGCGACCTTAACGCGCTGCTCAAGCACGCCAAAGGCAACGTAACCGTTAACAGTACGGTGGGCATCGTTTCGCTTGAAAAACACTGCCCAACGTTCGCACTCAGCGACCCTATCTACCACCTGGCGGGCCTCACCGACCAAGGCAGCCTTGAAGATTTTTGGCAGCAGCCACAGCCGCCTAGCGCAGAGCTGTTTGGCTACTTTCAGAAAACGGTGATGCATGCAGTTCAAATCAATGGCGGCTATTACTGCCAGCCTAGCATCGATTTAGCCGTCGACAACGCCGCGCGGGTACTCGAAGCCTGCCCGTCGCCGCTGGAGGAACTGCTATGACCCCCCTTCAGAAAGCAGCTGCAAACCACCACCGGTGCGTTCTGATCACCGGCGCGACCGGTGCCATTGGCGGCGCCTTGGCGCGTGCCTACGCAGCTCCGAATACGCAGCTAATTCTGCACGGACGACAGCAGAATAAACTAGAGGCCCTGGCCGAGATTTGCCGCCAGCAGGGTGCAAATGTCACGCTTTCGACCATCAACCTAACCGATAATCATGCTCTGAAAGCCTGGCTGAACCAGCTCTGCACCAACCAAGTTCCGGATATCGTCATCGCTAATGCGGGCAAAAACACCCACCCCCAAGGAGCCAACATGTTAGAGCCCTGGGGAGAAGTACAAGCGCTGCTAGATCTTAACCTCAAAACGCCTATCGCCATGGCACAGCATTTAGTGCCGGCTATGCAAAACCGCGGCAGCGGCCAACTGGTCTTTATTAGCTCGCTTGCCGCATGGCACGGATTGCCCACTACGCCCAGCTACAGCGCTAGCAAAGCAGGCATAAAAGCCTACGGCGAAGGCCTTCGCGGGCTGCTAGCCCCTCACGGCATTGGCGTGACAGTGGTGATGCCCGGCTATGTTACCTCGCCCATGTGTGACGCTATGCCTGGGCCTAAACCCTGGGAATGGCCACCCGAGCGCGCCGCTAAGGCGATT
>NZ_JBQDLQ010000141.1:0-5442 GCF_052095695.1 Halomonas sp.
TGATCATTTCAGTCATCGTGTGCGCATTGTGCTGGCCGAGAAGGGGGTTGCCGTTGATATCGTCGATGTACTCGACGAAAAACCACCGGAAGAGCTGGCAGATCTCAATCCGTACAATAGCGTACCGACGCTTTTAGATCGTGACCTGGTGCTTTATGAATCCAAAGTCATGATGGAGTACTTGGATGAGCGTTTTCCGCATCCTCCGCTATTGCCTGTTTATCCTGTGGCGCGTGCACAAAGCCGCCTATGGATGCACCGCATTGAGCGCGAGTGGTGCCCAATGGTCGACCAAATTCGCAGCGGTGGAAAAAAAGAAGCGGATAAGGCACGTAAAGAACTACGCGAGAGCCTTATTGGTATCTCGCCGATTTTTGAAGACATGCCTTACTTCATGAGTGAAGAGTTTACGCTGGTGGATTGCTGTTTAGCACCGGTCCTATGGCGCTTGCCTGACCTCAATATTGAACTGCCCGAAAAGCAGGTTAAGCCGCTGCTGGGGTATATGTCGCGAGTATTTGAGCGTGAAGCGTTTAAGGCATCTTTAAGTGAGCGTGAAAAAGAGATGCGCGCTTGAATTCATTCGGCTCCCTTGCCTTGAGTAAAGGCAGGGAGCCTTACTGTTGGAGGAGGGAGTCTAGATGAAATCGAGTCGCCCCTATCTCGCCCGAGCGCTTTATGAGTGGTTGTTAGATAACGAGTTAACCCCTTACCTGGTGGTGGATGCCACCCAGCCAGGTGTCGAGGTGCCCCGCCAGCTAGTGCAAAACGGCCAGATTGTATTAAACGTGGCGCCGACGGCGGTGCGTGATTTTTTCATGGAAAACGAGGCGATCAGTTTTAATGCTCGCTTTGGTGGCCAGCCGATGCAGGTGATGATTCCTACGCCGGCATTAATTGCCATTTACGCTCGTGAGAACGGCGCGGGAATGGTGTTTGGTCATGAGCCCGAACTTGAAGATGGGGCCGAGTCCTTTGGTGATATTGAGGATAACGCTAGCGCTTCTGATTCGTCAGAGCCTTCAGCTACAAAACGAGAGGCCTCCGTCAGGCGTGAGCCTTCAGCCAAGCCAGAACTTTCGATAACCGCACCGGTTTCTGAGGGAGGCGATAATTCCAAGGCTTCCTCAAAAGCATCGGGGAGCGATGCTAAGCCGAAGAAAAAGCCAACGCTAAGGGTCGTTAAGTAATCAGCCTGCATTAAGTAATAAAAAAGCCTCGCTCTTATTTAAGAGCGAGGCTTTTTAATGGCAGTGCAGTTAATCGATGTATTCAAACACCTTAACAATGCGCTGCACGCCGCCCACGGCGGAAGCGGCGTTGACGATACGGTCTGACTCTTCACGCGTAACAATCCCCATCAGGTAGACGCTAGCGTTTTCAGTGGTCACTTTTATTTTTCCAGAATCGATATGGTCATTAGTCGCTAAGTGGCTAACGACATTAGTGGTAAGCCACGTATCGGTCAGCCGTTGGCTGGCCGGCAGGCGTGCCGCCACGGTCAGCTCGTTATGTACTTCATTAACGCCCCGCAAATTGCCCGTCACTTCGCCGGCCATGTCGCGAAGTTCTTCGCTTGGCACTTGGCCAACCAGTAAGACCGCGCCATTAAAGCTATTGGCGCGTATACGCGCATCGCCCAGGCGCGCATCGGCTCGTCCTAGCGCGCGCTGAACTTCACGGTCGATGGTGGCATCAACGGCTTCAACGTCGTTGCTACGCTGGGAGTAATTAGATTGATTGGACGCGGAGTTATTGGCGCAGCCACTGAGCAGCAGTGCTGCGCCAAGGGTGGCCGCCATTAAGCTGCGGGAAGAGAGGCGCTGGGTCATCGTATAGCTCCATGATGTAAGTGGTTTTCGCATAGTTGTATATGAAACATGGGGGTAAGAAAAATACTGATAAAAACGTCGAAGCCGATAGGCGTTTAGGCGCTGCCAAACAGCTGTTCATCAATCAGATCGCATAGGCAGTGAATGACCAGTAGATGAACTTCCTGGATGCGAGCCGTAGAGGTGGCGGGGACGCGAATCTCGCAATCATCTTGCCCTAGCAGTGAGGCCATATCGCCGCCGTCACGCCCGGTTAGCGCAACCACGGTCATATCACGGTCATGGGCGGCTTGAATGGCTTGTACAATGTTGCCGGAATTGCCGCTGGTGGAAATAGCCAATAGCACATCGCCAGGCTGTCCGAGCGCGCGGATCTGCTTGGAAAAGACTTCGTTATAGCTGTAGTCATTCGCAATCGACGTAAGCGTAGACGTGTCGGTGGTGAGCGCCAATGCAGGCAGGCTAGGGCGCTCTCGCTCGAAGCGATTGAGTAGCTCAGATGAGAAGTGCTGGCTGTCGCCTGCGCTACCGCCATTGCCGCAAGAAAGAATTTTTCCTTCGCTGACGAGACACTGCACCATCATTTGGCTTGCCACTTCAATAAACGGTGGAAGTACTTCGCTGGCGTAGGTCTTGGTGTCAATGCTGTCGTTAAAATGGCCAAGTATACGAGTCTGAAAGTCCATCAGGGCTTCCTGGTTAGATAGAGTCAAAAGGCATCAAAAGCAGCTTTCGCCCAGTGAAATTCTAGGTTGGGCGGCTTGCCAATAATTGCCAGGATATCAAACCGGCAGGGCGATGAAAGCCCGCCGCGAGCGAGATATAGTCTTGCCGCGCGTATTAGGCGCTGCTGCTTTTGATACGTGACGGTTTCCAGCGGGTGCCCGTGGCGCGTGGTGGTGCGATGTTTAACTTCGACAAACACAAGAATATCGCCATCCCGCATCACCAAGTCAAGCTCACCCCCTTTAACGTAATGATTTTGCGTAACGAGGGTGAGGCCTTGCTGGCCCAGCCATTGAGCAGCCATCTGCTCTATGGCCGCGCCGCGCGCCCGAGCGGTTTGGGCATTATTCGCCACTGTTATTCAAGTTAGGAATTAAAATAGGTGCGGGAGCGCCGTTTTGAAATTTCGCCCACGGCAGTTCGCGGTAAATGCGCCCGTCACTTCTCAAGGACAGCGTACCGGTGCTGCCACTTAAACCTTCTAACTCCGCTAGGTTAGAAAAGCGAATAGCCAGCTCGTAAGCATCAACGCCCATCGCCATTAGGCGGAACATTGAGGCATCGGACTCATCGCGTAAGTTGCGGTAAGTGGTTGAGAAGGGCAGTGCTTCTTCGCCACCGACGGCCGCGTCCGGAATTTGCCACGGGATATCCATGAACATCACGTCGTTAAGGTCTTGGTCCAGACGAGTCTGTAGGCGCCCTTCGTGGAGATGTGAGGTGGCATAGATGGGCAGATCGGGAGCGTAGTAGTAATCCATCGTAGGCGGTACTTGGCGAGCATATTCTGGTAAGGCCAGCAGAAAGAGTGCGTCAATGTTGCCTAAGCGCGCACGTTCACCGCTAACGTTGAGTGCGCTTTGGACGGCGGTAGAAACAGAGCTTTCAGGATTGTAGCGAACCGCATTGGTAATTTCGCCACCCTGACTTTTCCACTCGTTCCAGAAGGCTTCGCCTACGCGGCGACCCCAGCCATTATCGGGCACCATCATTGACATTTGACGGTGACCATCCTGCCAAGCGCGGCGAGCGGCTTGGCGAGCTTCATCTTCAGCGGAAAGACCATACTGGAACAGGCGCTGTGCCTGGTTGTGGTCACCGCTGCCGTAATTGAGCGCCAGTGTCGCTAGAGGTACGCTGTCGCGCTGTTCTAGCTGAGTGACCTGGTCTTTATCCAGCGGGCCAATCATTAGCTGAGCATTCATCTGCTGAGCCTGCTGGTAAAGCTCATCCAGTGAATAGTGTGAGGCATCTAGAAAGCTGAGCTCTGTGTTATCACCTTTGGTGTCATGATGATTGCGCATGGCGGTCGCGATGGTATTGGCAACGCTGCTAAGCGGGCCCGATTCTGGTAGGGCAACCACAATGCGGCGTATTTCTTGGCCTTCAAGCTCGGGTAGCGCAACATTGGCCATGCCCTGCTGATCTAACGCTTCTCGTGCCCAACGCTGGCGTTCCTCCAGGGTTTCCTGTTGATTGGCCTGTATCGGCAGTTCGTCGTTGAGTACCTGAGTGGCGCGTAGCACGGCACGTGGATCATCTAGCGCCCGTGCCAGTTCAGAGAAAAGCAGCGCCCAACGCACGCGATCGCCTTCCGATAAGAGGCTTTCATCAATGGCATCGGCGGTTTCAAACGCTTTATCACGCTCGCCTTGACCGGCCAAAACGCTGGCTGCTTCTAGGCGGGTTTTAGCGGCTTGCTCCGGTGCTTGTTGTTCTGCCTGGCTGAGTAATTGGCCGGCGTCCTCACCGGAAACGCGGTCAACCACGTTGGGCGGCTGCATAGCACAGCCAGTAACCAGAAGTGCCATGAGGGCAGCGGCGAGTAAGCCACGTAATGACTGTTTCATGTATCCTTCCTTAAAATGTCCATTTGCGCTGTCGCAGCTTGCCTGCGATTGACGAGGCCACTGCACAAGCATAGCGCACCGGCAGAGCAAGCCATCAACGAATCGAGAGTCATCAATGACAGATCATAATCCGGGCACATTGTACGTGGTTGCTACGCCAATTGGGAACTTAGAAGACTTAACCGCACGTGCCGCCCGAGTATTAGGGCAAGTATCGCGCATTGCCGCGGAAGATACTCGTCATAGTACCCGTCTTTTGGCACATTTAGGGCTGAATAAGCCGATGCTCTCATTGCATGAGCATAATGAGGCGCGCCGGGTAGATACGTTAGACAGCTATCTTGCAGCGGGCGAAGACATTGCGCTGATCAGTGATGCAGGTACGCCGCTGATTAGCGACCCAGGTTTCGTACTGGTACGCGAACTGCGCGCTCGTAATCGACACATTGTGCCGATCCCCGGCCCTTGTGCGTTAATTACAGCACTGTCTGGGGCAGGCTTGCCAACAGACCGATTTGTGTTTGGCGGTTTTTTGCCTGCTAAACCAGGCGCTCGCCGTCAGGCGTTAGAGGCTTGGAAAACCCGTGAAGAGACGCTGGTGTTTTATGAGTCTCCACATCGCATCGTGCATACCCTGGAGGCCCTGCAAGAACAGATGGCTGAGCGGGACGTAGTGCTGGCACGTGAATTAACGAAAACCTTTGAGACGTTTCTCCATGGCACTCCCGAGCTGTTATTGGCACAGCTGGCGGCAGACCCGAATCAAGCGCGTGGCGAATTTGTGGTGATCGTGGCCGGTGCGCCGCCCGTTGTGCAAAGTGAGCGCCAGGATATTTCAGCGGATGCGCTATTAGAGGCGCTATTGACGGAGGGTGTTGGAGTGAAGCAGGGAGCCGCAATTGCCGCGAGAATGCTCGGTGGACGCAAGCAAGCTTGGTACGCTCGTTTGCAAGCAATCAAAGGTGAGCATTGAGGCTAGGCGAGGGCGCTGGTATGCTTGCCGCCGGAGTTGGCCAGACAGTCGCCGCTGATAC
>NZ_JBQDLQ010000142.1:0-5421 GCF_052095695.1 Halomonas sp.
CGCAACCGCCAATATCACCATGCAGTTTGGGGCTAAGCCCCTGTTTGAAAATGTTTCCGTTAAATTCAATAACGGCAACCGTTACGGCCTGATTGGCGCAAACGGCTGCGGAAAATCCACCTTTATGAAAATTTTAGGTGGTGATTTGGAGCCCACTTCCGGCCAGGTGATGCTGGATAGCAGTACCCGGCTGGGTAAGCTGCGCCAGGATCAGTTCGCGTTTGAGAACGAGCGGGTGATCGATACCGTGATCATGGGCAACGTTGAGCTGTGGTCAGTCGCCGCTGAGCGCGAGCGTATTTATAGCTTGCCGGAAATGAGCGAAGAGGACGGCATGGCCGTCGCTGATCTTGAAGTACGCTTTGCTGAGCTGGACGGCTATACCGCCGAGCCTCGTGCCGGTGAACTGTTGTTGGGGTTAGGTATTCCCATTGAACAGCATACCGGCCCGATGAGTGAAGTCTCGCCTGGTTGGAAGCTGCGCGTATTGCTGGCCCAGGCCCTGTTCTCTGATCCTGACGTGTTGCTGCTGGATGAGCCTACCAACCACCTGGATATCAACACGATCCGCTGGTTGGAAGATATTCTTAAAGCGCGCAGTAGCACCATGATCATCATTTCTCACGACCGCCATTTCCTGAATAGCGTATGCACGCACATGGCGGATCTGGACTATGGTGAGATTACCCTGTTCCCCGGTAATTACGATGATTACATGACTGCCGCGACCGCCGTTCGCGAGCGTCAGCACTCCGATAATGCCAAGAAAAAAGCGCAAATTGCTGAGCTACAGCAGTTTGTTAGCCGTTTCTCTGCCAACGCCTCGAAAGCCAAGCAGGCCACGTCGCGCGCGCGCCAAATCGATAAGATCAAGCTCGAAGACATTAAGCCTTCCAGCCGCGTTAGTCCGTTCATCCGGTTTGAGCAGGCCAAAAAAATCCACCGTAACGCCGTGAATGTGGATGCGATTAGCAAAGCCTACGACGACAACGCGCCGCTGTTTAAGCGCTTATCCATGACGGTTGAAGCCGGTGAGCGTATTGCCATTATCGGGCCTAACGGTATCGGCAAAACCACGCTGCTTAAAACGCTTGCTGGCGAGCTGCATCCAGATAGCGGCGAAGTAAAATGGACCGAAGCGGCGGATGTGGGTGTTTTTGCCCAGGATCATAGCGATGATTTCGCCGTCGACGCCACGCTGTTTGAGTGGATGTCTAGCTGGACGAATGGTGGTGAGCAAGTGGTTCGCGGCGCGCTAGGGCGGATGCTGTTTTCCAGCGATGATATCGGCAAGTCGGTGAAGGTGATTTCCGGTGGTGAGCAGGGCCGCATGCTATTTGGTAAGTTAATCCTTACTCAGCCCAACGTAATGCTGATGGATGAGCCGACCAACCACCTGGATATGGAATCTATCGAGGCGCTCAACTTAGCCTTGGAGAACTACCCCGGCACGCTGCTGTTTGTGAGCCACGACCGAGAGTTTGTGTCATCGCTGGCCACGCGCATTATCGATATGCAGCCGGAAGGCATTGTCGATTTCAGCGGCAGCTATGACGACTATCTGCGTAGCCAGGGCGTTGTGTAACGATTTAAACTGAGAGACCTAAAAAAGCACCGCCGAAGCGGTGCTTTCTCATTCCGAAAATGCTTAAGGTATTAGTGATACCTAGCCAAGACGATCATAGCCGTTATCCATAAACGGATAGTCGGTGTATCCCTTCTCGTCACCGCCATAGAACGTTTCATGGTTCGGCTGGGTGAGCGGGGCGTTAACGCGGAAGCGTTCCGGTAGATCAGGGTTGGCAATATAAGGGCGGCCAAAAGCAACGGCGTCGGTGGTGTTCTCACCAATACGGGCTTCAGCGCGCTCTGCATCATAGTTACCGCAGTAGATCAGGCTGCCGCTGAAACGCTCGCGCATCTGCTCACGGAAACCGTCTGGGAAGGTGATATCGCCACCGGCCCAGTTGGGTTCGTTCAGGTGCAGATAGGCAAGACCGCGCTTGGAAAGCTGCTCTGCCATGTAAAACGCCATGGCTTCTGGCTCGTCGTCGGTCAGGCCAAAGAGCTCGATAAACGGCGTCATACGGATGCCTACACGATCACCGCCAAATACTTCAACTACCGCATCGACGACCTCTAGCGGGAAACGCGCACGATTTTCCAGTGAGCCGCCGTATTGGTCGGTACGCTTGTTAGAGCCGGTCGCCAGGAACTGATTGAGTAGGTAGGCGTTGGCTGCATGGACTTCGACCATATCGAAACCAGCACGCTTAGCGCGCTCAGCCGCTTGACGATAGTCGTCGACAATACCCGAGATCTCATCGGTTTCCAGCGCACGCGGTGTGCTGGTGGGGTGCTGGCCCGCAGTGCCGTCTTCAAATTCGACGAAGCACTGGGCGCCTTCGCCTTTCAGTGCGCTGGGCGCAACGGGCTGCTGGCCGTCCGGTTGAACCATTTCGTGTGAAACACGACCAACGTGCCATAGCTGAAGCGCAATACGGCCGCCTTTAGCGTGTACCGCACTGACAACACCTTTCCAACCGGCTTCCTGGGCATCGGTCCATATGCCTGGCGTATAAACATAGCCACGTGCAGTAGGAGAAATGTTGGTGGCTTCGCTGATGATCAACCCTGCGCCCGTGCGTTGGCCGTAGTAAGCTTCCTGCATCTTACCGGGTACGCTGTCCGGTGTACGTGAACGCGTCAGCGGTGCCATGATAATGCGGTTAGGAAGAGACAGGCTGCCCAGCTGAATAGGCGTAAAGAGTGTGTCGAAAGCCATCAAATAAGCTCCTTTGGAACGCTATGATAAACAAGTAAGGAGCAGAGTAGACCAGTTTACTAGTTAATGCCAATCGAATCTTTCTGGGCAGTCTCCCGCGCTTAATAACCCACCAAGTGGCCGATGATCAGCGCAACCCACGCCAGCCCGTAAACCATCACCATAAAGGGCAGAATCGCTTTTAGCCACTGAGCGTAAGACACGCGCCCGAGTGCCAGCATGGCCAGCGTACCGCCTGACGTGGGAATAATGAGATTGGTTAAGCCGTCACCAATTTGAAACGCAGTGATCATTAGCTGGCGGCTCATGCCAACGAGATCAGCGACAGGGATAAGAATTGGCATGGTGACGAGCGCCTGGCCGGAACCAGAAGGAATAAACAGATTGATAACGCCCTGTACTACGCTGGCCATAATGGCAGCAAACACGGATGGAATGCCGTCGATCAGCGTACTCAACGCATTAACAATGGTGTCGATAATGAATGCTTGCTCAAGAATCACCTGAATAGACGCCGCCACCCCAATCACCAGCGCTCCGGCAGTGACGCTGGCTGCACCTTCCATCAGCTGTTTAACAATGCCATTCGCAGACAGGCCGTTGATTGCCCCAATGAGGATTGCCAGGATGAGGAAGACGCCGGCAATTTCATTGATATACCAGCCGCGGGTGAAGACTCCAACCAGCATGGCGATCAAGCCACCCACAAACACGACCATCGTCAAAATATCGCGTTTGGTCAGGCTATATTCGCTGAGCGGTTTGCTAAGCGATTCGGCATTATCAGGCTCGTCAAATTCCATGTTGACGACGCGCTTGCAGATATACAGCGAGAGCAGGGCCAGCGATGACACTACCAATAGCGTCCGCAACCACGCGCCTGAGAACGTCGGTAGCTCGGCGATACCTTGAGCAACGCCCACGGTATATGGGTTAATCGGCGACAGCGCAAAGCCAATGCCAATGCCACCAACGGCCATTGCGACACCCACCAGGCTTGAGCAGCCAATTGCGCTGGCAATCAGTATGGCAATAGGCACTAACGCAATGTTGTTTTCAAAGCCAACGGCGACGCCAAAAAAACCGTAAATAAAGGTGCCGACTACGATGATGATGTTACGTCGCTCAACGCCTACGCGGTTAAGCGCTACGCCAATGGCATTTTCTAATGCACCGGTTTTTTGCAGAATATGAAAGAGCCCGCCCGCAATGAAGACGATAAATAGGTAGCGCGAGGCAGCGATAAGCCCTTCAGGGATAGCCACAAAAACATTAAACAGCGGGATGTTGGCTACATTTTCCAAATAGGTAAATGAACCGGGCACCACCATCGTTCGGCCATTTTGCGTGATGCGCTCAAATTCGCCGGCGGGAATAATAAACGTCAGTAAATACGTCGCCACAAGGATAAGAAAGATAAGCACCATGGGATCAGGAACCGCCTGATACCATTTTTTAGGCGAGCGAGAAGTCGCTGCCGCAGCATTTTTTTCAACCATGAAAATACCCTTAATGAGATGAGTCTTAGCGTGAGGGATCACTGACGTCTTACTTCGCGTGACGCATGATAAATCAAGGGGGTGCGGAAACGTAGACTGGCAAAGTATTGATTCCAGTTAAAACACATGGAATGCCAAAAATACACGGCGCTGGTTAATGACGTTGCCAGAGCCACCGGCGTTTAGTGGGCGTATCAATATGCCGTAATGCATTCGACAGCGACAGTCTGATAGCGGCTAACTGGCGATAGCAGACAGCGCTGCTCAGTACGCCAGGACACTGCTTGAGTAGCAGTTCGCACTGTTGCGACGCTAAATAAAGCTGCTCCGTTATCGACGGAGAAAATAGCGGTTTCGACTGATGGCCACAGCGTGAGAGCTCCCGCGCCAGCATGGAAAGCATACTGGTATCCATCCAGCAGGGCAGCGGGTCTTCTAGGCGGCCAGCAATAGAGTGCTGTACCGCTTCAAAAGAGGTGCGCAAAAATATGACTGTTTGGCGAAGTTGCCGCTGCTCGCTCGTCATCTCATTGACCCTTCACGTGGCTCCTTATAAAGGGCCTTGGCCCAATGATTAAATGCAAAAACAAGTGTTTCTCATTTGCATCTTTGTCGACGATAGCGCTACGTTCTCCGTCTGTCAATGTCATGGTTTCGGCGCTGGTTTTTTAAAATACTGGTTTTTAGCAAGAAAGCGTCAGCGTGCTTCAAACAACTGCCAGTCATTATGGGTGAGCGGCTTGGCGCCTTGTTCGGTAACCACCACGGTGTCGCTTAACCCGACGCCCCACTGGCCGGGGGCTCGCAAGCAGAGCGGCAGGTGGAACACCATATTGGCTTCAAAAGCACGCATCTGGCCTTTGGCAATAAAGCCGGTGCCTTCTACCCAGCTAGGCGGGAACTGGGCGCCTATGGCATAGCCAAATACGCCGGAGAAGAAATACTGATCGCGCTTGGATGCGAGCAGCGCTTTGGCGCCGATGGCGGCAATGTCGTTATCGGTCGTGCCCGGGCGAATGCTCTGTATCGCGGTCTCTAGGCCTAGGGCGGTGATCCGCGCGCTCTCTTGGAGCATCTCCAGTTCAGCAGGGCTTTTAACAATTCTAATCGCATCGACTAACGCGCCCGCTTCGCAAA
>NZ_JBQDLQ010000143.1:0-5287 GCF_052095695.1 Halomonas sp.
CTGAAAAAACGCGCATCATCATCCTCGTTGCAAACAAGCCTCAATCACCAAAAAAGCGGCGATGGCCGTGATAGTATAGGTCGCAGTCCACCCACTATAAAACACCTCGGCCTAAAACGCAGGCCTAGCGACGTTTCGCCGGGTGTCGTTGTTGGAAAATAGTGCCATGCTTTAGCTAAATTTTTGCGTCTGGCTAGGGTTTTTGCGTTTTTAAAGAGGTTTTTCATGTCTCGAATAGTTGAAGACACGCAGCGTGTGCCAGCCTCTTTAGCCGGTGCGCGTTTAGACCAAGCGGCGGCGGAGTTGTTCAGCGATTATTCCCGCGAGCGCTTAAAAGCGTGGATTAATAGCGGGGAACTAACGGTAGATGGCGCTCAGCTCAAGCCGAAAGCCAAGCTGCATGGCTATGAAGTGCTGGCGCTGCAGGCGACCATTGAAGAAGATACGCGCTTTGAAGCGCAGAATATTCCCCTGGATATCGTCTATGAAGACGACACTATGATGGTGATTAATAAAGCCGCTGGCATGGTGGTACACCCTGCCGCGGGTAATCCTGACGGCACGCTGCTCAATGCGCTGCTGTATCATCATCCGGCCATTGCTCAAGTGCCCCGTGCAGGCATCGTCCACCGCCTGGACAAAGACACCACGGGATTGATGATGGTGGCCAAGACGCTGCCTGCGCAAACGGCGCTGGTTGAGCAGATGCAGGCGCGCAGCGTGTCACGTCAGTACGATGCGGTGGTGATTGGTAAGCCGGTTTCAGGCAGCACCATTGATGCGCCGATTGGTCGTCATCCGAAAGATCGCAAGCGTCAGGCGGTGACGACGGCGGGCAAGCCCGCCATCACGCACTTTCGTGTGGTTGAGCGGTTTCGTGCCCACACGCACGTTCGCTGCAAGTTAGAAACGGGGCGCACTCACCAAATCCGTGTTCACATGGCACACTCCCGGTACCCCTTGGTGGGAGACCCCATGTACGGCGGTCGCGCCAAGTTGCCGCCTGGGGCCGCTGAACCTTTGAAGGAGATTCTGCGCGAGTTTCCCCGTCAGGCTTTACATGCGCGCAAATTAATTTTTAAGCATCCGGCAAGTGGCGAAACCTTAACGTTTCAGGTGGATCTTCCCGATGATTTGTTAATGCTGCTGGACTATCTGCGTGAAGATAACGAGACCATGAGATGAGCGATGCCATTGATTTACGGCCCACGCTGCTAATCCCAGACTGGCCCGCGCCGGCCAACGTGCGGGCTTTTGTCACCACGCGTGAGGCCGGGCCTAGTCAAGGTGACTTTGCCGCTTTTAATCCTGCCGCTCACGTTGGCGACAACCCCGACCACGTGTTGCTGTGTCGCCGGCTGTTGCAAAAAGAGATAGGCGATGAGCGGCCGCTGCTATGGCTCAATCAAACCCATGGCGCGCGCGTTCAACAGGGTTATCAACCGGAATTGCCGGGCGTTGAAGCGCCCGATGCAGACGCGGCGCTCGCGACTACCAATGAGTACGCCTGTGTCGTATTGACAGCTGACTGCCTGCCGGTGATGTTTTGTAATCGTGCCGGTACTCAGGTAGCCGTTGCTCACGCAGGATGGCGCGGTTTAGCCGGGGGCGTTTTAGAAGCAACCATTGCGGCCATGAATACCGACCCTGATGATATTTTGGTGTGGCTAGGCCCTGCTATTTCTAATGCCCAGTTTGAAGTGGGGCCTGAGGTTTACGGCGCTTTTGTCGCAGTTCATCCTGATACGGCGGAAGCCTTTGATCACAGCCCTTATCGGCTGGGCCATTACATGGCCGACCTGTATCGGCTGGCGCGCTTTCGGTTAGAGGCATTGGGCATTACCCACATCAGCGGCGGTCATTTCTGTACCGCCTGCGAGTCACGCTTTTACTCTTATCGTCGCGATGGCGGCAAAACCGGGCGTATGGCCAGTGTGATTTGGATCGACTAGCGTTGATTGAAGGCTCAATAAGTCAGCGGTTTGTTAGCCTAACTCTTGAAAAGCGCAGAAATGACGCCATTTAACTTGTCAAGCTAAAAATTATTAGCACGTCTAACGACACGTTAAAGGGCTGCGCGGTGCGTCCAAGCGCACGGCTACCCCAGGAGGAATTCCATGCGTTTTGATAAATTTACCGCCAAGCTCCAAAGCGCGATTGCCCAGGCGCAGTCGCTTGCCGTTGGCCGCGGCCATAATCAACTAGACCCTGCGCATTTGCTGCTTGCCCTGCTCGATACCAAAGACACTGGTATTAAAGCGCTGATTGAGAAAGCCGAAGGCAATAGCGCGCGTCTGCGCGATGGTTTAGTGCAGCAGCTGGATAATTTGCCGAAGGTGGGGCAGTTTGACGGCGAAGTGCAGCCATCGCGCGATTTCATCAAGCTTTTCAACTTAACGGATCGCGAAGCGCAAAAGCGCGGCGACCAGTTTATTGCCAGCGAGCTTGTGCTGCTTGCGGCGCTAGAAATGAATTCGCCACTCACTAAGCTGCTCAAAGACGTCGGTATTAATCGTAAAGCCCTTGAGACGGCGATTAACAGCCTGCGTGGCGGCGCTACGGTCGATGATCCGAACGCGGAAGACCAGCGAGAGGCGCTCAATAAGTACACGATGGACCTCACTCAGCGGGCGTTGGATGGCAAGCTCGACCCTGTCATTGGTCGTGACGATGAAATTCGCCGCACTATCCAAGTATTGCAACGGCGTACTAAAAACAATCCTGTGCTCATCGGCGAGCCGGGCGTGGGCAAAACCGCCATTGTCGAAGGGTTGGCGCAGCGTATCGTCAACGGTGAAGTGCCTGAAGGCTTAAAAGATAAACGCGTGCTGTCGCTGGATATGGGCTCTCTGTTAGCCGGAGCCAAATTCCGCGGTGAATTCGAAGAGCGTCTGAAGTCCGTACTTAAAGAGCTTTCTCAGGAAGAAGGGCGGGTCATTCTGTTTATCGATGAGCTCCACACCATGGTCGGCGCTGGCAAAGCAGAGGGCGCGATGGATGCGGGCAATATGCTTAAGCCCGCACTGGCGCGTGGCGAGTTGCACTGCGTCGGCGCGACCACGCTTGATGAGTACCGTAAGTACATTGAAAAAGATGCCGCATTGGAGCGTCGCTTCCAGAAAGTATTGGTTGATGAGCCTTCGGAAGAAGATACCGTGGCGATTTTGCGTGGCCTAAAGGAGCGCTACGAAGTTCACCACGGCGTGGATATTACCGACTCCGCGATCATTGCGGCGGCCAAGCTATCGACACGCTATATCACCGATCGTCAACTGCCCGATAAAGCTATCGACTTGATCGACGAGGCCGCCTCGCGTATCCGCATGGAGCTGGACTCCAAGCCAGAAGCAATGGATCGTCTTGACCGGCGCCTGATTCAGCTCAAAATGGAGCGTGAGGCGCTGAAGAAAGAGACCGATGACGCGTCTAAAAAGCGCCTCGAAGCCCTCAATAATCAGATTCATGAGTTAGAGCGCGAGTACGCTGATCTGGATGAAATCTGGAAGGCGGAAAAGGCTAGTATTCAAGGTGCCGCCCAGTTCAAGGCTGAGCTTGAGCAAGTGCGCCTTGATCTTGAGCAGGCGCGTCGCCAGGGCGACCTTGGCCGTATGTCGGAAATTCAGTACGGCAAAATTCCTACACTTGAGAAAAAAATTGCTGAAAGCAGTGAGGGCGAAGCCGATACCTCAAGTCATCAGCTGTTGCGCTCTAATGTCACCGAAGAAGAGATCGCGGAAGTCGTGTCGCGCTGGACGGGTATTCCTGTCTCGAAAATGCTCGAAGGTGAGCGCGATAAGCTGCTACGCATGGAAGACGCGCTGCATGAGCGGGTCATTGGTCAGGACGAAGCCGTAGAGGCCGTGGCTAATGCCGTGCGTCGCTCTAGAGCCGGGCTTTCGGACCCTAATCGACCCAACGGTTCGTTTTTATTCCTCGGTCCCACCGGGGTGGGTAAAACCGAGCTGTGTAAGTCGCTCGCGAACTTCTTGTTCGATACCGAAGACGCGATGGTGCGTATCGATATGTCGGAGTTTATGGAGAAACACTCCGTGGCTCGTTTAATCGGCGCGCCTCCGGGCTATGTGGGCTATGAAGAAGGCGGCTACTTAACCGAAGCCGTGCGTCGTAAGCCTTATTCTGTGCTGTTGCTAGATGAGGTGGAAAAAGCGCATCCCGATGTCTTTAATATTTTGCTGCAGGTGCTGGAAGATGGTCGCTTAACCGATGGTCAGGGCCGCACCGTGGACTTTCGCAATACCGTGATCGTCATGACGTCCAATATGGGTTCGGATATTATTCAGCGCATGGGCGGTGATACTGGCGCCGATACAGAAAGTACTGATAAAGATAGTACTGATAAAGATAGTGCTGATAAAAATAGTAGCTATGAGCTGATGAAGAACATGGTGATGGAGGTGGTGGGTAATCACTTCCGGCCAGAGCTGATTAACCGTATCGACGAAGTGGTCGTGTTTCATGCGCTGGGGCAAGAGCAGATTCAGGCCATTGCCGGTATTCAGTTGGAGCGCTTGAAGCTGCGCCTTGCTGAACATGAGTTGAAGCTTGAGGTCAGTGACGATGCTATGGCTCAGCTAGCGGTGGTGGGTTTTGACCCTGTGTATGGTGCGCGACCGCTTAAGCGGGCAATTCAGCGGCGTATTGAAAATCCGCTGGCGCAGGATCTGCTGGCCGGGAAGTTCGCGCCGGGCGATACCATTCATATCACGGCAAAAGACGGCAAGCTGGTGTTTGTCTAACGATAAATGCTGCTGCTTGCGCGCAATTGAGTAAGCAAAAAGCCCCTTCAGCATTGCTGGCGGGGCTTTTTTAATGGCTTGGGGCGATGTTTGTTGCGTTTGACCTGATCGGAGGTTGACACGCTGAGGGTGCTAATGGAATCTTATCGGTTCCTGATTTGCGGGCGCGGACTTAACGGGCAACCCCTCATCCCCGCGCGATGGGTAGGCAAAAGCCTTTACCCGCCGAAGGACTTCCGGGTTCGAGCTAACCGCTCGGCCTGGCCAACGCCCCAACGCGGCAAACCGCCGTGCAAGGGAAACGCTGATTTATATTGCCATTAAGCAGCGTTTCCGATGAGAGTGCAGGCCCTAACCGGGCCACATGCCAGGGTTTGGCATCAGGTGCCGGCATTGGCCGGCAGCGGCATACCGCCGCACTCGACACCGTGCCCATGTGGGTACGGCTCGCACTCGAGACCTCCAGGGGAGAAACACAGTGGAACTGCTTTCCGGCGCAGATATGATCGCCCGCTTCTTGCAAGATGAGG
>NZ_JBQDLQ010000144.1:0-5149 GCF_052095695.1 Halomonas sp.
GTGGGTGGTACTGGGTTCGAACCAGTGACCCCCAGCTTGTAAGGCTGGTGCTCTACCAACTGAGCTAACCACCCGCTGGACACGTGGCGCTGAATTCTACAGAAGACTTGTTCAATGTCAACATGCTACGTTTAAAACTGTTCTTAAAACGATGCTTTAAACCCGCGTGCTGCTCTGCTTCTGTGAAGCCTTAGCCGTAAGCGCGGACGAAGGATGCCGCAATTTGGGTCGCTTCGTCAATCAAAACCTTATGCGTTTGGCCAGAAGAGCGGCGAGGCCTGAAATCATGGTCGCCATCTTCTAGCCATGCGAGGTGGGCATTGGCTGGCAAATCATAGCTTGCGACGTCATTGCGGGTGCCGAACGGGTCTCTCTCGCCTTGTAAAACAAGCAAAGGGCACTCAATGGCTGGCCAGTGGTCCAGTCGAAGCTTGTCAGGCGCTTTAGGCGGATGAAACGGATAGCCAGCCACCACGACCCCAGGACATGCCTGCTGGCTCGCTAGCAGCGTTGCCACACGCCCTCCCATTGATTTCCCCCCGACCCACAAAGGAAGCGCCGACAGTGGGCTGAGCAATGCATGCCACTCAGTCAACTGCACAAGTGTTTGGGCAATTGGCGGAGGCGGTCGGCGCTTACCCGACTCTTGCATCTGCTGCATATACGGAAAGTCGATACACAGCACTTGCACTCCCTGCTGGGCCAAAGAAGTGACAAATTGCTGCATGAACGCTGACTGCTGGCCGGCCCCCGCCCCGTGGGCAAACAGTAATCGCCCTACCTTGGCCTCGCCATGTACTGAGAGCGGCCCCCTATCTTGCACCAAAAAACGCCCCGCTGGCTGGCGGCGAAACGCGTCGCTCAAAGCCTCAGGGCGTACCGTGTTATATCCAGATAACGCATAGTGTGACACGCACGGCTCCTAGCTATTCAATTAGGCTAGCCAACGTTAAAGGCCTGGATACGCCCCGCCATCAACTCCGCTTGCTTGGCCTCTAAGCCTTCGAAATTGAAAAGGCTGCGGTCTGCCAACTGTGATGGCGCAATGTTGGTAACGGCTTTGAACATGCTTTCCAGGCGGCCGGGGAATTTCTCATCCCATTCGGCGAGCATTTCTTTGACCACTTGGCGCTGCATATTGGGCTGAGAGCCACACAAATTGCAGGGGATAATCGGGAATTCCATTAGTCGCGAGAATTCAGCAATATCGGCTTCTTTGCAGTAGGCCAGCGGCCGAATGACCATGTTTTTACCGTCATCGGACAGGAGCTTAGGGGGCATTGCCTTCAAGCTGCCGCCGAAAAACATATTCAGAAAAAGCGTCTCAAGAATATCTTCGCGGTGATGCCCTAAAGCAATCTTATTGGCCCCAATCTCTTCAGCAAAACCATACAGCGAACCACGCCGTAGGCGTGAACACAGTGCGCAGGTGGTTTTACCTTCGGGCGTTTTCTCCTTCACCACCGAGTAGGTATCACGCTCCACAATGTGATACTCCACGCCTTGCTTATCCAGATAGGCAGGCAGCACGTGCTCAGGAAAACCCGGCTGCTTTTGATCTAAGTTGACCGCTATCAGCGAAAAATTGATCGGCGCGCTGCGCTGTAAATTGCGCAAAATTTCCAGCATGGTGTAACTGTCTTTACCACCAGACAGGCACACCATTATGCGGTCACCCTCATTGATCATTTGATAATCAATAATCGCATTGCCCACTTCTCGGCGTAAACGCTTTTGCAGTTTGTTAAATTCGCGCTTTTTCTTGGCGCCAGCAAAATCCTCTGAGGCGCCCTGCGCAGGATTAACGTGAGCCGAGGAAAGATGAGGATCAAAATGATGAAGAGATTGCATGGTATAGGCACTACCGAGGGTGAAAGATGCTGAAAATGAAAAGCAGCTGCCATTCTAGCAACACTCGCTGCATTGACCCAACATTCAACCTCGCCGCTCGGCGCCAACCCTTGTCTAAATAGCCTCTGCCATAACGCGCTGCAGGCGCATGTACAGCAGTGCGCTAGCCGTGGCCTCACCTAATATGCCTTGGGCAGCCCCCATTGCGGGCACCTGCCAGCAGGCCAGCGCCTGGGCAAAGCTGCTTGGCGCGTCAACCTCAGGATGCACGCGCCGTAGCTGGCGCTGGTGTAATTTCGCCACATCGACCTGGGCATTAGGCAGCTCAAAGTTTAGGCGCGCGCTTAGCAGCGCATTGAGCGCTCCAATTCGCTGATCCAACTGCCAGCCCACAACGGGGCGATTACCGATGAACTCCACTAACGCACTTAAGTTACCGCTGCTTGGCGCCGTTATCTCACCTGCTTGCCACAGCAGGCGATGGCGGCGCAGCGACGCATTATCAGCCTGGCCCGGCGTGCCTAACGTCAGCACAAAGGCCTGGCTGGTCAGTATCCGTTGCTGATTAAACACGATAGCCGCCAAGCTAATGACCGGTGATGACCCTGTTGGCGTTACACAACAGGTGAGCGCCACCAGCTCTTCTCCCATGTAGGGTTGAAATAGCCAGGCGTAAGGGGAGCCAGCACAACGCCTCCGGTCGCTTTCACGACGCAGCAACGTGCGTAGCGAGCCGCTAAACAGCGCCACGTGCCGGTCTAGCAGCCATATTCCACTCACGAATACTCCAAATGATAACGATGCGAAAGACGCTGTTTAAAGTCTTTAACAATGTGCAGCGCCTGACGCAGTAGGTCGCGCTCTAGTGATGAAAGCGATTGCACCACGACACGATTAGCTCGGCTTGCCTCTTGAGCTCCGTGAAGCGTTCTTTGGTCACTCACCGCTTCTAACGCATCAAGCTGCTGCTTAAGACGCAGCTCGGCAAACAGCGATAGCGCCTCTCCGAGATCCTCAGCAAAGCGACGATCCAAGCGACCATCTGAAGCCAAAGCATCAAGTCGGTCTAGCGTCGAGGTCGCGTTGATACGCCGCTCAAGTGCCATGGTGCGCACACCGTGAACAATAGGAAAAATACCGCCCTTTTTAATATCGATACCGTGCTGAGGCTTTTTTAACGAGCCAAATAGAGTCAAGGGCGTTGAGAAGCGCAGCGCCGTACGGGCAAAATAGGACAGCAACAGCTCGTCATTTGAACAACGTGCAAACAGCTCTTCTCTGACGCTTTCAAGTAGACCTGGATTGCCCGCGACGGCGTGAGCATCAAGCATAATCGCCAGCTTCATCAGGCTATCGCCATCGCGCTCACGGGCCCACTTTGCAATACTGGCTTTCCACTGCGATACGGTGCCCACCCACTCAGCATTAGACACCATAATATTGCCGGGACATGTCGGGTAACCGAGCTGAACCAAGCTGCTAGTAAGCCTTTTCATATCGGCTGAAAGATCAGGCCACTGGACATCATCAGCAAGAATAAGCCCGTTATCTTGATCCGTTTTCAGAACTTGCTCGCCGCGCCCTTCGCTACCCATCACCATCATGCAGCTATGCTCACGATATCGCTCGTCGACGATAAACTCCCAGGCTTTACTTATGATGCGGCCGTTTAACGCAGCGAGTAGATCCATCGCAAAACGCAGTTTAACGCCCTGAGCCATGAGCGCCTTAACAAGCTCTGGAGTGCGCTGGCTAGCCGCCGCCAGCGCCGCCAAGCTGGTCGCCTGTTCAACCTGCAGGCTCACAACAAAACTGCGGCTTGAAAAGTAGCTAAGTACATCGGTAAGTTCGACAACGCCGGTTAAAACGCTGTTTTCCATCACCACTACTCGGGCTACTTGATACCGTGTCATTAGCACCAATACTTCAAACAAGTACTGACCCGGCTCAACGGTCACTAAATTGAAGCGGGCAATCTCATTAAGCGGCGATGTCACATCGCAACTACCCAGTACCAAGCCATTGAGCAGATCGGTTTTAGTCACCATTCCCAGCGTACCCTGGGTGTCCACCAGCAGGCTATCGGCATGGCTATCGTTAAGCTGCTTCACGGCACTAGCAATATCGGTAGATGCTGCAACCAGCAGCGGCTCGCGCATGCACTCGCTGACCTTAGCCAGCATGAAACCCGCCATGGCGACGCCCCCTCCGGCGCGCTTTTCAGTCAGCAAGCGCGCCTTGTGGGTCAACGATTGACGAAAGAAGTCATTAAAGGCTGGGTAGCGATGGCAAAGCTGCTGAAACAGCGCTTTGGGCAATAAATAGCAAAAGCACTCCTGCTCGGCCTTAAAGCGATAGCGGCTTTTACCGTTCAAAATACTGATCGCGCCAAATATATCGCCTGGCGTGTAGTGGCCGATACGCGAGGTAGTCGATGGAAGGGTGGCATCTATTTCAGCCACTTCCCCTTTATGGATTAGGAAAACAAACTCACCCACTTGGCCTGTCTCTAAAATAATTTCGTCGCGATCAAAATAGGCGAGATCAATGCCACGGCGAATGTGGTCACGTCCTTCATCATCAAGAAGCGTAAACGGCAGTTGGGATAAGTCCACCTCAACCATTGTGCATGACCTCATTCAACTAAAAGGTGGGCTAAAAAACGTGGCATAACGCTCAGCGCTGACCCGAGGTAGTCAATCCTTACTTCTACGCGATAAAAAACCCGCTGTTATTATTTGAAACGCGCTATACGGGTATAAAGGATTCACTTCCCAATAGGCAAGCAGAAGGTTGTTATACCTTTAGCTATCACGCTAAAGTCGAAGCGACTTTAGCGACGCGACCAAAGTATTGATATGTTTCTATCAGCATTAGACTAAAAACAAAGTATTTATTTAAAGCAGCCAATAACGCACCACTTACTTACCTACTAGACTATCGTCCTATAGTTCTCAGAACGCCGACCAACTTCGCTCAAATAGCGGTTAAAAATTCTTATTTTCAAGAACATGCACATCACCCATCGATATCTAGCTGCACATTGATACCAAAGTCTGGGATTTATTTTTTTGCATTTATTAGCCACTATTAGCACTGAGCCATGCAGGGTAATCGCACGTTACTAACTCACTCAACTTTGTCTTCTTGACAATAAGCTGACTTACTAAAAAATATCAGTTCGTCAGCCCTAAAACTGAGTAGTTTTCGACGTACGATTACCTTGATGGATTACACGCTATTTCTCGTGAACTTTCCCAACCTTAAAAATCACAAGTGGAGAGCAACACAATGGCAG
>NZ_JBQDLQ010000145.1:0-5039 GCF_052095695.1 Halomonas sp.
TTTCCCTCTGGTTTCAATCATTCAGAGGCTTATTAGGCAGACTAGCTTATCATTGGTGTAAGAGACAGCTAGCTATCTGTCCAAGTTCAGCATATGGGAAAGCCCAATTTTCACGCAGTGATAACAGTTGCGGTCTTATTAAATGCTTGCCGCACCACCGTTACTTCGCGGGTCGTGGGCGCTCTCTATTAAGCCATTCGGGTGGTGCACAATGCCGCCCGCATGGCCCATGGTGTCGCTGAATGCCTCGGTCAGTACTTCAACATCGTGGTCCGCTGTCGCCAGGGCGGTCACCAAGGTGTCATCAAAACGGTTCTCAAGTTTTAGGTTAGTGCTGGTTTCTCCCCAGGTTCGGCCCAACAGCCAGCGCGGCGCAGTGATCGCCTGCTGCAGCGGCATGCCGTGTAGCGCGTAGCGTGAGAACACTGCCGCCTGGGTTTGCGGCTGGCCTTCACCGCCCATGGTGCCGTAGACCATGGTGCGACCATCGTTAAATTTGGCCAGCGCCGGGTTCAACGTGTGGAAGGGTTTGCGGCCAGGGGCCAAGCCGCGCAGATCATCGGGGTTAAGTGAGAAACTGATGCCGCGGTTTTGCCACAGCACGCCGCTTTCCGGTAACACCACGCCGCTGCCAAATTCCCAGTAGATGCTCTGAATAAAGCTCACCGAACGTCCTTCGCTATCCACGGTGCCCATCCAAATGGTGTCGCCCGGTGCTGGTTCGTGGGGCCAGGATAGGGCGTGCTGCGGGTCGATCTGAGCCGCTTCTAAGCCAATGTTCTCTTCGCTGAGCAAATCTTGCAGCGGTGTTGGCACACGGCCGGGGTCGGTGACGTTTTGGTCGCGTAGGATAAAGGCGCGTTTGGTGGCTTCAATCAGCCCATGCAGATGGTCAAAACCGTTGGGCTCTGCGGCTTTTAGGCGCTCGTAGATACCTAAAATCATTAACGAGGCCATGCCTTGGGTCGGCGCAGGCAGGTTATACAGCGTGGCATCCTGAAGCGTTACTTCCAGCGGCGTAACCCGTTGGGCGCGATAGGCGTGAAAGTCTGCCAGGCGCAAGGGGCTGCCGACGGCCTCTAAATCCCGCGCCATACTGGCAGCCAGCTCTCCGCGGTAGAAGTCATCTAATCCTGCTTCTGCCAAACGCTTGAGGGTGGCGGCCAAGCGCGGCTGGCGCAGCCGTTCGCCTTCACGGGGTACCTGGCCGTTAAGCAGTAGGGCGTCGCTAAAGCCTGGGCTTTGGGATAAACGCTCTACGTGTTTGGCGGTAAGTGCTTCCTGGCTTTGGGTGACCGCAATGCCCGCTTCGGCGTGGTGAATAGCGTCAGTGAGGAGAGTTGTTAAAGGGAGTGGTTGGCCCCAGCCTGACGCAACGTTGAGCGCTTCATGCCAGCCGCCAATGGTGCCGGCCATGGTAAGCGCAGCTTTAGGGCCACGCTCGGGGATCTGCGTTTCAGCGGCGTAGAAATCCGCGTTAGCCAAGCCCGCCGCTGGGCCGCAGGCGTCGATAGCTACCGGCGCTTTGCCCGGCTCATGAATTAACCAGAAACCGTCGCCCCCCAGGGCGTTCATATGCGGATAAACCACGGCAATGGCCGCGGCAGCGGCAACCATGGCTTCTACCGCATTACCACCCTGTTTAAGCACATCGCGCCCGGCGCTGGCAGCTAGATGGTGAGGGGCGACACAGCTGCCGCCGTAACTACGTTGAGTGTGGAGCATTTCCAGACACCTTTTCTAATTATGATTACCAGCCAATGGCGTTCGGCAGCCATGTGGCAATACTGGGAAAGATAAACACCAGCGCTACGGCCAGAAGCTGTAAGCCGATAAACGGCAGCGCGCCCTTGTAGATATCCAGCGTCGAGACTTCCTTGGGTGCCACACCTTTAAGGAAAAACAGCGACCAGCCAAAAGGTGGTGTGAGAAATGAGGTTTGCAGCACCAGCCCGACTAAAATCCCCAGCCACACCATGTCGACGCCCATCTGCATGAAGAACGGCAAAAACAGCGGTAGGGCAATATAGCTGATCTCGATCCACTCCAGGAAGAAGCCCAACACAAACATCAGCAGCAGCATAAACAGCATCGCACCTAGCTCACCACCGGGCACCCAATCAAACATACGGGCAACCAAGTGCTCGCCGCCCAAGCCACGGAAGGCCAGGCCAAACACCTGGGCGCTGATCAAAATAAAGAACACCATCGCCGAGATCACCAGCGTGGCCTGGGCCACCTCTTTGAGTAGCGCAGAGGTTAACCGGCCGGAGCAAGTCACAATGACTAACGCGCCCAGTGCGCCCATGGAGGCCGCTTCAGTAGGCGCCGCAATACCGCCAATAATCGAGCCTAATACCGCAAATACCAACCCAACAGGCGGGCCCACCACGGTGATGACTTTGCGAATCAGCTGGCGCCGCCCCATATTTGCACGCTCTTCAGCTGGAATGGGTGGCATCAAATGGGGGTAGAGCTTGGCGATGATCAGAATGGCAATAATATAAACCGCCGCCAGGGTCAGCCCCGGCACCATGGCCGCGGCGAACATCGTGCCGACCGATTCACCCAGAATTTCAGCCAGTAGAATCAGCACCAGGCTGGGCGGAATAATCTGCCCTAAAGTGCCAGAGGCGCAGATCATGCCTGTGGCCAGGGTTTTGGGGTAACCACGGCGGAGCAGCGTGGGCAGGGTGAGCAGGCCCAGGGTGACGATGGTCGCGCCGACAATGCCCGTAGCGGCACCTAACAAAACGCCAACTAAAATAATCGCCACGCCCATGCCGCCTGAAATGCCGCCAAACAAGTGGCCGATCACATCGATCAACTCTTCAGCCAATTTCGACTTCTCCAGCATCACCCCCATAAACACAAACAGCGGTATCGCCATAAAAGTGTAATTGGTCACCACCCCGTAGATACGCGATGGCAGCAGGTTAAACAGCATCGGTCCGAAGCCGATATAGCCAAAGAAGAAGGCCGTAGCGGCGATGCTGATACCTACCGGAATACCAATCAGCAAAAACACGAAAAAAGCCACGATCATACCGATCGCTAGCCATTCATTGGGAGACATGCGTTATTCACCTCGTGAGGGTAGGGCGAACGCCTGGCGTAGCGCGTAGGCCAACCCTTGCAGCGCAAGAAGGACGAAACCAAACGGGATCAGTGATTTGAGCAGCCAGCGAAGGGGTAGGCCGCCGGGATTGGGCGATGCTTCACCGCGAGCGAATGACTGGGCGATCCAGGGCAGCGTCAGCCAGGCGATATATAGCCCCATCACTAGTAGCAATAGCCCGCCGATTATCTCAATCACCCGCTGCAGACCCGCTGGAAAGCGCTCGTAGAAAACGTCCACGCGAACTTGCTCACCCATCAGCAGTAGATACGACATGCCAAACAGTGCGATAGGTGAGATCAGGTGCCACTGCAGCTCCTGCAGCCATACCGCGCCAACGCTAAACGCATAGCGCATCAATACGTCACCAGCGACGAATCCGACTAATACCACGCAGGTCCAGGCGGCGACCCAGCCAAATAGCCGAACCACCGCCTCAACGCCGTGGACAAAACATGCCACGACGCGCATATCAGACTCCGATAATGTCAGTTAACCAGGCGCGTTCGCTGGCGCCTGCCCAGCGGTCATGATTGGCTTTAAACGCCATATAGCTATCGTGCACTTTGCGCACCAGCGGGTCGGCGTCGGCTTCGGTAGAAAGCGTGTCCATCGTTGCCTCACGCAGCGCATCAATCACGGGTTGTGGCAGCATGCTGGCAGTAACGCCTTCGTTCTCTACCAAATCGGTCATGGCTTCGCCGTTAACCGCTTCCGACCAGGTCACGCTCTCCAGGCAGGCGGCCATACAGGCGCTCTTCACAATCATCTGCAAATCTTCTGGAAGACTGTCCCAGTGCGATTTTGAAATCAGCAGTTCGCCGGTGGTTGAGGGCTCATGCCAGCCGGTGGTGTGATAGAACTTAGCGGCGTTGTGTAGGCCCATGCGGCGGTCTTGGAAGGGGCCCACAAATTCGGCGGCATCAATAACCCCACGCTCCAGCGCTGGGAAAATTTCGCCACCGGGCAGTACGCGGGCATCCACGCCAAGCGAAGAGTAAACCTGTCCAGCCAAGCCAGGAACCCGCATGCGCAGGCCGTTGAGCTGGCTAATATCCTCAATCGGTTCGCGGAACCAGCCGGTCATTTGTACGCCGGTATTGTTCAACGGAAAGGCCACCATGCCGTAGGGTTCATACACCTCGTGCCAAAGCTCTAAACCGCCGCCGTGATAAAGCCACGCCATATGGCCCATAAAGCTCATGCCAAACGGCACGGTAGTGAAGTACTGGGCGGCAAAGGTGGTACCCGACCAAAAGTAGCTGTTAGCGGCGTTCATCTCGATGGTGCCGCTTTGGACGGCTTCGAAGCCTTCAAAAGCCGGAATCAGCTCGCCGGATGAGAAGTGCTGGATATTGAGCCGCCCACCCGACATAGCGTTGATTTTGGCGATCACGTCAGTAGGGCTGCCAGGGCCTTCTACATAAAAGGGCGAGCCAGGAGCGTAGGCATTGGTCATGCGCCAGTTAAAACTTTCAGAAGATTGCGCACGGGCAATTGACGGCGCACCTAATACCAAGCCAGCGGTGGAGGAGACGGCTGCCGTGGTGAGAAACTTGCGGCGGGATAAGGGCATAGCACACCTCGTTCATGGGGAGATAGGTCAGCAAGGAAACACAATGCAGTAGCAAGGGGTGTGCCAGAAAAATCGATTTTATTATAAATAAAAGATTTTGAATGGTTTTGTAGTTCGATAGTGAAGTGGCAAACGCTAAGCAAAATAAACCTCTGCACCGCAATGATGCTTAATAATCACGACAGGCTCGCTTAGTGTGCATAGCGACAAGCACTGATTATTGGCGCTGTAGGTAATTGATAGCAGTCGAATTTAGGCTGGTGGGGGGTAGAGTGCTTGACAGTTCAATGAGGTCTGAGTAACATACGCGCCACCTCGACGAGGCATTGCAACGTCCCATTCGTC
>NZ_JBQDLQ010000146.1:0-4885 GCF_052095695.1 Halomonas sp.
AACGGATGGATCACCTTCCTACTCTGGTATCTGAGGCTCGCGACGCCATTCAGGCCGCGCAGAGTGTCGCTGCACTAGACGAGTTACGAGTAAGCTACTTAGGTAAGAAAGGTGAGGTAACTGCCTTACTGAAAGGTCTGGGAAAGTTGTCAGCAGAAGAGCGGCCTGCTGCGGGTGAGCGCATTAACCAGGCTAAGCAAACGCTGGCCAGCGAAATTGATGCTAAACGCCAGCAGCTTGACAGCGCTGCGTTGAGTGCGCGTCTGGCTGCGGAGAGCATCGATGTCACGTTGCCAGGGCGCAATCAGTCCCAGGGCGGTTTGCATCCGGTTACTCAAACGCTTGAGCGTATTGAAGGACTGTTTACACGCATCGGCTACGATGTGGTGATTGGGCCTGAAATTGAAGATAATTATCACAATTTCGAAGCCCTCAATATTCCGGCCCACCATCCTGCTCGTGGTATGGCCGACACCTTTTATTTTGATGCTACGCGCTTACTGCGCACTCACACTTCGCCAGTGCAAGTACGCACAATGAAAGATTGCGAGCCACCCATTCGTATCGTCTGCCCGGGCCGTGTTTATCGTAGTGATTCAGACTTGACCCACACGCCCATGTTCCACCAGGTGGAAGGTTTGCTGGTCGATGAAGGGATTAGCTTTGCGGACCTTAAAGGTACCATCGAAGACTTTCTGCAAGCATTTTTTGAGCGCGACGATCTCTCTGTGCGTTTCCGTCCTTCGTACTTTCCATTCACTGAGCCTTCTGCCGAAGTGGATATTCAGTGTGTGATGTGTAGCGGGTCAGGCTGTCGCGTGTGTTCTCATAGCGGCTGGCTAGAAGTGATGGGTTGCGGCATGGTGCATCCTGAGGTTTTCCGGCACGCGGGTATCGATGCTGAGCGTTACACCGGTTTTGCCTTCGGAATGGGGGCTGAACGTTTAGCGATGCTGCGCTATGGCGTTAATGACTTGCGCCTGTTTTTTGAAAACGATCTGCGTTTTCTACGCCAATTCGCTTAAGACCGCTGCCGAATACAGGAAAAACCATGAAATTTTCAGAACAGTGGCTGCGTGAGTGGGTATCGCCGCAGCTAGATACGCAGACAATCGCTGATCAAATCACCATGGCCGGCTTGGAAGTCGACGCTATTGAAGCTGTGGCCGCTGCTTTTAGTGGCGTGGTGGTGGCAAAGGTGTTGAGTAAAGAGAAACACCCTGATGCGGATAAGCTTAATGTGTGCACCGTTGACGATGGCTCCAGCGATCCCGTTCAGGTCGTTTGTGGTGCCGCCAATGTCGATGTGGGTCAGAAAATTGCCTTTGCTCAGGTGGGGGGTGTGCTGCCGGGCGACTTTAAGATTAAAAAGGCGAAACTGCGCGGCGCTGAGTCGCACGGGATGATTTGTTCAGCCTCGGAGCTCGGGCTTGAAGAAGATACGTCGTCCGGCATCCTGGTGCTGTCGGCATCGGCGCCCGTGGGTGCCGATTTTAGAGAATATATGCACCTCAATGATATGATGATTGAGGTTGATCTGACGCCCAATCGCGGTGACTGCTTAAGTATTAAGGGGCTGGCGCGCGAAGTGGGTGTGCTCAATCGTTTGGCGGTTAATGGGCCAGAAATAACGCCTGTGGTGGCCGACATTGAAGATAGTTTTGCTATTAATGTCGAAGCGCCAGAGCAGTGTCCGCGCTATATTGGCCGCGTTATTAAAGGCATCAACGTGCAGGCTGAAACGCCGCTTTGGATGGTCGAGCGTTTGCGTCGTAGCGGTGTGCGCTCCATAGACCCCGTGGTCGACATCACTAACTACGTGATGCTTGAGTTGGGGCAGCCGCTGCACGCCTTTGATCGTGACAACCTGGAAGGCGGCATCGTTGTACGTATGGCCAAGCCCGGCGAGCGTTTAACGCTGCTTAATGGCAGTGACGTGGCGCTGCGTACTGAAACGCTAGTGATTGCTGATCATTCCGGCCCGTTAGCGATGGCAGGGGTGATGGGCGGAGAAAACTCAGGCGTTAATGAAAATACGCATACTATTTTCCTTGAGTCTGCTTTCTTTACACCGCTTGCCATTGCTGGCCAAGCGCGTTCTTACGGGATGCATACCGATGCATCACATCGCTTTGAGCGCGGCGTCGATCCGCAGTTAGCTCCGCTCGCCGTTGAGCGGGTAACCCGGCTGCTTATTGATATCTGTGGCGGCCAGGCCGGGCCGGTGATTGACGTGCAAAGTGCTGGCAATATGCCTGAGCAGCGCTCAATAGTGTTGCGCAGTGCTCGTTTGGAAATGGCGCTTTCCAAGTCGCTTGATCGCGACGATGTGACCGATATTTTGCAGCGCTTAGGGCTAAGTGTCAGTTGGGATGAGGGTAGTTGGAGCGTGGTTGCGCCCAGTTGGCGCTTTGATGTTGCCATCGAAGATGACCTGATTGAAGAAGTTGCGCGGATCCACGGCTACAATAATCTACCGGTGCGTCGACCTGCGGCACGCTTAGCTTTGCGTTCTGCTGATGAAGCCACGCTCTCCACATCACAGCTACGTCGGCAAATGGTTTCTCGCGGTTTCCAAGAGGCGATCACCTATAGTTTTGTTGCCCCTGAGCTGCAGGCCGCTATTTTGCCTGACGCTGTTTCTCCCGTGCTCGCTAATCCTATCTCGGCTGATTTATCGGTAATGCGTGCGAGCTTGTTCCCAGGTTTAGTGCGTGCCATGGAATACAACCTTAATCGCCAGCAATCGCGCGTGCGTCTTTTTGAAACCGGGCTAGTATTTAACGGTGAGCTGGATGCATTATCGCAAGTGCCGATGCTAGGTGCATTGGTCTGTGGTACGCGGGAAGACGAGGGTTGGAGCGGTGCTAAAGAGCGTGTTGATTTTTACGATTTGAAAGGCGATCTGGAAAGCTTGCTGGCATTGGGCGGTGAGTCAAGTGCCTGGCGGTTTGAGCCAGCAGAGCATCCAGCGCTTCATCCGGGGCAAAGTGCTCAGCTACTGTATAACGCCAAGCCAGCAGGTTGGATTGGTACTCTGCACCCGCAGGTTCGTGCAACGCTGGGCTTAAAGATGGATGCAGTACTGTTTGAGGTGCGTTTAGACGCCCTAAGCCAGGGGCAGATTGCAGCGTTTGAGCCGTTATCACGTTTTCCTGAGGTGCGTCGTGATCTTGCGTTTATACTCAGCGATGCAACGCCTGTTCAGGCACTGCTTGACTGTACTAAGCAAAATGCCGGTGATTACTTGCAAAATATCAAACTATTTGATGTTTATTCAGGCAAAGGCGTCGCGGATGGATGTAAGAGTATTGCGTTGGGCTTGACCTGGCAGCATCCATCGCGCACGCTAAACGATGAAGAAATCAATCAGTTGGTCGATTCAATCGTGACACAAGTGCGTGTCAAACTTGGTGCTGAGCTGCGAGGCTGATAATAGCTAAGGTTACGCTACGCCGCTTATCACGTTCTTGGCAATGCGTTTGCTGCTGTGTTTGCCTCAATGAAAAGGAGAAGCCCTATGGGTGCGTTGACCAAAGCAGAGCTGGCTGAACATTTGCATGCAGAGCTAGACCTGTCTAAGCGAGAAGCGAAGGCGATGGTCGAAGCTTTTTTTGAAGAGATTCGAGCCTGCCTGCGTGAGAACGAGCAGGTTAAGTTATCGGGTTTCGGTAACTTTGATTTGCGTGATAAGCGGGAGCGCCCTGGACGAAATCCTAAAACCGGTGAGGAAATTCCAATTTCTGCCCGGCGTGTGGTTACCTTTCGTCCGGGACAAAAGCTTAAGCAGCAAGTAGAGCATTATTTAGGTGCGGAGTGATTTCCTGCGCCTGAGTTTGTCGCCAAGTTTTGCTGATTAAATAAACGCTTTTAAAGTACAGAAAGGAGCGCTTCTTGGGGCGCTCTTTTTTTTGGGCGTCGCCCTGGCTGAGCGCGCTGAGGCGTATTTCATTTTCTCTAGCCATGTTAATATCTGAGCAAATTCATCGGGTATTGGCCAACTTGATGGCGGGTACTTTTCGCAGGGGAGTGACGATGCCGAAGCTGAATATTCTAGTAGGTACAATGTATGGCGGCGCGTTAGATGTTGCAGAACAGGTAAAGCCTCTCTTTGAGCAGGCCGGTTACACGGTCACAATTTCTGAGCAGCCAGCCTTAATAGACATTACCGAAAGTCACGCTGATTTGGTGCTATTTTGTGTATCAACAACGGGCAGTGGTGATTTCCCCGGTAATTTTGTGCCTTTTGTTCGTCATCTGCGCGATCAAAGCCCATCGCTCTCATCGTTGCGCTACGGTTTAATTGCGCTGGGCGATAGCTCCTATGGCGATACATTTTGTGGCGCAGGCAGGGCGTTAGATATGCTGCTTGAGGATCAGGGTGCTACTCGATTAGGTGAGCGGCTAGACATCGATGCGATGGAAACATTTATGGCCGATGATGCTGCTATTCCTTGGGTTGAAGAGTGGATTGTTGCCCAGCAGTTGAAGGTAGATTAAGTAATGCAGCGAGCTCCGATCTCACCGGAACGTATTAGCGTAGCGATAGGCTTATGTGTGCTGATGCTGGCGGCACTGCCGCGCTATCTAGCTGGTGGTCACGAAACGCGTCAGATTCTGATCGTCGCTGCTTTCACCTTGGTGGCTGCTGCGGCTATCGTGCAGTGGCGCATGCTGTCATCCACTGCACGCCAAAAACTGCCTGCATTACTCAAGCGTCTTATTGTTATGATGCTCTTAGGAATGGCCGCCATGGGGTGCTGGCATGCGCTATTTACGGACTGGATCAGCTGGCAGGTGTTTATTTCCCATGGCGCGACTCTGGGCGTGCTCATGCATACGCTGAGCCTGTGGTGGAAGACAGAGCCCCAAGTGGAATAGTTTT
>NZ_JBQDLQ010000147.1:0-1243 GCF_052095695.1 Halomonas sp.
AATGGAAGTTCAGGAAGGGGATAAGGTCAAACTAGGCCAATTGCTCTTCACCGATAAGAAGATTGATGGCGTGCGCTATACAGCGCCTGCTGCCGGTGAAGTGCTTGCAATAAACCGTGGCGAAAAACGTCGTTTGCTATCTGTTGTGATTAGAGTTGACGAGACTGAGGAGGCGATTGAGTTCGCAGCTCATGATCGTAATGCCATCGCACAGCTTGATCGTCAGATCGTGGTTGATCAGCTGGTGGAGTCTGGGCTGTGGACAGCGCTACGCACGCGTCCATTCTCGCGTACACCAGCTATCGATAGCACGCCGGTCGATATTTTTGTGACTGCCGTGGATACCCATCCGCTGAGCCCTGACCCTGCGTTGATCATAAATGAGCAGCCGCAGGCATTTGAAGACGGCCTCAAGGTGTTAGCGCGCCTTACCGAGGGCAACGTCTTCCTATGTACCGGCGAGAATGGCACGGGTGAGAATGCCTCTATTCCGGGTGGCGATATTGACGGTGTGAAAGCCGAAAGCTTTGGGGGGCCTCATCCTGCCGGCTTGGTCGGGACCCATATTCATTACCTTTCTCCGGTCGCACTGCATAAAAAAGTGTGGCACATCGGCTATCAGGACGTGATTGCGTTCGGCAAGCTGTTTGTAGAAGGTAAGCTGGATGTGAACCGCATTATTGCCATCGGTGGTCCGCGTGCCGAGAATCCTCGTCTTATTCGTACACGCCTAGGCGCTAATACGGATGAACTGCTGGATGGCGACGTTATCAAGCCTGATGACACTCGCGTCATTTCAGGCTCTGTATTTTCTGGTTTTGCTGCAGAAGGCAAGTTGACCTATCTAGGCCGCTTCGGCAATCAAGTGAGCTTGCTAGAAGAAGGTAATAAGCGCACATTCATGGGTTGGATGTCTCCCGGTGTTAATCGCCACTCGGTTTTGGGGATTTATATTTCCAAAATTAAAGGGCTGAGCAACTATGCTCCGACGACGTCAACGAATGGTTCTGAGCGTGCGATGGTGCCCATCGGTGTCTACGAGAAAGTGATGCCGCTAGACATTATGCCTACTCAACTTTTGCGTTCGCTGATCGTGGGTGATATTGAGGCTGCCATGCAGCTTGGGTGTCTTGAGCTGGACGAAGAGGATCTGGCGCTGTGCACGTACGTTTGCCCTGGCAAATACGAATACGGCCCCATCCTGCGTGACAATCTCACCATGATCGAGAAAGAGGCCTGATGA
>NZ_JBQDLQ010000147.1:1253-4678 GCF_052095695.1 Halomonas sp.
ACTCCAAAATATCGAGCCGCATTTCCACAAAGGCGGAAAGTACGAAAAGTTCTATCCGCTATTTGAAGCGGTAGATACTATTTTCTACTCACCGCCTAGCGTTGCTAAAACGACGGCACACGTGCGCGACGGTATCGATCTTAAGCGCATGATGATCACCGTTTGGCTGTGCACGTTCCCCGCCATGCTGTTTGGTATGTGGAATGCCGGCTGGCAAGCTAACGTCGCCATCGATGCGGGCTATGCATCAATGGGTGGCTGGCGCGAAGCGATCCTGATGACCTTGGCGTCGGGTCATGATTCCAGCAGCTTATGGGCTAACTTTGTTCTTGGTGCTACCTACTTCTTACCTATCTATTTGGTAACGTTTGCTGTGGGCGGTTTCTGGGAAGTGTTGTTCGCGATTAAGCGTGGCCATGAGGTTAACGAAGGCTTCTTCGTAACGTCAGTACTGTTTGCACTGATTCTTCCCGCCACTATCCCGCTTTGGCAGGTTGCTTTAGGCATCACCTTTGGTGTGGTCATCGGCAAGGAAATCTTCGGTGGTACGGGCAAGAACTTCTTGAACCCCGCACTAACGGGGCGTGCCTTCCTATACTTTGCTTACCCGGCGCAAATTTCGGGTGACTCTGTGTGGGTCGCAGCCGATGGTTATACGGGAGCCACTGCGCTTTCCTTGGCGTTCCAAGACGGCATGACGGCGTTGACCAATACCTTTAGCTGGTGGGATGCCTTCCTTGGCTTTATCCCAGGCTCTGTGGGTGAGGTTTCTACGCTGGCCATCTTTATGGGGGCGGCGGTACTGCTGTGGACGCGTATTGCTTCCTGGCGAATCATGCTGGGCGTGTTCCTGGGCATGGTGGCCACCAGCACGCTCTTTAACCTGATTGGCTCCGATACTAACGCCATGTTCGCCATGCCGTGGTACTGGCATCTGGTTATTGGCGGGTTTGCCTTCGGTATGGTGTTCATGGCGACTGACCCAGTGTCAGCCTCAATGACGAACCAGGGCCGCCTCATATTTGGTGCGCTGATTGGTGTGATGACTGTCTTGATTCGCGTTGTGAACCCGGCCTTCCCGGAAGGCATCATGCTGGCGATTCTGTTCGCGAACCTGTTTGCACCGCTGATTGACCATTTCTTCGTCCAGGCCAATATCAAGCGCCGCGTTAAGCGTACCGGTGTACCGGCCGAGGAGACTGCCTAATGGCACAAGGTAATAACTCCATCAAGAAAGTCCTGATTGTGGCCTTTGCACTGTGTATTGTGTGCTCGGTCATTGTCTCGACGGCGGCAGTTGCACTGCGCCCCGCTCAGCAGCTCAACCAGGAGCTGGACCGTAAAACCAATATCCTTAACGTTGCCAAGCTCTATGAGCCCGGTATGGACGTTGAAGAGGCCTTTAGCGAGCAAATCACCGCACGCGTTATCGATTTGGATAGCGGCGAGTACACTGATGAGTTCGATCCCGATACGTTTGATAGTTTTGAGGCTGCGCGGGATCCCGCGACAGGCCGCACGCTGTCAGGCGATCAGGATATAGCAGGCCTTTCGCGGGTAGAAAACTACGCGACGGTGTACCTGATTGGCGACGAAAATGATCCAGAGCAAATTGTGCTGCCTATTCGCGGCCAAGGCCTTTGGGGACTGATGCGTGGCTTCTTAGCGGTAGAGGGTGATGGCAATACGATCGTGAGTATCACCTACTATGAGCACAGCGAAACGCCAGGCCTAGGTGGGGAAGTAAACAACCCCCGTTGGCAGGCCCAGTGGGAAGGTAAGAAAATTTACGATGAAGAGGGCGACCTCTCACCGGCAATTCATCTTACCAAGGGCGGCGCGAGCGACGACTATGAAGTGGACGCGTTATCTGGCGCTACGCTAACCAGTAATGGCGTGACAAACATGCTGAAGTTCTGGTTAAGCGAGGAAGCATTCGGACCGTATTTGGCGAAATTCCGCAGCGGTACTGAGCCGGAAGATGCCGAAGGCACCGATACTGACTTCGAAGACGTTGAGGGGGCTTGATCATGGCGGACGTAAATGCAAAAGGCGTTTTAACGGCGCCTATTTTTAGAGACAACCCCATTGCACTGCAGATTTTGGGGATTTGTTCTGCACTGGCAGTAACGACCAGCATGAGCGTGTCGCTGGTAATGGCGCTGGCGGTTATTTTTGTGACTGCGTTCTCAAACTTGTTCGTTTCGTTGATCAGGAATCACATTCCGTCATCGATTCGTATCATTGTGCAGATGACCATTATTGCATCACTGGTTATCGTGGTAGATCAGATTCTCAAAGCCTACGCTTATGAGATGTCCAAACAGCTTTCTGTGTTTGTAGGCCTGATCATTACCAACTGTATCGTTATGGGCCGTGCAGAAGGCTTTGCGATGTCTAACTCGCCAGGTCTTTCGTTCCTAGATGGTATTGGTAACGGCTTAGGCTACGGCTTTGTACTGCTGGTTGTTGGTTTTGTACGTGAGCTGTTGGGCGCTGGAAGCATCTTTGGTTTCACCGTTCTTCAGACGGTTCAAGATGGTGGCTGGTACGTTCCTAACGGCTTGCTGCTGTTGCCGCCTTCGGCGTTCTTCATTATTGGCCTGCTGATTTGGATTATGCGTTCGGTTAATCCAGAGCAAGTAGAAAGTAATGAGTTCAAAATGAAAGAAAACACCAAGCCCAAGGAGGCCGTGTAATATGGAACATTATCTGAGTCTCTTTGTTGCCTCGGTGTTTGTTGAGAACATGGCGTTGGCCTTTTTCTTGGGCATGTGTACCTTCTTGGCTGTTTCCAAAAAGGTTTCCTCTGCGATTGGGCTTGGCATTGCCGTTATCGTTGTATTGACCGTTACGGTACCTATCAACAACTTAGTGTTCACCTACTTGCTGCAAGAAGGCGCACTAACGTGGACGGGTATCAGCGGTGCTGAAAACATTGATCTTTCGTTCCTTGGTCTGCTTTCCTACATCGGTGTTATTGCTGCACTAGTACAGATCATGGAGATGTTCCTTGATAAGTACGTGCCTTCGCTCTACAACGCGTTAGGTGTATTCCTGCCGCTAATCACCGTTAACTGTGCCATTTTAGGTGGCGTACTGTTCATGGTTGAGCGTAACTACAGCTTTGGCGAATCAGTGGTCTATGGTTTTGGCGCAGGCACTGGCTGGGCGCTGGCGATTGCCGCTCTGGCGGGTATTCGTGAAAAGTTGAAGTACAGCGATGTGCCGGGTGGCCTGCAAGGGCTGGGCATCACTTTCATCACCGTGGGTCTGATGTCGTTAGGCTTTATGTCTTTCTCAGGCATTCAGCTTTAATCGGAGCCGGTTTTTCTCGGCGGTGCCTGCATCGCCGGGTTATACAAAACCTCCAGCAATAGGAAACCGACATGGTTGATACAACAGTCATCTTGCTCGGTGTTGTC
>NZ_JBQDLQ010000148.1:0-4626 GCF_052095695.1 Halomonas sp.
ATCGCTAAAAGCGATAATCCAGCGGTGCCGTGGCGCGTGACGCTTGCTCGCCATACACTGGAGCAAGAGTCCCCCGATGCGGGCACTGTATGGCCCCTACATGATGAAGGCTTGACGCGGGAAGATTTAACCGCCACGCCCTTCTTCACCATCGATGGTGAGAAAACCCGTGATATGGATGATGCTCTGCACATCGCTACTCGCGCCGAAGGCGGCTGGCGGTTGAGCGTGGCGATTGCGGATCCTACTGCTTACGTGGCTGAAGGTCATGCTGCGGATTTAGAAGCGCGCACTCGTGCCTTCACTGTTTACCTCCCCGGCCAGAATATCACTATGCTGCCTGAGCAGTTAGCAGACGATCTCTGCTCGCTGTGGGAAAATCAGGAGCGTCCCGCACTAGCCTGCACACTGGATATTAATGCCGATGGCAGCCTGGGCGACTACCGTTTCTTCGCGGCGAACGTTAAATCTCACGCCAAGCTCGTTTATGACAGCGTTTCTGATTGGATCGAAGGTCAAGGTGAATGGACGCCCGCAGATAATATTGCCGAGCAGCTTAACGCTCTGCGTGATTTAACCGAGGCGCGTACCGCTTGGCGCAATGAACACGCACTGGTATTTAAAGATCGCCCGGACTATGTGTTTGACCTGGACCCTGCCGGTAACGTGCTGGCAGTGCGCACTGAAGAGCGCCGCATTGCCAACCGCATGATCGAAGAGTCGATGATTGTAGCCAATGCCTGCTGCGCGGACTTCCTGGCCCAGCATATTGGCCATGGCATCTTTAACGTCCACCGCGCCTTTGAGCCAGAGAAAGCGGAAGCCGCTCAAGAGTTCTTGGCAGGCCAGGAAATTGTGGTTGAGCGCGAAGCGTTGACCGAGCTTGCCCGCTACACGGAGCTTAAGCGCGCGCTGGAAAGCCGCGATGACGCTTGGTTAGACGCGCGCCTGCGCCGCTTCCAAGGCTTCACGATGATGTCGGCTCAGCCTGGTCCGCACTTTGGCCTGGGCCTTGCAGCCTACGCTACCTGGACCTCGCCAATCCGTAAGTACGGCGACATGGTCAACCACCGCCTCATCAAGCTTGTGCTTAAAGGCGAACAGGCCCCTGCCGAAGCTACTCAGCAGCTCACCGAGCAGTTGACGGAGCGCCGCCGCTTGAATCGTATGGCCGAGCGTGATGTGAAAGACTGGCTTTACGTACGCTATTTAACGCCTGCCGCACAGAATCAAGATACATTTGAAGCCGAAATCATGGCCATCAACCGTGGCGGCATGCGCGTTCGTCTGCTGGAAAATGGCGCAACGGCGTTTGTACCCGCCCCCTTGATGCACAGTGACCGCAGCAAAGTGGTGATTGATGATAAAGAGGGTCGTATTCAGATCGAAGGCGAGGAACGCTATAAGCTCGGCGATCCGCTTCGCGTCGTGCTGACCGAAGCCCGCGAAGAGACTCGCTCGCTGGTCGCTAAGCCAGGCGCGTAAACCACAGCGCACTGAGTTGATATCTAGCCACGGCCCTTATCTAAAGAGCCGTGGTTTTTTTGTGCCGCTCCATAACGCTGTCGCCAAACTGACTTATTTCTCCCCTATGGTGAAATGATGACACTGCAGGGTTTTGGAGGTTAGTTTGCACATCGCAGACGTAACGATGTTTTATGCACCCGCCAGTGGCGGTGTGCGCACTTACTTACAGGCCAAACAACACGTGTTTTCACGCCTGCCCCAGTTGCGCACCAGCCTGCTGGTACCGGGGGCAGAGCGCGATAGCCTGGGCGATCACTACACGCTGCCGGCATTACATTTACCCCTGGGCCAGGGCTATCGTTTTCCGTTACGCGGGGCAGCATGGCGAGACACCTTGATTGGCCTACAGCCAGACCTTCTTGAAGCCGGCGATCCTTACGTGACGGCTTGGGCAGCGCTCGCAGCGGGCCAGCGACTTGGCGTGCCGGTGGTAGGCTTTTATCACTCAGACCTGCCGCGCTTGATGGGAGATCGCTTTGGGCGTCACGTTGAAAAGCGCTTAATCCGCTACGTCGCCAATCTTTATCGCCAGTTTGATAGCGTACTGGCGCCGTGCAACGCGATGGCTAACCGTTTACGCGACTGGGGTGTCGACAACGTTAGGGTTCAGCCGCTGGGCGTCGATTTAGCACGTTTTAACCCTCAACAGCGTGACGCGACTTTTCGCCAAACGCTGGGCATATCTCGAAATAAAAAGCTGTTGATCTTCGTGGGACGAAACTCCCGCGAAAAAAATATCGATATCTTGCTTTCAACCATGCGCCTGCTAGGTGGCGATTATCATTTGCTGCTAATGGGACCAGGCATGCCTCATCACATCGCCAGCAACGTTACCATTGTGAACCGCTGCTGCGGCGCGTATGAGGTAGCGAAAGCATTGGCCAGTAGCGATGCCCTACTACATGCAGGCACGCGGGAGACCTTCGGTTTAATTGCCCAGGAGGCGATGGCAAGCGGCATCCCGGTAGTCGCGGCCCGAGCAGGTGCGCTTGCAGAAAACGTGCCACTGGGGGCTGGCATCTTATGCCGCCCGCTGGACCCTGTCGCCATGGCGGAAGCCTGTGTCGCACTGTTCAGCAACGATATTGCGGCCAGCGGTCACCATGCGCGGCGGCATGTAGAGCGCCACTTCAATTGGGACGGTGTCATGCACTCACTGCTTGAGCACTACCAGTTTCTTTGCCACGGCAGCCAACCCTATGCTCTCCCCCAACACCGCTAACCGTCGGCTGCTGCAGTGGCGTCCACTTCACTGCGTGATGATTGCTTTGGCACTGATTGCACCGTTAGTGCTCACCACATGGCTGGGCGGTACAGAGGCACTGCAGCGCGTCAGGCATTTTCCCCTGGATTTATTAGCACTGATGCTGGCGATGGCCTTTGCGTGCTGGAACATCAATGCAGCAAGACTACGGTTAATGCTGGGCGGCCGTGCAGGCAGGATCGGTCAACGCGGCGCACTAGGTATTGAGCTGGCCTCTAAATTTGCGCTGTGCGCCACGCCAGGAGGAAGTGGCGGACCTGTGGCGCTGCTATTGCTACTGGCCAAGCGAGGCCTTCCACCGGCGAAAGGCACGGCGGTGTTTCTGATTGATCAGGGCTGTGACTTACTGTTTTTTCTCGCCATGCTGAGTGGGCTGGTGCTTGTTTCGCTAATCACCGACACTCAGTGGCCACATCAATCGCTAGTGCAGTGGGCGCTGGCTGGCTTGGCCCTTATGGCGGCCCTGGTCAGTTTGGTCATGCGCTATTTGCCGAACTTGCTTCGAACAAAACGCCTAACAACGCCGTGGCCAAACCGCTACCGGCGCCGCTGGCTGACACGTCGTTTATTACGCTGCCGACATGCATTGAAGATAACGCTTTCTCTGCCGCGCATTACGCTACTGGCCATGCTGCTGCTGACGACTCTCCATTGGCTGATGCGCTATAGCTTACTGTATTTGGCTGTGCTGGGAGTCGGTGGCCAGGCGAATTGGATGTGGACATTTTTAACTCAAATGCTAGCGATGGCGGCCAGCCAGCTGAGCTTTTTGCCCGGCGGTGCGGGCGCCGCTGAAGTGAGCGTGGGCAGCCTGTTACTGCCATTGATGGGAAGCGAACAGGCCGCAGCGGCCGTACTGGTGTGGCGGTTAGTCAGTTATCACCTTTACCTAGCAGCAGGTGCACCGCTGTTTATTGTGTATGGCTACCGCCTGCTCAGTCGTCATACTGAACAATAACCTTATTCGTTAACGAACAAAGGCGCCCCGAGGGGCGCCTTTATAGCGTGCAGCTAAACGTCAACGGCTTACCAGCCAGTGACTTCTTTTAGCGCATCGCCAATTTCAGCCAAAGAGCGCACGGTTTTAACACCGGCGTCTTCAAGGGCTGCAAACTTCTCGTCAGCGGTGCCTTTACCGCCAGAGATGATTGCGCCCGCGTGGCCCATACGCTTGCCAGGAGGTGCAGTAACACCGGCAATGTAGGAAACGACAGGCTTGGAAACGTTAGCTTTAATGTAAGCCGCTGCTTCTTCTTCAGCCGTGCCACCGATTTCACCGATCATGACGATGGCTTCAGTTTTCGGGTCCTTCTCGAACATCTCAAGGATATCGATGAAGTTAGAGCCCGGAATCGGGTCGCCGCCGATACCGACACAGGTAGACTGACCAAAACCGTGATCAGTGGTCTGCTTAACGGCTTCATAGGTCAAGGTACCTGAACGAGATACGATACCTACGCGGCCCGGCTGGTGAATGTGACCCGGCATAATACCGATTTTGCATTCACCCGGTGTAATAACACCCGGGCAGTTAGGACCGATCAGACGTACGCCCAGCTCGTCGCATTTAACTTTTGCTTCGAGCATATCGAGGGTCGCGATGCCTTCAGTGATGCACACGATCAGCTTGATGCCAGCATTAGCGGCTTCAAGGATTGAGTCTTTACAGAATGGCGCCGGTACGTAGATAACGCTAGCTTCTGCGCCGGTTTTCTCTACCGCTTCTTTAACGGTGTTAAACACTGGCAGACCGAGGTGCGTTTGGCCGCCTTTGCCCGGCGTAACACCACCGACCATTTGCGTACCGTAGGCAATCGCCTGCTCGGAGTGGAACG
>NZ_JBQDLQ010000149.1:0-4591 GCF_052095695.1 Halomonas sp.
CAGGTGGCCTGAATGATCTCAGAGGCGACAGATTTCTTGACAACTACCGTAACGGTGCCATTGCCCATGCTGGTGAACAATCCAGCTGCCTTTGATGACAGGCACATCGTTACCCAGGGCGTCGTGCGGAATTTCAACGACCCCCTTCACCTCACGCGGGTCGATCAGTTACCAGACGAATAACCTCTGCAGCTAAGCGACGCTATTAGCAACCTAACGTAGCAAGAGCGAATGATCTATCGCTATAAACTCACTGGCCTCATTTATTAATGATGCTGCCGTAAGTTGGGGAACACCATAAACCTCAACTTTTTTACCATGCTTAACGCGTATTTTGTTGACTAAAAGATCGAAGTCTCCATCGCCGGAGACTAATACAATAACATCTGCTTGCTCTGCATATTCCATTGCATCGAGAGCAATGCCAACATCCCAATCACCTTTCGCAGAACCGTCTGAGCGTTGGATGAAAGGTTTCAATTTTACATTAAAACCAATTGCTCTGAGTATATTTTGAAACTCCCGTTGCTTTTGGTCACCTCTATCGATGGCATAGCAAAAAGCAGCCACAACGTCTCTGTCAGTGGTTACTTGTGCCCAAAATTTGTTGTAATCAAAGTTTTTACCATACGCTTCTCGCACGGTGTAATAGACGTTTTGGATATCAATAAAAATCGCAACTTTGGTCATTATCTATAATCTTTTTTGTCGTTAGTGATGACGTCAATGTGACTCTTCGGCGAGCTGGCATAGTGTTTTTACTGCCGCTGGCTGGCGCCCCTTTTGCCAAGCAAGCATGAGATCCGTGGCTATTGGCAAGTCGTCTAATTCATAGGCGACAATGTCTTCATCGCCGAGTGCCATGATGCTCGGCATAATCGCATACCCCATTCCTGTTGCGACCAAACTGCGAATAGTGATGTCATCGCGACATTCCTGAACAGTATTGGGTACGAAGCCTACCTTCTGAAAGCACCTATCTAACCGGTCGAAGCTGCCAGGCGTTGAGGTTCGGCTAAACCGAATGAATGGCGCGTCGTGAAAATCCTTAAGCGAGGTCGGGGTAGTCGCTATGAGAGGGTGGCATCGACTGGTAAAGACCGCCATACGAAAACTGGCTAGTGGATAGTAATCTAGCCGTGGCTCATCTTCTCGTTCAATGAATAGAATGCCGGCATCGAGCCGACCCGCCAGAATCGCCTCTGCCTGAGGCCCCGACAACATTGATTCCAGCGTTAACTGTGTTGATGGATAGCGTGAACGGAATCTGCTGATGAGTGCTGTGATGCTGGGAATATAGGGATGTATGGTGCTAATCCCGAGTGAGAGACTTTCGCGGTAGCCATTGGCAATATCGCGTGTTTTCTTCGCGACACTTTCGAGTTCTGACAGTAGACGCTGCCCATTGGCATATAGGTAATGCCCCGCTTGGGTCAGAGATACCCCTTTGCGATCACGATAAAACAGGACTGCCCCGATATCGGCTTCAAGCTGATGTATCTGTCGCGTCAAGGCGGGCTGAGCGATCGGTATCTGCTTGGCTGCAGACGATATCGAACCCGCTTCGACCACCGCCAGGAAGTACCTTAGTTTTTTTGTGTCCATGTCCGCTCCCGGAGACGTCACGATGCGCGTCTCATTTCATACAGAAAATACAACTAAAGCCTCATCTCATAAAGGTATGACGCTATCGGGAAGAAGTATTTTATTCGTACTAAGCGTTACAACATACTCAAAAATAATCTGGCTAAGCGTATAGCGGCGTACGCGGCTCATGTTGCATAAGCATGTGTTATCGCAAACGTCAGATGGCGCATTTCTCCCAGGTTTACCACTTTACAACAAGGTTTTACCTCTCATGACGTTATCAGCCATTGAGCTTGAGAAAATGATCACGTTTCGTAGGGAGCTCCACCAGCACCCAGAGTTATCTGGTCAGGAGTCTATAACCGCTGAGCGTATTGCAATGATGCTACGTGACTTGGGGGTAGATGAGGTGCATGAGAAGATAGGCGGCCACGGTGTGGTCGGCGTCATCCAAGGCACCAGCACGGGGGCAACCGTTGGGCTTCGAGCCGACTTCGATGCCTTGCCACTCGAGGAAGCTAATCAGTTTTCGCATCGGTCCAGCCAGTCAAATGTAATGCATGCATGTGGGCATGACGGCCATACGGCAATGCTGATGGCTGCTGCTGCACAGTTGGCTAACCAGCGCCCAGCTCAGGGAAATGTCGTGTTGATTTTTCAACCCGCCGAGGAAATTGGTACTGGCGCTGAAGCGATGCTTGCGGAGGGGCTTCAGGAGAAATTCGCGCTTGATGCGATATTTGGACTACACAATTGGCCAGGTGTAGAGGCCGGGCGTTTTGTTATCCATGACGTCCCCCATATGGCATCAAGCGACGACTTTGAGGTGACGTTCCACTCCACGGGGGGGCATGGCGCAATGCCCCATCTCACAACGGACCCCATCGTCGCAGCCAGCCTATTTACAACCGCTATTCAACATATTGTCAGTCGTAATATTGACCCCCAGGACATCGCTGTAATTAGTCTGGGTAGCCTGCAAAGCGGTCATGCTAGCAATATTATTCCAGCGACTGCTCGGCTGACGGGTACCGCGCGCTGCTTTAAACCCGAGCTACGCAAACGCCTTGAGAGGCGGATTAGCGACGTGGCAGAAGGGGTTTCCAAGGCAACAGGATGCGACGTCACACTCGATTATGTTCCTTCAACGCCAGCGGTTGCCAATGACCGCGGTTGTGCCCAACTGTGCCGCGATGTGGTGGTGCAGCGTTGGGGGCATGAACAGCTGGTAGAGCACCCAGTCAGCATGGGAGCTGATGATATGGGAGCTTTTCTTACCCATATTCCAGGTGCCTATGCATGGATTGGTAATGGTTCAGGGCCACAAACACCGAAACTTCACCAGCCTGACTATGACTTTAACGATGCCATTCTGTCGATTGGAAGCGACTTCCTGACCAGTGTGGCAATGCAGTTTCTCGATAACCATCAATAAACTGGGGATACCCCATGACACCTCTCGAAAAAACAATGACACACGAGAATAGTTCACGACCAACATTTCGCTTCCCGCATATTTTTGTCGTGTTATTTAGCTTTATCTGTCTCGCTGCTTTATCAACCCACTTTCTTCAGGCGGGTAGCTATGAGCGTGTAACCAATGAGCAAGGGCGTACGGTTGTAGTGCCAGACAGTTATGCGGCGGTGGAAGCGCAAGAAGCTGGCTGGTTAAGTCCGTTCATGGCGGTCTTTGAGGGGATGGGGGAAGGCAGTAGCATTATCTTCTTTATTTTCATCTCAGGCGGCGCGTTTGGCGTGCTGAAAGCAACCGGGGTACTACAAAAAGTCGTTGCTAGTATCAGTAATGCGCTTACTGGGCGTGATCTCATTCTTATCCCTTTACTGATGCTTTTATTTGCGATGGGAGGAGCAACCTTCGGGCTCGCAGAAGAAACAATTGCCTTCATCATTATCCTCGCACCGTTACTGCGTATGCTGGGGTATGACTCTATTACGGCCGCAGCGGTGCCACTGGTAGGTGCTGGTGCCGGTTTCTCTGCAGCGTTTATGAATCCTTTTACCGTTGGCGTTGCCCAGGATATCGCTGAGCTCCCGATGTTTTCTGGAATGACTCTGCGGGCCTGTTACTGGCTAATATTCGTTAGCGTCAGTATTGCTTTCGTCACTCGCTATGCGGCCAAAGTCAAAGCTCACCCCGAAGCGAGCCTTGTCTTTAATAGTGACCGCCGCCAATTTGGCAAACCACAAGCCAATGAAGATCCTGGCGCGTTATCAGTTGCCGATAAACTCGTCCTCGCTGCTTTCGTAGGCACTATTCTGGTTATTGCCTATGGGGTGATACGCCACGGCTGGTATATCGGTGAGATGTCCGGCGCCTTTCTCTTGATGGCTATTTTAATCGGTGCATTTGCGCGTATGAACCCGAATAAAATTGCCGACCATTTTGTTGAAGGCATTCAGGAAATTGCGATGGGGGCACTGGTAGTGGGCTTTGCCTTTGGCATCCTGGTGATTCTGAGAAATGGGGATATCCTAGATACCATTCTTTATCATCTCGAAGGGCTGCTGAGCGGAATGCCCGCGGTGGTTACTGCGGTATGTATGTTTTTTGTTCAACTTGTCCTGAACTTCTTAGTCCCTTCTGGCAGTGGCCAAGCAGCACTGACCATGCCTTTGATGGTGCCTCTTGCGGATCTTGTGGGAGTCACCCGTCAGACGGCTGTTCTTGCGTTTCAGTTTGGTGATGGTATCTCCAATATTCTTACCCCAACGTCGGGATATTTCATGGCAGGGCTTGCAGTGGCAGGTGTGTCGTGGAGTAAGTGGATCAAATGGATACTTCCATTAGCGATTCTTCAACTAGGTATGGCAAGTCTCATGATTGCGCTGGCTCAGATCTTTTCCTGGACATAAATAAGGCATCAATAATGCGTATTAACAAAATCACGGTATATGGTGTACGTCTTCCGCTTAAACAACCATTTAAGAGTAAGCGTTCATCCTACGACGTAGTTGACCTACTTCACGTCACGCAGAGGCCTAA
>NZ_JBQDLQ010000150.1:0-4463 GCF_052095695.1 Halomonas sp.
CAGCATTCTGGTCAGGGGTGCCCGCACCCACAACCTCAAGCAGATCGATGTGGAACTGCCCCGTAATAAGCTCATTGTGATTACTGGCCTCTCCGGGTCGGGCAAATCGTCGTTGGCGTTCGATACGTTATATGCCGAGGGTCAACGCCGCTACGTGGAATCACTTTCCACCTATGCGCGCCAGTTCCTGTCGATCATGGAAAAGCCTGATGTGGATCACATTGAAGGGCTTTCGCCTGCGATCTCTATTGAACAGAAGTCCACTTCCCACAACCCACGCTCAACCGTGGGCACGATTACCGAAATTTATGACTATCTGCGCCTACTGTTTGCCCGCGCGGGCACGCCACGCTGCCCAGAACACGGCGAAGACTTAGAAGCGCAAACTATCTCGCAGATGGTCGATCAGGTCATGAATCTCGCCGAAGGCACCAAGCTCATGCTGCTGGCACCGGTCGTCAAAGGCCGCAAAGGCGAGCACCTTCAATTATTAGCTGAGCTGCGTGCTCAAGGGTTTGTTCGCGCCCTCGTCGACGGCCAGGTGCTTGAACTCGATGACATTGCACCGCTCGATAAGCGCAAAAAGCATGATATCAGCGTAGTCGTTGATCGTTTTAAAGTGCGCGATGATTTGGCTCAACGGCTGGCGGAATCTTTCGAAACAGCGCTCAACCTAGCCGATGGGACCGCCATGATTCACTTCATGGACGGTGAGCGCGGTGATCTTGCCTTCTCCTCGCGCTTTGCCTGCCCGGTGTGCGGCTACTCGCTGGCAGAGCTTGAGCCGCGCATGTTCTCGTTTAACAATCCAGCCGGCGCCTGCCCCACCTGTGATGGCCTGGGCGTGCAGCAGTATTTCGACCCTGACAAGCTGATCAGCCATCCTGAGCTTTCCTTGGCGGAGGGCGTTATCAAAGGCTGGGATCGACGCAATATTTACTACTTCACTCAGCTGCAGGCACTGGCTCAGCACTATCGCTTTGAGCTTGAAACCCCGTGGAAGGAGCTCGCCCGCCACGAGCAGGAAATTATCTTAAACGGCAGCGGTGATGAGCAGGTGCCGTTTGTCTACGTGGGTGATCGTGGTCGCAAAGTCACCCGCGAGCATGCTTTTGAGGGCGTTCTGCCCAATATGCAGCGCCGCTATCGGGAAACCGAATCCAACATGGTGCGCGATGATCTGTCTAAGTATATCGCGGTGCAGCCCTGCGCTACCTGTAGCGGCTCGCGACTACGCCAAGAGTCGCGCCATGTGTACGTGGATGATCACAACATTGCCGAGATTGTGCGTTTCCCGATTGGCGAAGCATGGCGCTACTTTGCCGATCTCAGCTTACCGGGGCGCAAAGGTGAGATTGCCGATAAAATCGTGCATGAGATCCACGCTCGGCTAGAGTTTTTGGTCAATGTAGGGCTGGACTATCTCAACTTGGAGCGCAGCGCTGACACGCTTTCCGGCGGTGAAGCGCAGCGTATCCGTTTGGCCAGCCAGATTGGCGCAGGCCTCGTCGGCGTTATGTATATTCTTGATGAGCCTTCGATTGGCTTGCATCAGCGCGACAATGACCGGCTGTTGAAAACCCTTGAGCGACTGCGCGATTTAGGCAATACCGTGATTGTGGTCGAGCACGACGAAGACGCCATCCGTGCCGCTGACCACGTGCTGGACATTGGCCCAGGGGCTGGCGCCCACGGCGGTGAGATTGTCGCCCAGGGCACGCCGCAAGATGTGATGGACAACCCTAACTCGCTGACCGGTCAATATCTTTCTGGCACGCGTGAAATCGCCGTACCGCCTTGGCGCATTCCCGGCAACCCAGAAAAACAGCTGATTGTGCGTGGCGCCACTGGCAACAACTTGCAAGACGTTACGTTGACGCTGCCATTAGGGCTGTTTATCGCGATTACCGGCGTCTCTGGGTCAGGCAAATCGACGTTGATCAACGGCACCTTAATGCCGATTGCGGCAAGAGAACTGAACCGTGCAACGACGCTAACACCGGCGCCTTATCAAAAAATTGAGGGGCTTGACCAGCTCGACAAAGTTATCGATATTGACCAAAGCCCGATTGGGCGAACGCCGCGCTCCAACCCAGCGACCTATACCGGCATTTTCACGCCGATTCGGGAGCTGTTTGCGGGCACTCAGGAGGCGCGTTCGCGAGGCTATAAGCCAGGGCGGTTCAGCTTCAACGTCAAGGGCGGACGCTGTGAAGCGTGCCAGGGCGAAGGCATGATCAAGGTGGAAATGCACTTCTTGCCGGATATTTACGTACCCTGCGACGTGTGTAAAGGCAAGCGTTATAACCGTGAAACGCTTGATATCCACTACAAGGGAAAAACGATTCACGAAGTGCTGGCCATGACAGTCGAAGATGCTTTGGCGTTCTTTAGCCCGGTGCCCGCCATTGCTCGTCGCCTACAGACGTTGCTAGATGTAGGGCTCTCCTACATTCGCCTGGGGCAAAGCGCAACGACCCTATCGGGTGGTGAAGCACAGCGGGTTAAACTCGCCCGTGAATTAGCCAAACGCGATACGGGTAAAACCCTCTATATATTGGATGAGCCTACCACCGGCCTGCATTTTGAAGATATTCGCCAACTGCTCACGGTGCTCCACCGCCTGCGCGACCATGGCAACACCATCGTAGTGATTGAGCACAACTTGGATGTGATCAAGACGGCGGATTGGATTGTCGATCTCGGTCCTGAAGGTGGTTCCGGTGGAGGGCAGATCATTGCTGAAGGTACGCCGGAGCAGATCGCCAAGAAGGACGTATCGCATACCGGTCGTTTCTTAGCGCCACTGCTGGCACGCGGTAAACACGCAACGAAGCGCTGATATGTGGGGCCATGAGGGGGGGGCCATCTAAACCTGCGCTCCGCTATGCCGATCCGACAGCATAGAACGCGACCATACTGCTTACAGTAGCAGACAGATAAAAATTCGAAGTACTATGTAAACCTCTGCTAGAGGGAAAAGTTGTGGATCCAGAAAACAGCTGTATTATTAAGCATTTTAGTCACTACTGCTCGCTCACCGACGAGGAGAAGAAGCTACTTATCTCACTTGAAGATAGTCCCTCTGATGTTAAAGCGGGCTCACTACTTTGGGAGATGGGCGACCCAGCCAATGAGTTTTGCACACTTAAAAGTGGCTGGGCTTACTCCTATCGACACCAAGAAAACGGTGATCGGCAAATTCTGGAAGTGTTTTTGCCTGGCGATATTGTTGGTCTACGCGAATTTGCTTTTTCGCAACGCCTTGAGGGCGTGCGCATGATTGGCGACGGCGTCGTTTGCCACTTCCCCCATAAGCGCTTGCTAGACATATTTCGTGAGTCGCTGCCGCTTACTTCGGTGATGTTTGCGATTAGTAGCCGCCAGCAGGCGCTAATGACCGAGCGCCTTGTCAACTTAGCTAGGCGTAGTGCCCGGCAGAAAATGGCGCATTTTCTTTACGAGATGTATCTAAGATTGCGGCAAACCAATCCGTATCTTACCAATCAATTCCGCCTGCCACTCTCCCAAGAGCAGTTGGCCGATGTGCTTGGCCTCAGCCCGGTACACGTTAGCCGCACCTTCACCGCGCTCAGTGATGATGGACTTGCCTTTCGCGACCGCCATCATTTAACGATTCCGGACTTACAAGCACTCAGCGACGAAGGCGAGTTTGACAACTGCTATCTCAACGACAACGTCCGGCCCCTATTAGGGGACGCTGTATAATGTCTGCGATTCACCCTCTGCGCTCTTGCTCGCTAACGCTTGCCACTATGGTGGCCATCACATGGATGGCCGCTACGCCCCCGGCAAACGCAGCGACGTTTAATACCGATGAAGTGCAAAGCCATGAAGATTGGCAGTCAATGATGCTCTCGCTGAGTGGTGAACAGCATTATCGTGCGGTTGAAGCCTCTAGCTACTCGGATGCAACGCTGAGCCTAAACGCGACGGCAGGCATATGCGATCTACCCTGGCTAGAAATGCGCGTCACGCTTGATCAGCAGCAGGGTGAAAGCCGCACGGTGAACTTAGTACCTTCTCGGCTACGCATCGATGGGCAGCCGGTGATAGATACCATGGCCGAGTTTATTACCGAACGTGGCGATGATGGATTTTACGCACATTTTTACTTAAGCGACTTAACAACGTTAATGGCCGACATGCGTCAGGGTGAGCAGCTGTTTCTTGGCTTTGATCAAGAAGGCCGAGAGCCTTGGTACATGACCTTTAGCCTGAAAGGAGCCGACACGGCCATTAATCATATGCTTGGCCAGTGTGAAGCCGACGAGCCTCCGACTAACAGGCTTTAGTGATTAAACACGATGAGCAGCAAAACGGCTGCTTTTAATTTGTTTCAAGCATAACAAAAAGCCCCGAACACAATGTGCTCGGGGCTTTTCTTAATAAGTGCCTGACGATGACCTACTCTCGCATGGGGAGACCCCACACTACCATCG
>NZ_JBQDLQ010000151.1:0-4419 GCF_052095695.1 Halomonas sp.
ACTCAAGGTGGAGCGAAATGGTATAGGAGCGGCCTTGTCAAGACAACCGCTGTTGCAAGCACAAACTCAGTTTACGGCGCCATTAATCCAGCAAAGCCTCCACTTGAGCGGCCAGGTCGTTCGCCAATCGATCCACGTCCAGATGGGCACGCCCCTCTACCATCACACGAATTAAAGGCTCTGTACCGGAAGGCCGGAGCAATACGCGACCCTCATCGCCCAACGCCTGCTCCAATGCAGCAACCGCTTGCTGAAGCGGCGCCGATGCCATCACTTCTTTGGCATTGGTATCAGCGGGCAGGCGCACGTTGACAAGCGCTTGCGGGACTTTTTCTAGCTCTTTCAACAGCGTTGGCAGGCTCTTTTGCTCTCGCATCATCAGCGCCAACACTTGCAGCGCCGACACGATACCGTCACCAGTCGTTTGCGCATGGCCGCAGACAATATGCCCCGAAGACTCGCCGCCCAGCTCCCAGCCGTTCGCCGCCATGCGCTCCATCACAAAGCGATCGCCAACGTTAGCACGCTCAAAGGGTATGCCTAGTTTATCTAGCGCCATGGCTAATCCAAAGTTGGACATCAGAGTGCCAACAACGCCCCCTTCGAGCAAACCGCGCTCGTGGCGATCTCGGGCAATAAGATAAAGAATATCATCGCCATCAATTTCACGGCCGTCAGCGTCGACTAACAGCAAGCGGTCGCCATCGCCATCAAACGCAATGCCCAAATCGGCACTCTGCTGAATGACTGCCGCACGCAGCGCTGCAGGATGCGTTGAACCCACCTGCTCATTAATGTTTAGCCCATTAGGCGAGACACCAATTGTCGAGACGTCGGCCCCTAACTCACGGAAAACATTAGGCGCGATATGGTAAGTAGCGCCGTGAGCACAGTCCAACACGACTTTTAGGCCATGCAGGCTCAGCCGATCGGGCAGCGTCGATTTGCAAAACTCAATATAGCGGCCCGCCGCGTCATCAATGCGCGCCGCCTTACCCAACTGAGCGGCCTCAGCCGTGGTTAATGGGGCCTCTAGCATCGCTTCAATACGATCTTCCGTTTCATCAGGCAGCTTTTTACCCTCAGCTGAGAAGAACTTGATGCCGTTGTCATCAAAAGGATTATGCGATGCTGAAATGACTATCCCCGCATCCGCACGAAACGTGCGGGTTAGATAGGCAATACCCGGCGTTGGCATGGGCCCCAGCAGCGATACATCGACACCAGCGGCAGATAGCCCTGCCTCAAGCGCGGACTCAAACATATAGCCAGAGATGCGCGTATCTTTACCGATCAGCACGCGCGTCCGCCCCTTATCACGACGCAGTACCTGACCGGCGGCCCACCCCAGCTTGAGCATAAAATCAGCGGTAATGGGTGCTTTGCCCACGGTGCCGCGAATACCATCCGTCCCAAAATAGCGCCTTGTCATGCACCGAACTCCTTAATCATAGACAGCTCAAACGGCGGCTCGCAGCCTTCTTGCAGTACCGCCCAGGTCATATTGACGGCATCGACCGTTGCAGCGATATCATGCACGCGAAGAATATTCGCACCCCGCTCCACCGCCATCGCCGTCAGCGCCACGCCACCAAACAGGCGCTCTTCTACCGGGCGGCCCAACACCTTGCCAATCATGCTTTTGCGTGACATACCCACCAACAGCGGAAGCTCCAGCGCCTGAAGAGACGCCATGTATTTCAGCAAGCGCAAGTTGTGCTCCACGGTCTTTCCAAAACCAAAGCCCGGGTCGATTAACAGCCTATTCCGACGCAGACCGGCCGCTTCACACTCGGCCACTCGCCGCGCCAAATACTCGGCCACTTCGACCTCAACAGGCTGCTGATAATTCGGCGCCTGCTGCATATCCTGAGGCTCGCCCTGGCGATGCATCAAACACACCGGCAAGCCACTGCCCACCGCCGCCTGCAGCGCTCCCTCGCGCTCTAACGCACGTACGTCGTTAATCATCCCGGCGCCCAGCCCACTTGCCTCGCGCATTACGGCCGGACAGCTGGTATCTACCGAGACCAGCGCATCCAGCTCGCGCACCAAGCGCTCTACCACTGGAGCCACTCGATCCAACTCCTCTTGGGAGCTAATTACCAGGGCGCCGGGGCGTGTCGACTCGCCACCGACATCAATGATCGCTGCCCCTTCTGCCAGCATCTGCTCGGCATGCCGTAACGCGTCATCTAGCGCCACGTGCTGCCCGCCATCAGAAAAAGAGTCCGGCGTCACATTTAGTATACCCATCACACGCGGGAAGGATAAATCCAGTAGATGTCGCCCGCAGCGCAGCTGTAAATCACTGCCAGCGACGCGCTGAGGATATGTGTCCAAAGTTGATTTCATGCTACAGCCTAGTCGAGAAGAAAACGTGGCAGTCGTATGTGCACAGCATAACAAAAAAGGCGCCCCTTGACGGGGCGCCTTTTGGCTCATTCTTACGCTACCACTATGACCCTGCCGGACCGCCCAGCGGGTCTGAGGGGCGACGGCGCGGCGTATCGTCGTCATCCTCTTCAGCATCGCTATCAGTCGGGCCCGCAGCAACGTCATCACTGGCCTGAACGTTAGGCTTTTCACCACCGGCAGGCGTGCCGCCGCCAGGTGAGTCGCCATCATTCCAACCTGCCGGCGGGCGCGGATCGCGGCCTTCCATGATGTCCTTCAACTGAGCGGCATCAATAGTTTCATACTTCATCAGCGCTTCAGCCATTGCATCAAGCTTATCGCGATTATCGGCCAAGATTTGACGCGCCTGCTCATAGCAGTCATCAATAATCTTGCGCACTTCTTTATCAAGACGCGTGGTGGTATCGCCAGACTTCATCTTGCCACCACCCTGACCCGGGCCGCCAAGGAACTGATGCGACTCGTCCTCGTCATACATGATCGGCCCCATGGCATCCGACAAACCCCACTTAGCGACCATATTATGCGCCAACTCGGTAGCACGCTTAATGTCGTTAGAGGCACCGGTGGTAACACCGTTCGGACCTAGCGTCATCTCTTCAGCAATGCGACCACCAAATAGCGAGCAAATCTGTCCCAGAATCTGTTGGCGCGAAAGGCTGTAGCGATCTTCCTCAGGTAAGAACATGGTCACGCCCAGCGCTCGGCCACGGGGAATAATCGTCACCTTGTACACCGGATCATGAGACGGCACGACTAAACCAATAATGGCGTGACCGGCTTCATGGTAAGCCGTATTGAGCTTTTCCTTATCGGTCATGACCATCGATTTGCGCTCAGCGCCCATCATGATCTTATCCTTAGCCAGCTCAAGTTCTTCCATGCTGACAACACGTTTGTTACGGCGCGCGGCAAACAGTGCAGACTCGTTGACCAGGTTAGCCAAATCGGCCCCGGAGAACCCAGGCGTACCGCGAGCAATCAGCTGAGGCTTAACATCATCGGCGAGCGGTACTTTGCGCAGGTGAACACCCAAAATATGCTCACGACCACGAATATCTGGCAAGCCCACGGTTACCTGACGGTCAAAGCGACCTGGACGCATCAGTGCGGGGTCAAGCACGTCTGGACGGTTGGTGGCCGCAATCACGATGATGCCTTCGTTAGCTTCAAAGCCATCCATCTCGACCAGCAGCTGGTTCAACGTCTGCTCACGCTCGTCGTTACCACCGCCCATACCGGTACCACGCGAGCGGCCCACGGCATCGATTTCATCGATAAAGATAATACACGGTGCCTGCTTCTTGGCCTGCTCGAACATGTCGCGTACTCGAGACGCACCCACGCCAACGAACATCTCAACAAAGTCAGAACCTGAAATAGAGAAGAAAGGCACTTTGGCTTCGCCCGCAATCGACTTAGCCAGCAGCGTTTTACCGGTACCCGGCGGCCCCACCATCAGTACGCCGCGGGGAATCATACCGCCTAGACGCTGAAACTTAGTCGGATCGCGCAGAAAGTCGACCAGCTCCTCCACTTCTTCTTTGGCTTCATCACAACCCGCCACATCGGCAAAGGTTGTTTTAATCTGATCCTGAGAGAGCAGTTTAGCTTTTGATTTACCAAAGCTCATCGGGCCGCCTTTACCACCGCCAGCCCCCCCCTGCATTTGGCGCATAAAGAACATGAAGATGCCCAAAATCAGCAGAATCGGGAAGCTAGCGATCAGCAAACGTGTCCAGATACTTTGCTGCTCTGGCGCTTTACCCACAACTGTGACGTTATTGCTTAGCAGATCGTCCATTAGCTTAGGATCTTCCGCCGAAGGGCGAATCGTCTGAAACTCAGAGCCGTCCGTACGCTCACCACTGATGGTGTAACCATCAATCGTCACGCTACGCACCTGCTGGTTTTGCACCTGCTGCACAAATTGAGAATAATTTGTGCTTTGCGGTGCGCTTTCCGTACTGAAATTATTGAACACTGTCAGTAGGACGGCCG
>NZ_JBQDLQ010000152.1:0-1041 GCF_052095695.1 Halomonas sp.
GGCGTGTATCTAAAAGTGCGAGCCCGGTGAGAAATGTGACGCGCTGGCCGGAAAAACGAGCAAGGTTGACGCATGCTTTTTCGGACGTATGCGGCTTGCCGAGCATATCGCCTTCAAATACCGCGACTTGGTCGGAGCCGATAATGCAGTGATGTGGAAAGCGCGTGGCAACAGCATTGGCTTTGCTAAGCGCGAGGCGGTGCACTAACGCATGCGGTGTTTCGCCGCTACGCGGTGTTTCATCAATGTCAGGCGAGCAGCATTGGTAAGGAAGCTGCAGGCGCTCAAGTAGCTCGCGTCGCCAGTGTGAGCTGGAGGCCAGTACCAGCTCGGTTGTTGATGGATCGATCATTGGTGAAGTCACAAAAGCTCCTGGCAGCGGTTGTTTCTGCTGTGATTAGGTTAAAGCAGTGTCTAAGTAGAGCGTCTAGGCAGTAGAGTGTAGCGAAAGCAGTTAAACCTGCCTATTGGAGGGTATTAAGCCCCAGCTAAACTGTTTATTGAGCCCTATTTGGGTTATTTATTGAGGAAGCTATGAAGAATTGCACTGACGGCTTTGACACCAGCAGGGGGAGTGCCTATCATTGCGCGCCTATGTTGACCTCACAACTCCCCAGCCGGGTTGAGCCTTATAAGCTTGCAGCCCGCCACGAACGAATCGAAGGCTTGGTAGCACTTGATAAGCTCCCACGTCTTGCCGATGAAGCGGGTGTCCAAACTGGCGACTGTCATGTCGTGCTTGAGTTTGGCGTCGATGCTCAAGGCCGTCGTGAAATTCGTGGCCACTTGCAAGCGATGTTAGCGCTTGCCTGTCGACGCTGCCTGGTGCCGCTGCCTCAACAGGTGGACAGTGACTTTCTGCTTGGAATGATCACTGATGAAGCCTTAGCGGCCGAGCTGCCTGCGAGTCATGAACCGGTGCTGGTGGAAAAGGAACAGCTGGATCTTCTGACCGTGGTTGAGGATGAATTGATTCTTAGCCTGCCTCAGGTGGTCTATCACGATGAAGCCGAATGTCATGTCTCGGCGGAGCAGCTGGTC
>NZ_JBQDLQ010000152.1:1051-4319 GCF_052095695.1 Halomonas sp.
AAAATAAGCACCCTTTACCTTAAATACCTTGGAGTAAACACCCATGGCAGTTCAGCAGAATCGTAAAACTCGTTCCAAGCGCGGCATGCGTCGTAGTCACGATGCACTGACCGGCCCGACTCTGTCTCAGGACAAAGAAACCGGTACTACTCACCTGCGTCACCACGTTGCCTCAGATGGCTTCTACCGTGGTCGTAAGGTTGTTGAGGTATAGGTCTCAACGGCACTGTTAAGCGGCTAAACGGATTCGGTGCGGTATGCGCCTAGCGATTGATGTAATGGGGGGGGATCAAGGCCCTCGTACAATTGTCGCTGGCTCTGCCAGGGCTGTGGTAGAAAACCCAGGCCTAGAGCTGATTTTGTTTGGCCCGCGTCAGCAGATTCTTGCTGAGCTTTCGCGCTTGCCGCAGCCTTTGGCTGCGGCAGCGTCGCGTTTGGTGGTCTGTGATGCTCCGGATAGCATCATGCCATCGGCAACGGCTGCCTGGGCGTTGCGCAAAGGTCGTTCGAGTAGCATGGCGCATATGTTGCGCAGCGTTGCTCAGGGCGAAGCAGATGCGGGTGTCAGCGCGGGTAATACGGCTGCGTTAGTGGCGCTTGCAAGGCGAGAGCTGGGAATGATCACGGGTATTTCTCGCCCGGCGATCAGTACTGCAATTCCGGCTCGTGCTGGGCGTCGTTGCTATTTGCTTGATTTGGGCGCTAACGTTGATTCGCCTGCGAGTCGACTGGTCGATTTTGCACTCATGGGCGCGGTGATGGCGCAATGTGTCGATAATACGCCGGTGCCTCGGGTGGCGCTGCTTAACGTTGGCTCAGAAGCAACCAAAGGAAGCGCTAGCGTGCGGGAGGCCGATCGTCTGCTGCGTGAGCATGCTAACGATGATGCCTTTACTTATGAAGGCTATGCCGAAGGCGGTGATCTGTTTAAGGGTCAGCTGGACGTAGTGGTATGCGACGGCTTTGTGGGTAATGCCGTTCTTAAGGCAAGCGAAGGCTTGACAAGTATGCTGGTTGAGCGCGTGCAGATGGCATTTGAGTCGCGTCTGAGCGGTCGTTTGGCAAGCCTACTGGCCAAGCCTGTGTTGAAGCGGTTGAAGCGAGAGCTTGATCCGGTGCGTTACAATGGGGCTAGTTTATTAGGGCTGCGTGGGATTGTGGTGAAAAGTCACGGCAGTACGCATGCCGATGGTTTCTACTACGCTATCCAGCGGGCTCTAAAGGAAGTAGAACACAATTTACCTGCGAGGATCGCAGGCCGCTGGATAGCGTCATCATATGAAAGCGATGGTGCTTACTAGCCATGAGTAGATAATAAACGGTAAGAATTTTTTGCGGGTTATAGGTGGCATCAGGATGTGCCAATAGCCTCGCCTATCGCTCATATGAGCAAATGCCTACAAGAGCAAAGGTGAACGACATGTCTCAACCCCTTGCCCTCATTTTTCCCGGGCAGGGCTCTCAGCAGCTGGGAATGCTGCGAGAGCTGGCCGAGCGCTATAGTGTAGTGGGAACGACATTTGAGGAAGCGTCAGATGCTTTGGGCTACGACTTGTGGAAAGTCGTCCAAGAAGGCCCTGAAGCGTCGCTTAATGCAACTGCATGCACCCAGCCTGCACTGCTCTCTGCAAGCGTGGCTATTTGGCGCGTATGGCAAGAGTTAGAAGGGCCGCGGCCGAGTGTGATGGCTGGGCATAGCTTGGGCGAATACAGCGCGATGGTGTGTGCTGGCGTCATGAGCTTTGCCGAAGGTGTAAATTTAGTACGCCTGCGCGGTGATGCCATGCAGGAGGCGGTGCCCGCGGGTGAAGGTGGCATGGCCGCGATTCTTGGGTTAGCAGATGATGCGGTCGAGGCGGCCTGTGAAGGAGCCGCCAAGGGCGACATAGTTTCTGCGGTTAACTACAACTCTCCAGGGCAGGTAGTTATTGCCGGCGAAAAAGCGGCCGTTGAGCGGGCAATGGCAGCCTGCCAAGAGGCGGGTGCTAAGCGCGCTATGGCGCTGCCGGTTTCAGTGCCATCGCACTGTGCGTTGATGAGGCCTGCTGCTGAGCGGTTGGCTGAGGCAATGCAGGCTATAGAACTGCGTACGCCACGCTACACGGTGATTCAAAATGTCGATGCTAAGGCCCATGCCGATACCGTTATGCTTCGTACACGTCTGATCGAACAGCTATATCAGCCGGTGCGCTGGAGTGCCTGCGTTGAAGCCATGGCTGGTAAGGGCGTTGAGGTATTCATAGAGTGCGGGCCAGGAAAGGTGTTGACTGGTCTCAATAAACGTATCGTGAAGAGTAGTAAAGGGCTGGCGGTGAATGACCCCGATAGTCTGAACGCTGCGCTTGAATTAGCGCGCGAAACGTTGACTGGCAAGGCGTGAACATTAGTTGTCTTGTTTCGCTATCCTTGCTTAAGTACACGCTTAAAGGCAGAACGTTATGACCCAAGAACGTAGAGTTGCCCTGGTGACAGGTGCTAGTCGTGGAATCGGCCAAGCCATCGCTCGAGAGCTAGGTCGCCAGGGCCGTATTGTGATTGGTACGGCAACAAGCGAGTCGGGCGCTGAAAAAATTGATGCCGATCTCAAAGAGAATGGCATTGAAGGAGCCGGCCTATGCTTGAATGTGACTGATCAGGCCAGCATTGATGAAGTGTTGAAAAGCATCACTGCGCGCTTTGGTGCGCCGACTATTTTGGTTAACAATGCGGGTATCACGCGCGACAATTTGCTAATGCGCATGAAAGAGGACGAGTGGGACTCCGTCATGGATACCAACTTGAAATCTGTCTACCGTGTAAGCAAAGCCTGTTTGCGTGGTATGACCAAAGCGCGTTTTGGGCGTATCGTGTCGATTAGTTCTGTAGTGGCAACCATGGGCAACCTGGGCCAAACTAACTATGCGGCCGCAAAAGCAGGAATGGAGGGCTTTAGTCGCGCTTTGGCTCGAGAGGTTTCCTCGCGCGCCATTACGGTTAACGCAGTGGCGCCGGGGTTTATCGCCACTGATATGACCGGAGCGCTGCCTGAGGCGCAGCATGAAATGTTGCTTAAGCAAATTCCGTTAGCTCGTTTAGGGGCGCCGGAAGAGATCGCCGCAGCGGTTGGTTTTTTAACCAGTGAGGCGGCCGGTTACATCACCGGTGAGACGCTTCACGTGAACGGCGGCATGAATATGCGTTGATGGCCTTAGGCTTGGCGGTTGCGTCTGCCTAAGGGCGTCTATAAACTACCCCGCAGCTTTTGGCTTGCGGTTTCCAAATAGCTGGT
>NZ_JBQDLQ010000153.1:0-4290 GCF_052095695.1 Halomonas sp.
CGCTGAGAAGAAGGCCGAGATCGTCACCGAATACGGCCGCGGCGATAACGATACGGGTTCCCCTGAAGTGCAGGTTGCACTGCTGAGCGCCAACATCAATGGCCTGCAGGATCACTTCAAGACCAACAAACAGGATCACCATTCACGTCGTGGTCTGATCCGCATGGTTAACCAGCGTCGTAAGCTGCTGGACTACCTAAAGCGTAAAGATTTCGAACGCTATCAGTCTCTGATTCAGCGTTTAGGTCTTCGCCGCTAAGCATTACTGGCAAAGATTGAGAAACGGGCAGCTCCTTGTGAGCTGCCCGTTTTGCGTTGGTGGATAGGCCATGGAGTACACGTGTGAGTGAGCGGAAATCTGCACAAACGCCGATTTTAATCGTGCGGATTTCCATCCATCGGTAGGTGTGGGACTTTCGACGTTTGTCGCGTTTGAAATTTTCAACTGTTTGAAATAAAGAAGAAAATAAGTGAACGGAATGGAGTTTGCACAAGTATTTGTAAGGTGCTGAGGTGTCTGGATGTAATACGCCTTAGATTTTACAAACGACTCCGTGGATGGAACTAACCCCAATGAAAACACCCCTCGCCAGCATTGGCATTCTCGCCATAACCGCACTATTCCCAGCTTCAGCCATGGCTGAAGCCGAAACTCAGCCCAATGCTCTCGGCTCACCAAATCCGCAGCAAATACTCTATGTAGGCAATAGTTATCAGTTCTACAACAATAGCCTGCACAACTACGTTAAGCGCATGGCGGAAGCTGCCTATCCCGACACTGCCGATCAGCTCAAGAGCAAGTCTGTGACCATTTCAGGTGCTTATTTATCTCAGCACGAAGTCAAAAGCTATCTGTTCCCCGGGGCTTTGGGGTTTCCTAACCCGTTTGATGTTGTTGTCTTACAGGGGCACAGCACGGCTGCATTGAGCGACGAGAAGCAGCAGGAGTTTCGTGATGCTGTTCTGCGGCATCATAATGCCATTGAGGCGACGGGGGCAGAGACCGTGCTCTACATGACGCCTGCCTACAGCGAAGATCATGATAGTTACGATGCCGGCATGACCGATATGATCGAAGAGCTATATACCTCTGTGGGTAATGAGATCGGCGCCCCGGTGATTCCCGTCGGTCTTGCTTTTCAAAATGCCTACGAGCAACGCCCAGAGTTGGCCTTGCATGTTGATTACGACGGCAGCCACCCCTCTCCAGAAGGCACCTATCTAGCCGCCGCCACCGTGTTTGCCACATTCTACGACACATCGGTAGTCGGTAATCCGTACACCTATTACGGCCGTATCGATGAAGATACGGCGGCCTTTTTGCAGCAGATCGCCGAAGATACGGTAGCCGAGTACAGCCGCCGCTAACGCGATAATACCCAGGCCTTGTTGAGTGAATTTCCTACGGGCTGCGGCTTCTACTGGGGTCTGCGCTGCCAGATGTGTGGGATATAGACGTACACGCCAGTAGAAACATCTCAGCAAGGCTGTCCACATCTCAATAAATAAAATAAGAGAGCAAAAATGAGAATCCTATGGTTCGCATTAATGGTGCTGTGCCTGCCGTTGTCGCCGGTCGCCGCTAATGAGCGCGTGGCAAGTCTGGAGGCCGGTGCTGGGCGCTATGTATTTGAAGACCTTGCTACACGCCAGGAGGTGGGGGTCTATTACTATCAGCCGAGCAACTATACGCCGGATACGCCGATAGTTCTCATCCTGCACGGGCTGCGACGCAACGCGAAGGAGTATCGGGACAACTGGGCCGAACTTGCTGAGCGTGAGGGCCTGATGGTTTTGGTGCCTCGGTTTAGCACGCAGGCCTATCCAGGCGGAAATGGTTTCAACTTGGGTAACGTATTCAAGGCTGGGTCAGCAGAGCAAGCGCGTGGTTTTACTCAATTAGAGGAGATGAACCCGCCAGATCAGTGGGTCTTCACCCTTGTCGAGAGAGTGTTTGCTGACTTCAGGGCGCACCGCAGCCATAGCGATCGTGAAACCTATTATCTGTATGGCCACGGTGCCGGTGCACAGGTAGCTCATCGCTTCGCCATGTTCATGCCGGAATCTAATGTAGAGGAAATTATCGTTGGTGCAGCAGGCTGGTACACGATGCCCGATGAGACGATTGCGTGGCCGTATGGAACCGGTGGCGTACCGATGCTGAATGCCACCGCGCTAGAAGATTTTTTCTCTCAGCCAATGCTGTTGCTGGCAGGTGGAGCAGATACGGCCACACTTCACACTGTTATGCGCCAGACGCCTGAGACCAATGCGCAGGGCGAGACTCGCGTGGATCGAACTCGCCACTATTTTGAATTTGGTGAACGCCAAGCCCGGTCTTTGAACACCACATTTAATTGGCGACATTGGGTTTTACCCGGCGTGACACACAGCCCCAGTCAGATGACGCCCTTTGCGGCTCGCTATATTGCCTCGCGAGCACGTTAGTCGAGCGGTATACACAACAACAATCAGAATTCGATCCTCAAGGGTCATGGAAAAATCATGCTAAAAAAAATCAATTCAGGCCGCAGTGTTCTGCAATCTGCGGCCACCCTCGGATTATTTGTTTTACCTATTTTTAGTGGTAGTGCGTTGGCCAGTGAGGCGACACCTGCCGAACTTGCTGAACTGATCGCGCGCCAGTCTGAGCTGCTGGCTCGTCAGGCGCAGCAATTGGAGGCTATGCAGGCCCGTTTAGGACAGTTGGAGTCTTCTCGGGATACAGTTCACGTACCGTCAGCCCAGAACCAAACCACGGCATCTACACTATCCAGCGCTGAGGCGACAGCGTCGGGAGAAAGTGCGGCCATTGCAGAGCTACAAAGCCAGGTCGCATTGCTAGAAGCATCCCAGGTTGACCAGTCGCGTATTGACTGGTCGGGTGGTGGGCCAGAATTTATCAGCGCCGATGGCAGTCGTCGTCTGGAGATAGGGGGGCGGCTACAGTTTGACACCTCGGCCACGCGTGGCTCTGATTTTGAAGATCGTAATATCAGCGGCTCAACGGCAAGGCGCCTGCAATTGGATCTTGCTGGCCAGCTATCTGAACGCGTTGGTTACAAGCTGGGCTACGACCTGTCAAGCAACTCTGTCAGCATGCGTGATGCCTATATATCTAGCCTATTTAACTGGGGTGGAAGAGATGCAGAGCTGTATGTCGGCAATAAGTATGACGACCGCACGATGGATGGTGCTACTTCCTCCAACAATACTTGGTTCATGGAGCGAAACTTCGTTAATGAAGCAGTTGCTCCAGACCGTGGCTCATACGGACTGGGGGTGAAAGGCAAAGTGTTCGGCAACAACCGTGACTGGCATGCATCCTTAGCAGTGACCAATGGCAGGCTCGGCGGTAACACCGATCGCTCTGATACGACCACCTACATGAGCCGAGCCCACTGGAATCCCTGGCATAGCGGTGGTGATATGGTCCACTTAGGCGGCTGGGGATTCTATGAAGATTTTGATAGCAGTTCAGGTAATGTGACCAACAACATCAATGCCGCCGATGATTTCAATGACAATGTTACTATTCGTAGTCGTGCTGTCACCGATCCTGAGTCGAGCACTGCTTATGGGCTAGAATTGGCTACATCGCTGGGTTCATTTGCGGCGGCCGCAGAATATGGTCAGCGCACCGTTGACCAGCGTGAAGTTGCCGGTGGTCAGAGCCTGAGCTACGACGCTTGGGCTGTTCAGGCCAGCTATTTTTTAACGGGTGAGCAGCATGGCTACTCTCGTAAATCAGGCCTCTGGCGGAGCCCGAATATCAATAGCCCGGTTTCGTCGGGGGGAATGGGGGCATTTCAGTTTGCCGTCCGCTATCAGGAGTTGGATTTTTTCGATGAGCCCAATTATCTCGGTGGCGAGGGGAACGCAACGACACTTGGCTTGAACTGGTATCCGAACGACTGGGCGCGAGTGATGCTTAATTATACGCTCTGGGACACCCATAATCGTTCTGTCTCCTTCAGGGGGCCAGATGATGGCGACACGCTCTCCGCTCGATTACAGTTAGTGTTCTAATAAGATCGCTTTAGATGTTGTAAAGGACAGTGCCTGGCACTCAGTTTTATCCGTGTGACAACGGGCAGCTCCTTGTGAGCTGCCCGTTTTTTTATGTTTTGTCTTGCCCAACGAGGGAACTGGTAGCCCTATCGCGTTCCAGCGCCTAGAATGGTATCGAGTCAAAACGACCTAAACGAATAGACAAGTAGATATTGATAATGCTGAAGGAAGTCGCTGTGAATCCGGTAAAGAAAACGTTCCAGTACGGTCGTAGCACCG
>NZ_JBQDLQ010000154.1:0-4158 GCF_052095695.1 Halomonas sp.
CTACGGCACCCTGGGGCTGATTTTTATCGCCTATCTGGCGCGCTTTCTGGTGGTCTGTGTGAAGCCCGTCGCCGCTAGTTTGGCACAGTTAGATCCCTCCCTTGAAGAAGCGGCACAGCTAGCCGGTGCAGGTCCGTGGCGGCGTCTCGGCGGGATCATTTTACCGCTAGTAGCACCAGCATTATTCGCAGGCGGGCTGCTGGTGTTCCTGCTAGCGGTCAACGAGCTCACTGTGTCAGCGCTGCTGTGGAGCGCCGGCAACGAAACCCTTGGCGTACTGATTTTCAACCTAGATCAAGGTGGCGAAAGCGTGCTGGCCGCGGCTGTTTCGGTGCTGGTGGTGCTTATGGTCGCCTCGCTGATGCTGACGCTTAGTGTGCTAGCGCCGCGCCTCCCAAAAGGAGTCATCCCATGGCAGGGCTAGCAATTGATAGCGTTACCAAACGCTTTGGCGAACACACCGCTGTGGATGCGCTGTCGCTGGAGATTAATCCGGGTGAGTTTGTTGCCCTACTCGGCCCTAGCGGCTGCGGCAAAACCACCATGCTACGCATGCTGGCGGGTTTTGAAACAATCAACGAGGGTAGCATTCAGTTAGCCAATCGCACCCTGGCCAGCGCCGATACTCATGTGCCCCCCGAGCAACGCAATATGGCCATGGTGTTCCAGTCCTATGCGCTATGGCCGCATATGAGCGTGGCCGACAACGTGGGCTACCCGGTCAAACTGCGCGGCCTGCGCGGGGCGGCGTATCAGCAAAAGGTGCAGCAGGCACTGAGCCTAGTAGAACTTGAGGCCTACGCCGAGCGTATGCCCCAGGCCCTTAGCGGTGGCCAGCGCCAGCGCGTCGCTCTGGCGCGCTGCCTGGTCAGCGACCCGTCAGTCGTACTCCTGGATGAGCCACTGGCCAACCTTGACCGCCATCTGCGCGCCACCATGGAGCACAGCTTCCGCGATTTTCACCAGCGCACCGGTGCCACGCTGGTCTACGTCACCCACGACCAAACCGAAGCCATGGCGCTGGCGGATAAAATCGCCGTGATGAAAGCGGGCAAATTGGTGCAGTGGGGCGCCCCGGAAACTCTTTACCGCCAGCCGCTAACCGCCTGGGTAGCCGGCTTTATCGGCCAGGGTAGCCAATTAAAGGTCGCCGCCGGACACCCTGGCAAGCGCCTTGAGAGCGCTGCCTTGATGCGCGGGCTGAACGCCCTCGCATCCGAGCGAACTCAAACAGTACTGGTGCGCCCGGAGCATATTCAGCTCAGCACGACACTCTCTTCCTCCGCGGCCCCCACGCATAGTCAGCTTGCCGCCCAGGTGGAAAGCGTAATTTTCCGTGGTGAGCGCTATGAACTGACATTGCGCCTACCCAGTGGCGAAACCCTGCTGGCCTACCATCATGCCGCGCCTGATTTGGGTAGCCAGGTTGCCGTTAGCCTGCAGCAGGGCTGGTGTCTGGAGCCCGATCAATGAGCGTACACATTGAGGTTCTCAGTGGGTTAGGCGCCAAAGGCCCTGCCGCGATCGTGGTAGAAGCACAGGGAAAACGCTTACTGCTAGACGCGGGTGGCGCGTTGCACCCCGGCGACCAGATTACTTGGACGAACAATTTGGACGTGGATGCGGTGCTGATCAGCCACGACCATGTCGATCATATCGGTGGCGTAGCACAGCTGCCTGCTTACGTACCGCTTTACTGCACGCCGCTAGTGGCCAATGCACTGCCCAAAAACCGGCAATGGCGACCCTTGCCAGAGCGCGGCTCATTAGACGTGGAAGGCATCACCATCACCACCGGCCAAGCGGGACACTCGCTAGGCGGTGTATGGCTGCATTTAGCGGTAGCAGAAGGTATTTTTTACAGCGGCGATGCTTGTTTTGAGTCACGGCTGTTTCCATTTGATACGCCACCACCGGCGCGTATTGCACTACTGGATGCCTCCTACGGCAGCTACGACCAAGCTCAAACGCGTTGTGTGCAGGCTATCAGTCAGCATCTTAATCAGCCGCTGGCGTTTCCAGTGCCGGAAACCGGTCGCGCCCTGGAAATGGCCCTATGGCTAGCGGAAGAAGCTGAACAGCGGCAGTTAACGCTCGCCATCGAGCCAGTGATTCGTGACAACCTAGCGGCGCTATTAGCATTGCCTGCCTCTCTGCGAAGACCTGGGATCGATGTTGCTATTGCCAATGTGTTGGCGCGAGCAAATGATGAACACGCCACACTCCGGTTAATAAGTGACCGCAACGATACCCCGGAACAGTGGCCCAATTACCACCTGCTCCATACGGGTCACCTCATCCCCGAGCGCCGCGCCCAGCTAGCGGTGGGCGAGATAAGCTGGCAGCGCTGGAATGTTCACCTGCGTGCGTCGCACCTGGTGGCGCTCGCCGACCAGCTGGGCGCCACTCAGGTAGTGCCGCTATTTACCCCGCTTTGCGCTAACCCATTAACTGCCTGGCGTAGGTTGCTCAGTGATCGGCTCTGCACTGCTCAGCGTTTCCGTGTTGATTCTCGCTTAGCTACTTTTTCTGTTTAGGGAGTTTTGTATGTCTGCAGTCATTGTTGATGTCGATGGCACCTTGGCGGAGTTTCACCCCCACCAGGTCAGTGACTGGGTGCTGGGTAGTCAGAAACAGTGGGAGCCCTTCTTCGCCCATATGGCCGAAGCGCCGGTGATCGAAGCGGTGGCCAAGCTGGTTAAGATTTTAAAGGCACAAGGTCAGCAGATCGTGATTTGCAGCGGCCGCCCAGATAGCCACCGTGAGCATACCCAACGCTGGTTAGAGCGCCACACCATCCCCTTTGATGCCATGTACCTGCGCCCAGAAGGCGATGACCATGTGGATGATGAAGAGGTAAAGTCCGCGCTACTCAATCAAATGCGCCACGACGGCTTTGCCCCCTGGCTGGTGCTGGATGACCGTGACGCCGTAGTTACCCAGTGGCGCGCACTCGGCCTCACCTGCCTGCAGTGCGCGCCGGGGGATTTTTAAGCCTTTGCCAGCCTGGCGATGATTAAGCCGTTGGCAGTCGGGGTAATCTAGATTAGGAGCCGTATCAGCCGGTTCTTTCTAACGGCGACTCCATCCGACGAACGCTGGAAACGAAGTCGCTAAAGCGTTCACCCTGAATCAATACATGGTCACTCAGTGCTTGCTGGGCCGCCACGGGGTTGCCCTGTTCAATGGCTTCCACGATGGCTTGGTGCTCGCTGAGGGAATTATTTACCCGCTGGCGCATCTGGAGCTGCAAGCGCCGGTAAGGCTTTAAGCGTTGTTTAAGTTGGCGCGCTTCGCTGGCCAAAAAAGTGTTGTGGCTAGCGGTGTAGATACAGTCGTGAAAGCCTTCGTTTTCGTAGTAGTACTCGTCGCTATCTCCCGCCAGTGCTGCCGCTTCGCAGCGTTGGTGCGCTTCGCGTAGCGCGGTTAACTCCTGCTCGGTAATACGGCGTGCCGCCAGGCGGCCGCACATGCCTTCAAGTTCGGCCATCACCTCGAACATTTCGATCAGTTGATCAATCCCCACCTTTGCGACGAAAGTACCTTTCTTGGGCGAAACAGTGACCAAGCCACTAGCCACCAGTTGCTGAAAGGCCTCACGCACGGGTGTTCGCGAGACCTGAAACTCACGGCCCAAGGCTTCAGGATCCAGGCGTTCTCCCGGTAAACGGCGGCCATTAATAATGTCATTTTCAAGCGAATCTCTTAATCGTTGAGCGTTGGAACGCTTGGTGCCCGTCATGTTTTACCTCCTTGGATCGCGGCTCGTCTTAGCCGTTTTAATACTGTCATACAGTTGACATTAGCATACGTAGCGCCTATTGATATATATATCAGCTCGACTGATAGATACAGTCAATCCAAACACACAACAACAACTGTTGGAGACACCTCATGCAACGCTATTTGATCTCAACTGCTGCCGCTCTTGGTCTCGCCATTGCGGCTTCCCACGCCTCTGCCGATACCGTGCTACGCGCGTCGCATCAATTCCCCGGGGGCCAGGGAGATGTTCGCGACGAAATGGTGCAAATGATGGCCCGCCACGTGGCCGAGGCAGACGTTGGCCTGACCATAGAGGTCTACCCCGGCCAATCGCTGTTTAAAGCGCGCGAACAGTGGGGCGCCATCGCCCGTGGCCGCCTGGATATCACTTCG
>NZ_JBQDLQ010000155.1:0-4081 GCF_052095695.1 Halomonas sp.
CTCCTTGAGTCGTCCTTGGGTACTACGTTAAGGGTATGACAAAGGTAAGGCTAAGCTCTTAGCTTAAATTTGTCTACCTGCGGTGCAGGTTCTTTTCAATGACTTGTGCTGTTAAGCACGCGAGTCAAACGCTGTTTTATAATAGTCCACAGCGCTTGTCTATAGCCACTTATTTAAAAACCTCGAACTTCCTTACAACGGCGCTAGCTTAACGGATCACTACACGGGTGCCAACACCCACTAGCTCTGCGAGGCGATCAATTTGCTCGTTGGTAACGGCAACACACCCCTGAGTCCAGTTATAACGCCCATGAATATCAGGATCAGCGGCACCCAATCCATGAATACCAATAGCGCCACCAAGCGCCGTATTCTGAGATGGATGACCGTAACGGCGGTAGTATTCGAAGTAGTCTTCATAATCCGTTTGGGAGTAAATCCCGCTTTCCAATGCCATCCGTGCATGGGCCGGCGTTGGATAATCAATGGCCATAAAAGTACGCCATTGGCTTTCGTAATTAAAACGATTGATACGAAACTCGCCCAGAGGGGTCACACTATCGCCACGCACGCGCTGCGTTTTTGCCCCGGCCCGCCCTAGCGATATCGGCGCAAAACGCTCCAATAAGGCATTGCCACGAAAAACGCTTAGCGTGGACTCCCGGTCATCTACCAACACCCATAGTTCGTTGCTGTGCCTAGGCGCATGAGCACGAGTGAGCATCGTCTCGACAAGATCTGGGATGCCTGATTGGCTAGGCGAATTCACTGCAGCGCTCGCAACGGCGGGAAAACTCAGCGCCATAGCGAGAAAACGACGGCGATTGACAGGCATCATGGTAGCTCTCGAAACACGTTAGCCTGTGGTTGACCCACTAGGCTCATCTGGTGGCTGTTATACATTATTCCCACATTCGCCGTTAGTATTTTCGTCATACGCGCAATACAGCTAACGCGCAGTGAATAAACGCGCCCACCAAAGCATTACTGCAATGAGCGCTTTTCGTTATTTTAGTAGACCTACCATTCCAAGCTAGTTTCCCGCAGAGAGCCTATTTCTCGCTTTGCTGCCTGAAGATTAGCCAATAGCTGCTTGCGTAGATTCACTGGACTAGCCACTGCAATCATCGCAGGATTGTGCGCCGTACGTCGTGCGGCCCCATCGTCACTGTGCAAGCGCTCAAGCTGGGCCACGAGCCAGTGTAACCAGCTCTCAGGATGGGCTCTTAAATCGCGCAGGCGTTGCAGCTCTGCTAAATTCACACCATCTTCTGCTAGCAGAATACGCCAAGCATGCTCTGACAACCGTGCATGCTCAGTGACTTCACGCAACAGCGACTCTAAAGCCAACTCAAAGAGCGCCAACGCGCCCTCCTCCTGGGCCATCTGTCTCGCCGTGGCATGTTCGTCATCCCCGGCTGATAACATGGCTAGCAACTCAGCCTGATAGAGCAATTGATTGGTTCGCGACTGCGCACTCACTTACGCTTATCCTCCACGTGCCATTTGCCGGCATCAAAAGTGGCTTTCCAGCCAGTGGCCTTACCTTCTTCATCCGTCATCACAAACTGCTCTTTACTCTTGCGAGAGTAACGAATCTGAGCCGGGCGGCCATCAGGATCTTCACTAGGCGCCTTGAGAATAAAGTGATATTTCTCTGGCAGCTCATCAGCATGCGCTTTTAATTCTTTGACTAACGGCGGCCGCGTTTCACGGTTTTTAGGGAATTTGCTGGCTGCCAAAAATAGACCGCTTGCCCCATCGCGCAATACGTAATGGTCGTCAACTTTCTGACAGGCCAGCTCCGGCATCGGAATCGGATCCATTTTTGGCGGCGCCACTTCACCGCTTTTCAATAGCTTGCGCGTATTTTTGCACTCACCATTGGTACAGCCAAAATACTTACCAAACCGACCTGATTTGAGCTGCATCTCAGAGCCGCATTTATCACATTCAATCACCGGGCCATCGTAGCCTTTAATCTTGAATTTACCGCTCTCGACTTCGTAACCATCGCAGTCTGGACTATTACCACAGATATGCAGCTTGCGCGTCTCATCGATTAAATAACTGTCCATGGCCGTGCCACACTTGTGGCAGCGATTCTTAGCCCGCAACGCGTTGGTTTCAGCGTCTTCTCCCGCATCTTCGGCAACGGCTTCCTCACCCGGAATCAGGTCGATGGTAGTTTTGCAGCGCTCTTTTGGCGGCAAGTTATAGCCGCTACAGCCCAGAAAAACGCCCGTAGAAGCCGTTCGAATCTGCATATGACGACCGCAGCTAGGGCAGTCTATGTCTGTCGGCACCGGCTGATTAGGCCGCATACCATCATCGCTCTCTGCTTTAGCAAGCTCTTCACGGAACTCACCGTAGAAGTCGTCTAGCAAGCCCTGCCAGTTGCGCTCACCTTCGGCAACTTCATCCAAGCTATCTTCCATACGAGCGGTGAACGAGAAATCCATCAAATCCGGAAACGATTCTTTTAGCCGTTCGGTGACAATATCACCCAGTTTTTCAGCATAAAAACGCCGATTTTCTAATTTCACATAGCCGCGATCTTGAATCGTCGAAATAATAGAGGCGTAGGTTGAAGGTCGACCAATGCCCTGTTTTTCAAGCTCTTTAACCAGACTTGCTTCGGTATAGCGTGGTGCAGGCTTAGTAAAGTGCTGCAGCGGATCAAGCGCTTCCAGCGCCATGGGCGTCCCCTGCGGCAAGTCAGGCAGGGTCTGGTCCTCATTTTTACCGCCAGGCTTCATTACCCGCGTATAGCCATCAAACTTGAGCACGCGGCCTTTGGCACGCAGCTCATAGCCATCGACCTCAACGCTCAGCGTACTTGAAAGATACTGTGCAGGCGTCATCTGACAAGCCACAAACTGGCGCCAAATCAATTCATAAAGACGCTCTGCATCGCGCTCCATGCCCGCCAAGTCGGTTGCTTTGCGCTCAACGCTTGAAGGTCGAATGGCTTCGTGAGCCTCTTGAGCACTTTCTTTACTGCTATAACGATTAGGCGCCTCAGGCAGGTAGCGCTCACCAAACTCTTCGCTAATGTACCCGCGCACGCTTTCCACAGCGTCTTTCGACAAATTGGTGGAGTCAGTACGCATGTAGGTGATGTAGCCAGCTTCGTAGAGACGCTGAGCCATGGTCATGGTTTTCTTAACGGAGAACCCTAACCGCCCACTCGCAGCTTGCTGCAGCGTAGAGGTAATAAAGGGAGCCGTGGGCTTTGAAGTGGTGGGCTTATCTTCACGCGAGGTAATCGCTAGTTTGGCTTTTCTAAGCTGCTCAATACGCGCCAGCGTATCTTTCTCAGACGTAGGCCTAAATGCTTTGCCGTCTTGACGCACCAATGCGAAGCGCACTAGCTCGCCCTCTGGTGAGGCCAAGTCGGCGTGCACATCCCAAAATTCTTCAGGAATAAACGCACGAATTTCGCGCTCACGCTCAACAATTAAGCGCACGGCTACCGACTGCACTCGACCCGCAGACAGCCCGCGCGCCACTTTCGCCCATAGCAGCGGCGAGAGCATAAAGCCCACTACTCGGTCGAGGAAGCGTCGCGCTTGCTGTGCCTCTACACGGGGTATGTTAAGCACGCCAGGTGCCTTGAACGCGTCCTGGATCGCGTTTTTGGTGATCTCGTTAAACACCACGCGCTTGTAGCGGTCGTTATCGCCACCGATGGTCTCGCGCAGATGCCATGCAATGGCTTCCCCCTCGCGATCCAAATCCGTTGCGAGATAGACAGCATCAGCTTTCTCAGCCAATTTTTTCAGTTCGGCAACGACTTTTTCTTTCCCGGGCAGCACTTCGTAGTGAGCTTCCCAGCCGTTATTAGGATCAATGCCCATACGCCGAATTAGCTGATCCTGGCTTTTGCGCTTTTTATGCTCAACTTTCTCTTCCGCCGACATCTTGCGTGTCGCTGCGGCCTGGCGAGCGCGCTCCTTAGGGTCGGAGGCTGCCTTACCTGAGCCGCTGGTCGGCAGGTCACGGATGTGACCCACGCTCGACTTAACGATGAAATCGTTGCCGAGATATTTGTTAATCGTCTTCGCTTTAGCCGGCGACT
>NZ_JBQDLQ010000156.1:0-4000 GCF_052095695.1 Halomonas sp.
TGTGAACACCCGTTTGTCCACGGGTCGGAAAATGCGGGTCGCAAGGGCTGGCAAATGCCGACCATCTTGGCTCAGGGCTTGCGTCCAACGATTATTCTACCATGTTGAAGGCTCCGCTGATATTACTGGCGCACTTATCGACCTTCGTCGCCCCCCAGGAAAGTTTTCCGACTGGGGCTCCATCCGCTAGAATAGCGCTTTTCCCATTGGGGCAGGAGCATGACCATCGGTAATCTGATGCGTTTATTAAGCGATGGCGAGGTTCATTCTGGCGAGCAGCTGGGTGAGGCGCTGGGTATTTCTCGTGCTGCGGTGTGGAAGCAGTTAAAAAAATTAGAAGTGCTGGGCGTTGAAATTATCGCAGTGAAAGGCCGCGGCTATCGACTGTCGCAGCGGCTGGAACCCCTGGAGGGCGCTAAAATCGTTGAGCGGCTGCCTGCTCAAGCGCGTCATCACCTTACGCGGCTATTTGTTGAAGACCAGTTGCCCTCCAGCAATGAGTATCTGCGCCAGCGTTTTGAACAGGGTGCCGGGCATGGCGAAGTGTGCTTGGTTGAGCTGCAAACCGCTGGGCGCGGCCGGCGCGGGCGGGTTTGGTCGACGCCCTGGGGGCAAAGCCTCATGCTCTCGTTGGGCTGGCGGTTTGAATCCGGTATTGCGGTGCTGGAAGGGTTGAGTCTGGCGGTCGGCGTGGTTGTGGCTCAGGTGCTTGAGCAGCACGGCGTGGCGCCGAAGTTGAAATGGCCGAACGATATTTTGCTCTCTGAGCAGGCACCGACGGGCGACGCTGGCGCGCATAGTGAGCTGGGCAAGCTGGCCGGCATTCTTGTCGAAGTCACGGGGGATGCTGGCGGTCCGTGTGAAGTGGTGATCGGCATGGGTATGAATCTGTGGCTACCGGCTGCCCAGCGCGCCGCGATTGACCAACCTGTAGCGGCGCTTTTCGAGCGCCTGCCCGATATCTCGCGCAACCAGCTGGCCTCCGATGTGGTGGCGGGTTTATTGTCCATGCTGGCTAATTTTGAGCGAGTGGGTTTTAGCGCTTGGCGCGATGACTGGAATGATCGTCATGCCTATGCAGGGCTGCCCGTTCGCGTGATTCAAGGACAGCAAACCAGTGATGCCGTCGCAGGGGACGTGGATGAGGGTGGTAATCTGTGGGTTACTGAAAATGATCACTCTCGACGCCTAGCTGGCGGTGAGATCAGCGTGCGTAGGCGTTTATGATTCTGGATCTTGATATCGGCAACACGCTGTCTAAATGGCGGCTAAAGGATGCCGAGAGTAGCGAGATACGTTCGCGTGGAGCGGTATGGACGCGCGAAGAGTGGCGCCCGGGGGCTGATATTCCCGATCTTGACGTGGTCGAAGCAGTACGTATTTCCAGCGTCGCCAGAGCGGCGGTGCTGGAAGAGACGGTCGCTTTGCTGCGTCGCCGGGTGCGCCATGTTTACGTGGCGCACTCCACCCAGGAGGCGCTTGGCGTTATCAACGGCTACGAAGAGCCGGGCCGTTTAGGCGTTGACCGTTGGATGGGTGCGCTGGCGGGCTATCAGTTAGCAGGCGGGTCATGCGCGGTAGATTGTGGCAGCGCCATCACTATTGATTTTGTGCTGCCGGGCGGCAGCCACCTTGGCGGCTTCATCCTCCCTGGGTTGCGCCTGATGAAGGAGAGTTTGAAGCTTGGCACCCGCAACGTGGCAATCGACCCGGACAGCGAAGCCGATACGCTTTTAGAGCCGGGTAGGCGCACCGTTGACGCGGTTAATCACGGCATCTATATGGCGGCCGTTAGCGCCATCAATCGCATTTATTGCGAAGTGTGTGACCAGGAGGGTGTGGCGCTGCCAATGCTGCTGACCGGCGGCGATGCGCGAGTGGTGTCGCGAGGCGTGCAGGTGCCCCATGCCGTGTGGCCGGACATGGTCTACGGTGGTTTAGAGGCGTGCTTTCCGATGACCTTTGCTGAGCGCGCGGGCAAAATGTCAGGTGCGCCGCGAGTACCCGATCCCGTCTCGCTCGAAAAGATACGCGCGGGCCTTGCATTCTCTATGCTGCTTTGACAGAATGCAGCGCGTTCCAAGGCGGTCAGAAGATGCGTTAGCATCGCAAGCTGCGATAAATTAAGTAGATATCGCGCTTGACACTGTTTTGGAGGCTGGCATAATGTGCCGCCACGTTGGAGAGATTCCCGAGTGGCCAAAGGGAGCAGACTGTAAATCTGCCGCGAAAGCTTCGAAGGTTCGAATCCTTCTCTCTCCACCAGAATTAAGCAGCAGCGATGTGATTCGATGCTGTTGAATGAAAAGCCGGAAGCGGGCATTGTCTACGATTTATAGCTTGTCGACTTATAGTTTGTAGGTTGAGGTTAGAAATCAGTGCGTAGCGGATTGTCATTCTAAGACAGGTTCTGCGGGCGTAGTTCAACGGTAGAACCTCAGCCTTCCAAGCTGATGGTGCGGGTTCGATTCCCGCCGCCCGCTCCAGTTGATGTGTTTAGCTCATGTAGCTCAGGGGTAGAGCACACCCTTGGTAAGGGTGAGGTCGACGGTTCAATTCCGTCCATGAGCTCCATATTTTGTAAGGTGAGAGTTGCGGATCAAGCGAGCGAAGCTCGCTTTTTTTGTCTCTGCGTTCAGGTGTGGGTTTGCAGGGTCTGGGCGTAAAGAAGGGGTTGTCAGGAGCGGTTTTCTCCGCTACCATGGCGCCCGCTGTTGTGTAGGTGTCAGAAAAGGCATTTATGCATATGACGATACAGGCCAGTAGCTCAATTGGCAGAGCAGCGGTCTCCAAAACCGCAGGTTGGGGGTTCGAGTCCCTCCTGGCCTGCCAATCTTCCCCAGGTTGGCATGTTGTTTTTCAGAATTCCTTTACTGTAGCTGCACCCTAAGGAGTCTCGTTTTATGAAGCCTGGTTCTGTAAGGCACGGTACCGAGGTGCAACAGGCGCGCCATGACGGGCTCAAGTGGGCAGCGGTTATAGCGCTGCTTGTCGTTGCAGTCGTTGGTAATGCCTATTTCGCCGATATTGGCCTGCTCTACCGCGTCATTGGCGTAGTGGTGTTGTGTGTGATTGCTGGTTTGATCGCGCTGACCACTGCCAAGGGTCGTGATTTAGTGGAGCTAGCCGTTAACGCCAAGAAAGAGATTCAGCGCGTTGTATGGCCGACCCGTCCTGAAACAATTCAGACCACCGCCATTGTTCTGGTGGCTGTTGTTGTGGTGGGTTTGATGCTGTGGTTGATTGACACTCTTCTTGGCTGGGCAATGTCCGGCGTCATTGGTTAGGAGTTTCCATGTCCAAACGTTGGTACGTTGTTCACGCTTATTCTGGGTTTGAAAAGCATGTCATGCGTTCGCTGATTGAGCGTGTGAAGATGTATGGCATGGAAGATCGCTTTGGCGAGATCCTGGTGCCGACAGAAGAAGTCGTCGAAATGCGTGACGGTAAGCGACGCAAGAGTGAGCGCAAATTTTATCCCGGCTACGTATTGGTCGAGATGGAAATGGCCGACGAAACATGGCACCTGGTTAATGAGACGCCCCGTGTTATGGGTTTCATTGGTGGTACTAAAGAAAAGCCGGCTGCTATTACCTCTCGCGAAGCGGACGCTATTTTGCTGCGCGTTAAAGATGGTACTGACAAGCCGCGGCCCAAAACAATGTTTGAGCCGGGTCAGTCAGTGCGGGTTGTCGATGGTCCGTTTGCAGATTTTAACGGCGTCGTTGAAGAAGTGAATTATGAAAAGAGCCGCCTGCAGGTCAGCGTACTGATCTTCGGGCGCTCTACGCCTGTTGAGTTAGAGTTCTCGCAGGTTGAGAAAGAGTAAGCGCGATATTCGTGCGAGGCGGCTAAATAGCCGGTTCGCTGGTACCGGGGAGCCTTCAGGCGCTATTACCCAATTGGAGTAAAAACGATGGCCAAGAAAGTACAGGCTTACATCAAGCTGCAGGTTGCTGCAGGTAAAGCCAATCCAAGTCCGCCGGTAGGCCCAGCACTG
>NZ_JBQDLQ010000157.1:0-3898 GCF_052095695.1 Halomonas sp.
CTCGTCGCCAAAAAACTGATCGTTGTAGAAGAAATTACAGCTCAAGCGCTCAATAAACTCACCAAGCGCCGAGCATAGTGCGCTCTCTTTGGTTGCCCCCTTACCGTTGGTAAAGCACATGGGAGAGGCGGCATCGCGAATATGCAGCGACCAAACATGAGGCACTATATTACGCCAGGAGGCTATTTCAATCTTCATGCCCAGCTCCGCCAGCATCGCGCTCATATTGGCGATGGTTTGCTCTAGCGGTAAGTCTTTTCCTGCAATGTAAGTACTGCCACCTTCCGGCGCGCCTATCAGTAGCGCCTGGGCATCCTCATCAATGTTTTCGACCGTTTCAATTTGAAAATCAGGGCCTGTTTGCACCACTTTTTTAACCGTGCAGCGGTCGATTGAGCGCAAAATCCCCTGGCGATCCTTCTCGGAAATATCTTCCGGAAGTTCGACTTGAATTTTAAAGATCTGCTTATAGCGGTCTTCTGGATCGACGATGTTGTTCTGCGAGAGGCGAATATTTTCGGTAGGAATATCCCGCGCGTTGCAGTACACCTTCACAAAATAGGCCGCGCACATGGCAGAAGATGCCAGGAAATAGTCGAAAGGACCCGGCGCCGAACCATCGCCTTTATAGCGGATAGGCTGGTCAGAAATGACCGTAAAGTCGTCGAACTTAGCCTCTAGCCGGAGGTTATCGAGATAGTTAACTTTAATTTCCATGTACGAGCATCCGGGGGTAATGAACTTGGCTAGGCGTTTGAATAAACAGGGCCGTAGGCTGATTGGCTGCCATTATCCAGTTTTTACCCCGTTTCGTCTTGTATGCGTTAACTCCCGCTAAACTTGCCCATAAAATATTCAGAAGCGTTTAAAAAATTATCTGCAAGTGGGTGATTACCCATGCAGCATGTTTTCTGCTTCGTTTTCACTAACGCCCATCATTAGTAAAATTTGACGCTGCGTTGCCGTCAGCACCTGTTTGCCCTCGTCTTCTCCAGGCAAACTTTTGGCAAGGGCCACAGCGCCTATCAACGATGCCAATATGACCCTAGCCTTATCAGCAATCACGTTACGGTCATTGGCGAAAGGCAGTTTCTTCAACTTCCCGAGCGCCGTGAGCCGGGTTTCGAGCATCTTTTTCATACGTGAATAAGATGCTTCAAACAGAGTACGGATTTCTTCTTTTTCGCTGCCAATCTCATTGAAAAGTACTGCTTCTGGGCCCGGTTCGTGCTTACTAACCAATTCTTGAAGATTGCAGTAATTGGCGACCAGATCAGTCAAGTGTTGCACCGATAGCGGTCCTTTCACCAACCTTGCCGCCCGGCTTTTATCCAGCGTAAGGCGTACTGACTCGTTGTAGAGCGCTTCTTTTGAAGAAAAATGCGTATAAAAGGCGCCATGAGTCATCTTTGCGAGCGTCATAATTTGCCCAATAGACACCTTCTGAAAGCCTTTACGGCTGAATAACTCCGCGGCGGAGGCCAAAATACGCGCTTTCGTTTTCGATTTATGGCTTTGGGGATAAGGCATAGTTACCTCGTCGTATACCAATAGAATATGACCTTGATCATATCTTGTCTGGTGCTAGGCTGGCGACATCAATAACTCTGGAATCGCTATGCAATCACCTATTGTTATTACCGGCATGGGCATGGTCAGCCCACTAGGAAGCAACGTTAATACAAGCTGGGAACGACTGTTAAAAGGCCAGTCCGGCATCAGTACGATCAGCCGCTTCGATACCAGCGATATTCCCATCAAAATTGCCGGCGTCGTTCCTGAACACCGCAATGACCCGGCTGGCGGGATTGATCTGGACAGTATTGCCGACCCGAAAGAACGCCGCAAAATGGATCTGTTTAGCCTGTATGCGCTAGCCGCCGCTCAGGAAGCGTTGCAACAGGCCAACTGGCAGCCATCGGAACACGCCCAAAAGCGCCGAACAGCGACGATTATTGGCTCGGGCATCGGCGGCTTCCCGACCATAACTCAAGCGCAAAAAACACTAGCTGAACGCGGCTATCGTAAAATATCGCCCTTCACCGTACCCGCTTTTTTAGCCAATCTGGCAGCCGGCAACCTGTCGATTCGCTATGGCTTTCAAGGCCCGTTAGGTTGCCCGGTAACGGCCTGTGCGGCAGGCTTGCAAGCCATTGGCGATGGCATGCGCATTATCCGCAGCGGTGAAGCCGATGTGGCACTCGTCGGCGGTGCAGAGTCATGCATCGACCCGCTTTCGCTGGCCAGCTTCAACGCGTTAAAAGCACTTTCCACTGAATCTACCACACCTGAGCGCGCCTCTAGGCCGTTCGACAAAGACCGTAACGGCTTTGTGATGGGTGAAGGCGCGGGCGTTATAGTGATAGAAACGCTTGATCATGCCCTTGCCCGTGGCGCCACACCGCTGGCGGTCATTAGCGGCTACGGCACCAGCGCGGATGCACACCACATTACCGCCGGGCCAGAAGATGGTGCAGGTGCAGCCCTAGCGATTCAAGCAGCTCTTGGCATGGCCGGCCTTTCCAAAGATGCCATTAATCATATCAACGCCCACGCAACGTCCACGCCGGTTGGCGACCGCGCTGAAATCGCCTCGTTACGCAACGTGTTTGGCCCCCTGCTGCCCGACATACCGATTTCAGCCACTAAGTCGTCTACAGGCCACCTGTTAGGGGCAGCCGGAGGTATAGAAAGCATTTTTTCTGTCATGGCCGCGATAACTGACCAACTGCCGCCAACCATTAACCTTGAGCACTGCGACGACGAGATGCAGGACTTAAACTTTGTCACCGTCAGCCCACGCGCTCATGCCACCCAGCATGTGCTATGCAATGGATTTGGCTTTGGAGGCGTTAACGCAGCGCTGATTATCAGCAAGATCAAGCGCTAAGTTTTGAAGGGCTCAGTTTTGCAGAGCTCGGTTTTGCAGAGCTCGGTTTTGAAGGGCTCGGTTTTGAAGGGCTCGGTTTTGAAGGGCTATGCCTTGAGCAAAAACGGTAATACTTCTTCTAACAGCTGCTCGGGAAGTTCTTCAGCAATATAATGGCCGCAGGGAAGCGACTTTCCTTCAACATGAGAGGCCACTTTGCACCATTCGTCCAAGGCATCGAAGCAAGCCGCGATTGCCCCCTCAGCTCCCCACATCACTTTCAATGGGCAGCTCAGCTTAATGCCTGAATCAATGTCCGCCTGGTCGTGCACTAAATCAATCGTGGCGCTGGCGCGATAGTCGCCGCAAATACCGGTGGCGGTACCGGGCAGTGATAAACAGCGCTCGTATTCCGCCAGCGCTTCGACTGAAAAAGGCGCCATACCGGCGCTACGCGCTCCCATAACACTTTCTAGGTACTGAGCAGGATCGCTGCTAATCAGCAGTTCTGGCAGCGGTTGCGGGCGAATAAGAAAGAACCAGTGCCAGTAAGAGCGTGCAAAAGCCTCTGACGTGCCACGATACATGGCCAGCGTAGGCGCAATATCCAGCAGCACCATGCGCGCTACTCGCTGGGCATGGTCAACGCCTAGCCGGTGAGCAACGCGGGCACCTCGATCGTGGGCCAGCACTTTAAAGCGCTCAAAACCTAATACTGTCATGAGCTCCGCCATGTCGTTCGCCATGGTGCGCTTGGCATAGTTGAGGTGCTCGGTATCATCGTCAGGTTTACTGCTATCGCCGTAACCACGAAGATCAGCCGCTATCACCGTAAAATGCTCGGCAAGCGACGCCGCGACTTTATGCCAAATCACGTGGGTCTGCGGATGACCGTGAAGCAACAGCAGCGCGGGGCCACTGCCGCCCATGCGAAAAGTAATATCTACCGAGTTAACGTGGCACTGGTGTCATCATAATCTATAGCGGCACTGGTATGGATACGGCCAGCAACCTATGCATTTCAGGCTT
>NZ_JBQDLQ010000158.1:0-3806 GCF_052095695.1 Halomonas sp.
TGATAAGGAATCGACATACGCTGGGAAGGCACGCACTGCATGATGTCCCCTGCCAGCACGTACTCTTTGATTTTCTCAACAGCGGCTTTAAAGCCATCTTCGGTAAAGCCTGAGCTAAAGTCACTCTCCTGCACAGGCTGCCGATCGCTGCCTGCATTATTGGGGCTGATGTGCGCTTCGCGCAGGCGGATTTCAACATGTTTCAAATGCATTTGAGCGCGTTCTAGGGCATCTGGCTTGGCAGGATCAACGTGGGTCCAGATCGTTAGTCGACCGGAAAGATTGTCGAATACCACAAAGTCATTGCACACCATGAGCAGAATATCTGGCACGCTCAGCGGGTCAGGCTTATCGGCACCGCCGCGCAGACGCGGTTCGATATAGCGAATAGTGTCGTAGCCAAAGTAGCCGACTAGCCCGCCGTCAAAACGCGGCTGATCATCTAAATGGGGCACTTTAAAACGGCTCTGGAATGTTTCAATCCACGCGAGAGGATCGTCCACATCCGCGACGCCAACGGCTTCCCCCTCTTTGATGTGGTACACAGTAAAGCCACGCACCTCGATGCGCTCGTGGCTAGGCAGCCCAATCATGGAGTAACGGCCCCACTTCTCACTGCCCTGAACGGACTCAAATAAGAACGTCCAGGGCGTATTGGCGAGCTTTAAATAGGTTGAGAGCGGCGTATCTAAATCTGCAAGCACATCACGCGAAACAGGGATTCGATTATAGCCTGCCTGGCTAAGCTCTTGAAAGCGTTCCGGGGTCATCATGAAGCGGTCCTTGTTGCATGGGGGTGCGTCAACAGCAAGTCGGTTAGCGAACTGACTATCAGATCAGGGTGACTGTGTTCAATCGGCTCGCCGTGATTATAACCATAGGGCAGCGCAAGCGTCGTAAAGCCCGCTGCTTTACCGGCAGCCACATCATGGCGCGAGTCGCCGACCATCACGCACTCAGAAGGGGATATTTGACATCTATCAGCAGCGTGCAGCAGCGGCAACGGATGGGGTTTCTTTTCTGCCAGCGAATCACCGCCAATCCAAAGCGTGAAATAATCGATTAGCTTGAAATGGTTGAGTAGCGGCTCAATAAAGCGCTCAGGCTTATTAGTGATTAATGCCAATGTCATGCCGTGCTGATGCAGCGCCTGGAGCGTTTGGACAACGCCCGGATAAAGCGTCGTGAGGGCATTGGGCGCAGCACCATAATGCATCATAAAAGCCTCATACGCGCGCACTTGAAGCGCTGGCAGTGCCGTTTCTTCCCGCGCCCAGGCCAAGGCTCGCTGCACTAATACAGACGCCCCGTTACCAACCCAGTGGCGCACCTCGTCTTCACTCGGCTCACGCAGCCCTAACTCACGCAAGGTAAGCATGACAGCGATAGCAAGATCCGGCACGGAATCAATCAACGTGCCATCCAGGTCGAACGCAATCAGTCGCTTGCCCTGTAGCACTGAATGTAATGCCGAGTGTCGTATTGAATGCACCTTGATTGCCCTCTCACTTCATTCGCTGCTGAAAAATCTTTCGTTGGCCACCCATCTTACCCGCTCTAAGCCAACTTTCGCATTAGTCAGAAGCTGAAGAAACTTCTATGCTATGGCTAATTTAGCCATGGAGGTAATAATGACCACTCCCACCATTGTGATTGTCGGCGGCGGCGCGGGCGGCTTAGCCCTCGCCACACGCTTAGGACGCACCTTAGGCAAGCGAAAACGCGCAGAAATTGTGTTGTTAGATCGCGATACCACACATGTTTGGAAGCCACTGCTCCATGAGCTGGCTACCGGCGTGCTTAATTCCAGCATGGACGAGGTGGACTATCGCGGGCATTCGTCTGCCCACTTTTATCGCTATCAGCGGGGCTCATTAACGGGCATAAACCGGGAGCAGCGACGGCTGCAGCTAGCGCCGATTCAGGATGAGCATGGCCTTGAGGTGTTACCCGCCAGGGAGCTCTCGTATGACTATTTGGTGATGGCGCTGGGCAGCATTTCAAACGACTTCGGCACCCCCGGCGTTGCTGAGCACTGCCACTTTATCGATTCGCCACAGCAGGCCAAAGCCTTCCAGCGCGACATGATCAACACCTTTTTGCGCTACACCGACCCGACGCTGCGCCAGCATACACAGCTGACCATCGGCATCGTCGGCGGTGGCGCAACCGGGGTTGAACTAGCAGCGGAGCTGCTTGATGCCTCGCGCATGCTGAATGCCTATGGCGTGACGTCATTAGACCATCAGACAATCAGCGTTCACTTATTGGAAGCGGCGCCGCGCTTGCTGCCAGGCCTTTCTGAGCGAATCAGCCAGACGGTTAACACAGAGCTTGAAAGCATGGGCGTGACCGTTCACACCAACACCGCCATTAAAGAAGCCCAGGCGCATCAGTTGGTAACCAATGACGGCGAAGTGATCGAAACGGACATCAATGTGTGGGCAGCCGGCATCAAAGCACCACCCTTCCTGGCGGAGCTAGGATTAACGACCAACACTAAAAACCAAATCAACGTAGCCACCACGTTACAAAGCGTCGATGACGAGAGAATCTTTGCTCTGGGCGACTGCGCAAGCTGCCCGATGGGTGAAAGCGGTACCGTGCCACCCCGTGCACAGGCGGCCCACCAGCAGGCAACGCTACTTGCCAAAAACCTGGCCAATCACTTAGCGGGCAAGCCGCTTGCTGACTTCCGCTACCGTGACCATGGCTCGCTGGTATCACTTGCGCGCTACGACGCGGTGGGCAACTTAATGCGCAGCTCGGCCTCCAAAGGATTGTTTTTAGAAGGCTGGCTGGCTCGTCAGGCATATGCCTCGCTGTACCGCATGCACCAGCTGTCTATTCACGGGGCACCGAAAACAGGGCTGTCTTGGCTAGTAGACAAGCTCAATCGCTATTTAAAACCGCGTATGAAGCTGCACTAAACTCCCCGCTATCTTTTGAATTACGCCTTTGCCAGCGCTGCGCGCAGCTGTTTGATGACCGTATTGTAGCCGTGCGGATCGCTGGCCTGGTGAGCACTGAAGATAGCTGATCCGGCAACAAAGGTATCGGCGCCGGCGGCGGCAATATCGGCAATGTTGTCTACCTTCACGCCACCATCGATCTCCAAACGAATAGCATAAGCAGAGGCATCGATGCGCGCCCGCGCTTCGCGCAGCTTATCCAGCGTTCCGGGGATAAAGGACTGACCGCCAAAGCCTGGGTTAACGCTCATTAGCAGCACCATATCGACTTTATCCATCACGTAGTCGAGATAAGAGAGCGGCGTTGCCGGGTTAAATACTAAGCCTGCCTGACAACCGCCATCACGAATTAACTGTAATGAGCGATCGACGTGCTCAGAGGCTTCCGGGTGAAAGGTAATGTAGCTAGCGCCCGCCTCAATAAAGTCACTGATCATGCGGTCTACCGGCTTGACCATTAGGTGGACGTCAATCGGTGCCGTCACCCCGTGCTGCCGCAGCGCTTTGCATACCATAGGGCCAATGGTGAGATTGGGCACGTAGTGATTGTCCATCACGTCGAAGTGAACCACATCCGCACCGGCAGCCAGTACGTTATCCACTTCCTCACCCAGCCGGGCAAAATTAGCCGATAAAATAGAAGGGGCAATTAAAAAATCTTGCGCAGCGGTCATATTCCAATCCTGCTTATTAATCAGTAAACGAGATTAGCTCTCCGAATGCCTGTGGGCACAAGCAAGAAAGCATAGCCAGTGACCTATCTTACCAGAGCCAAACCCAAGCCACTCACTAAGCAGCCGTATCGGCCGCCAGGCATATATTCTTAAATAGAAT
>NZ_JBQDLQ010000159.1:0-3742 GCF_052095695.1 Halomonas sp.
ATCTCGCACGTAGGCTTCCGGCGTATCCGAGGCTAACGCCAACTCCTCGGTTCTGCTCGATGCGGCGTCCAGCAAAGCTTCATTATCGCCCGCCGCAAACAACGCATGTAGCCGACGATATTCGCGGGTCAGGCTATCGCGGGTAGCGTCGTTGTCTTTCAAAACATCGCCCTCTTCCCAGCACCAAGTCGGCATGGGTTGGCGGTTGGTAAAGGGTACTTCCAATCTGAAGTAGTCCGCGTCCCAGTGGATCGCATCAGCCACTACACGCAGTGGCGCATTATCATCTACCTTCACTACCTCTGGTGCCGGATTATCCAGGCCAGGCTGCACAACCACTTCAAAGGCCGTTTGGGCTTCAGTGTTGGGATTCTGACCAGGCTCCCAATACTCCATGGAAAGACGTAACTCATGGTGGGATTCAAAAGGATCTACAGAAGGCACGGGCCACGCATAGAACTGCACCTCGTTACGACCATTACGAATATGCTCCGTTGCGGGCAGTATCGTATTCTGCTCACTTGGCACACCCTTGAAATCGAGCATAATGTTCTGAATATCAACTGAAGAGGCCAACCCGTTAACGCTCCAGCGTACGCCAAACTGATACTCGATTTCCTGTGCCATTGCCTGTGCCCCCATACTAAGTAATACCGATAAAACAAAAGTGATCAATAATTTCATGCGATACCTTTAACCTGCATTGTTAAATGGATGAAACGCCCCCGTCCAGCTATCGGCCAAACGGTAGCTATTGGCCCCACCATTTTCTTGCCAGCGAGTACCGTCGTCTGTTTCGACCACCTGCGCACTACTATGCTGAACTTGGCGATTTCCTCCAGGCCGACCATCAGCAACTGGCTCATTCCTACCTGACTCAACATCCGCTTTTTTATACCCTTGCACCGTCAGCATCGCACCTGCATGGGAGAGCTGGTAGCCCCACTGACCGTTCTCGATGGCAATCGCGATACTGCCGCTGGTCGCTACCTGAATGCCATATTTGAACACGGTGCGCTCGGTAAACAGGCTGTCGAAGTACCCCATCATGCCGCCGCTGACCAGCGCGCTTAGGGTGATGCTCACCTGACCTTCTGGTTTCTCGAAGGCGTTGGCTTGTACGTTATAGGTGGCACGGAGCATATGATTGCCGAGCGTATCTTCTGTGCCCTGGGGGCCAACCCCCAAGCCAACCTCCATGAATAAAGCGGGCATGAACTGGCCTTCGGCAAAATACAGATTAAAACCATCTTCGACACTTTCTAGAAACTTGACGAGCACGGCGCCACCGCCGGTTCCTCTGGCGGCTATTTTCAATGCTTCGTAGATATCGAGCTGAACCCCGCACTCATACGCTAACGAAAGCCCCGGCGTAATCTCCCAGCTCGTTCCAGGGCCACCCTCCTCTTCCACCTGCTCAGTGGTCGCGCCCAGCATTAACTCCGGGCCACGGGTGTAGAAGCTGAATAACTTGCTACCATCGCTTTCTGTGCCACTCAGGTTTTTGGCGATACGCTGCGAGGCCTCAGTCAGAGTGCCAATAAATCGCTCAACCGTGTTTTGCTGTTGCCGCTGGTTCTCTGCTTGGCGAAGCGAGGGGCCGGTATCGAGGGTCTCGGTTTCGCTGGGGCTGCTACCCACGGTTATTGTGGTGTCTTTCGCACCACATACAACGGTGAGGTCAGCGTGGATGCCCCAGCCTTGTCGTGCGGTTACCTGCCTTACCCGCGACCCCATGCTCTGTTCTGCGGCGATCATACGGCCTTCCCTTTTTTCGACCGGGCGAGTATCGATGGTGGGCGGCGCGATGGTCACCAAGCCATCGAACTTTAACTGAGGTAGCGTCACGGTGGTGAAATGGAAGTCGTTCGTGCCGTCGTAACTGATGCGAAAGCGCTCCTCGTTCACCATGGCGGCACGGTTCATAAGCATATCCAGTAACATGACGGCGGCTTTGAATGCGAGTCCCGCATCCGCCTGTTGCGCCACGAGGCCCATCAGTGCACTGGGTAGCGTGATGGGAGGCACGGGCCGCGTCATCACCATGAAATCAACGATGGAAGTCGCTCCTGAGGCGAGCGCGGTACTGTTAAGCTCGTCAGTCCAATAGAGCGTGTGCTGATCATGTGGGCAGCTGCCTGCCAGCTTGATTGTTACTTGACCTTCATCCTTGAGCTGCGTACCGGCTAGAAAATCTTCGAAGGTTCCCTCGCCAGCCACAAATTTATCCGCAACAAAGTATATTTTACAGCCGGTAGCAGAGAGCTCATTTTCTCCTTGCAGCACTACGCGAGTATTCTCACCGGCGTGACATACGACCTCCACCTGTTCGATACAAGGGGTCAGTGAGGCGCACTCAACACACATCGCGCCAAACTCAGGGTCCTGGCGGCTTTCCTCATCTGAGGGTTCTTGAGGAATAGGGCTTTCAGTCAGTGGTTGGCCGCCATTATTTTGAAAATCCTGATAATGGTTTTGGATCGTCGTTGATTCGACCACTTCACGTTGGGAGCTATCCGTGTGAATAGCATTACGTACAGAACGTTGTGTATATACTGGATTTGTAAAATTTTCCGGCTGATGCTCCGCTAAGTAAGCTATATCTTCAATACTCGGCTGGTAGCTCATAACGGCTCCTCGCTAACGACAGGCCGAAAATTATCGTACTGCATATCACCTTCCTCATCGGAATAGGGCACCAACAGCGCGTGCCGGATGCGCCCTCGGGGTAACCAGGTTTCCAGTTGATCACGCTTTCGCCACGCGGCCATGTTGGGCTTTTCGAGTATCTGTAGGGCTTCTGGATGACGCTTAGGGAAAGTGGCGCCGAGCGCAATGACACACTTGGCCAGTAGTTTGACCTGCTTTTTAGATGCGAGTCCGTAACGCTGCCCCAGCTGTGCGGCTGCTTTAACACTCACTAGAAGCTCATCTACGCTTACATTGGGATAGGCTGGCGTGAGCGAAAGTGCAAGAGCAGCCTGCGCCCGTTGCTGCACCAAACGACCAAATCGCGCAAACTCCTCCGCCCCTATCGCAAACTGCCGCCCTTGGCCGTTGGCGACGCGGGCATCGTCGCTGAGGGCGATACATACTAGCCTTCCTTGTACATCGCTGGCCTCGGCATCGAGCGCTATCGATGGGGTTAAGGCCAACGCTTCGGGAAAAACCATCAACGGGGAAGCAGGAACGATGACCGCTTCCAGCGGGGCCATTAAAGCGGCCAGCTTCCAGGGCTCGAGCGCCTGGCTCATGTCCATCGCCACTCGCGGGTCGTAGAAGCGAAAGTACACCGGGGCCTGGTCGTTAGCCGGGGTCCAGAGCATGGTGAACTTGCGCAAATGAGTGCGCAGTTGCTTTAGGGTGGCGTGGGATTGCAGCAAGATCCCCCAGTGTTGATCCTGGGGCAGGCTTTCCAGCCAGATGCGAATCTCGCTGTCGGCTTCAAGTCGCACGAGCCACGGGGCGTTAGCCTGAGTAGCGGTGTCCGTGGAGGCATACAGGCAGGCATGCTGAGCGTCGGTTTGGCTAAGGCGCGCCATGGCTTCCCGGCAGTTAACCCCGTCGATCACGGCCCATAACGGTGGTTGATGGGGAGCAAACAGCGCTTGCCAAGTGGCCTCTTGGTAGGTCACCGGAGACGTGGGCACTTTGGGCTCAGGCTCGGGTGCTTGTTCAAGTAAAAGTGGCAGCATCTCGCCATACGCCACCGGGTGTTGCGACGAGGTGGTGTGGGCCAGTT
>NZ_JBQDLQ010000160.1:0-3720 GCF_052095695.1 Halomonas sp.
AGACTCATAGAGGTCTCTCCGAATGACGATAAATGACAATAATCCCCGCTACCCGGTAGGGCCTGGGGCGGTGGTGTGGCATACCACTACGCACCAACATTCAGCCGGCAAATGGTTGCCGGATAGGTTTTCGCTCTACATTCAACAAGCTACGTACATCTTGATGTAGTAAAGCTACACAAATGTCGTAAAAGTTAGCCTTTTGTATAGGTGAAGATACCGCAAAGTCGCCACGCTGCCAATTCTAGATCAACGTAAAAGCCTATCGAAAACAAACTATTGCACTGCAACATAAGCGATTTATAGAACATCACCCAGTATGACTAAATGCCTGCACCCTGTAATTAAACTACCGTTTTATTATCTAGCTATTGAAGCACTTAATAGGAGTACGGTGATGAGCATTAGCATTCACCGCTATTCTTTTAGCAACCTATAAAAATACGCCCAGTCAAAGGCGGGCCCAGGGTCTGTTTTGCGCAGTGGCGCGACATGCGCATGACCGGTGATACGCCCACTATCGAGCTGAGGGTAGCGGCTGAACAACCATCTTGTCGCCCGTGCCAGCGCCAGATACTGCGCTTTAGTAAACGGTGTTACATCATCCCCTTCAAGCTCAATACCCACTGAGAAATCGTTAAGCGTCCTACGCCACATAGCTTGCCGCGCATCCCACCAGCAAGAACGTCCTGCATGCCAGGCACGCTGGTCGGTATCAACAAACTGAACGCACTCGCCATCGCGGCGTATCAGCAGGTGAGCAGATACTCTTAAATGGGCAATGCTCGCAAAAAAAGGATGCTCATCGATCGCCAGCTGATTGGTAAACAGCGCTTCAATCGCCGTACCGCTAAACTCACCCGGCGGAAGGCTTATCGCATGAATCACTAGCAGTGACACTTCGCCGTCAGGCCGATTATCAACGTTAGGCGAGACGACTTTTCGTGCACTTTCCCACCAGCCGCTAAGCGTTTGTTGATTTTCCACGCGCAAGGCCTCCTCTTGGTTAGCGCTCTCATTCACCGCTTTCTTTCATTATACTGGCCGTACACATTTTAAGACGCCTAGAGAATCCAACGCTATGCACTATCAATCTGCTCTTGCCGAAGAAATCCGCGCCAGCGCTGCTCGTCTGATAGCAGAAGACGTTGGCCCTGGCGACATTACCGCGCAATTGATCCCTGAGCACCAGTGGGCCACGGCAGATATTATTACCCGCGAAGCCGCCGTGCTATGCGGCGCAGCCTGGGTGGACGAAATCTTCCGCCGACTGGATAGCCGTGCAAGCTTAAGCTGGCACGCCGCCGACGGTGATAAGCTTGAGGCGGGCCAGTGCTTCTTAACCCTGGAAGGCCCCGCTCGAACACTGCTCACCGGCGAACGAGCGGCCCTCAATGTGCTGCAAACACTGTCTGCTACGGCCACCGCAACACGCACCTATGCCGACCTGATTGAAGGCACCAACGCACGCCTGCTCGACACACGCAAAACACTGCCTGGCATGCGCCTAGCGCAGAAATATGCGGTTACCTGTGGCGGCGGCCACAATCATCGGCTTGGTCTCTGGGATGCGTTTTTGATCAAAGAAAACCACATCACCGCCTGTGGTGGTATCCAAGCCGCGGTCGCCCAGGCACGAAAGTTGGCCAGCGACCTGCCCGTGGAAGTGGAAGTCGAAAGCTTTGAGGAATTGGATCAGGCGCTGGCCGCCGGTGCCGATATTGTGATGCTCGACAACTTCGCTATTGAAGACCTTTACGCTGCAGTCGAGATTAACGGTGGCCGCGCCACTCTGGAAGCCTCAGGCAACGTTGATGCCAGCACTTTGCGTGCAATCGCCGACACCGGCGTCGACTGCATCTCTAGCGGCGCGCTCACCAAGGATATTGCCTCGATTGATCTCTCAATGCGCATTACACGTAGCTATAGCGTGTAAGGGCTGATTATGAATCAACCTACGTTTCAATCGCGCTAAGAGACTTTGATAGTCGGTAACGCTGGAGCCGCTCTCCACTGCGCTCCACCCACTGTTCGCCGTGGCTTTCCCAGCCGCGGCGCAGCAGGCGCTCATAGAGCACTAGGCTCGCCTCTATCTCCACCCGCCCCTTGCCTTCTTCAAGCAGCATTCGCTCTGCATGGACAAGCAGCGTCGTGCCAATACCGCGGCCTGCTAATGACGGCCATACATAGAGCGTCTCAATTCGCCCTGTGGATAAGTCCAATTCCAGAAACCCGACACACCGGCCATCGCAAGTAGCCACTAGCGTGGTATACAGCGCTTGGCGCACCGCCCACGCACTGCCCTCTCGTGGCAGAGCCTGAGCCCACGCACGTCTCTCGGAGAGCGTGTAGTGAGTCGCCGCGCCCTGCATCACTGCATGATAAAAGACTTCAGCCTGATCAGCCGCGTCGCGTGCCAACGCTGCGCGACAAATCACTCGCGCGTCTGTGGGCACTACCGTTTGGTGCTCCTCGGTATTGGTCATACGTCACCTCTGAGCTGTTCGGCGTACATTTGAAAAAGGTTCTTTCGATAAAGGATCATTCGATCACACTTAACCTACCGGCCTGCTTTATACTACGCAGCCAGTTTCCAGTAAAAGGCAGTGTGATGGACGACGCCCTGCACAACGAGCATTTTACGCTATCTCCCATTGGCCATGTGGTGAGCGACTACCCGGACAAGTTCGGGATTCCGCGCCAGCCCGGCCTCGCACCGGCCGCACAAGCCACGCTTGTACTCACGCCCCCTTATAACGACCCGCTAACAGTGCGCGGCTTGGAAGATTTCAGCCATCTCTGGCTAACCTTTATTTTTCATCAGAGCCCTGAGCGCTGGTCACCGCTAATACGGCCACCGCGCTTGGGGGGTAACAAAAAGGTGGGTGTTTTTGCCAGCCGCAGCACACACCGCCCGAATCGCCTAGGGCTTTCACTGGTAGCCTTAACAGACATTAACACTCAAAACGGCGTGACGCTGACGCTATCAGGCTGCGACTTGGTCAGCGGCACCCCGGTGGTGGATATAAAACCCTATCTGCCCTGGGCCGAAGCTCTTCCTGATGCGCGCTCAGGTTTTGCGCCTAACACGCCGTCATTGATTGAAGTCATTTTTCATCCAACGGCCCTAGCAGCGCTTGCCCAACGGCAAGATGGCGCTACCCTGCATGCACTAATAGAACAAGTGTTGAGACAAGACCCGAGACCAGCTTATCAGCAAAAAGACGCTGCCTCTGGTCGCCTATATAGCGTGCGCCTGCGCGATGCGGACATTAAATTTCAGCCATACCAAAACAGCGAAGCCACCACACTGGAGGTGGTGGCTATCGAATCTTACGAGACGCCATCAAGCAATGCTTAAGCTTTAAGCGGGAAACGTAATACCCAGACGGCGGCCAACTTCTTCGTAAGCCTCAATCACACCGCCCAGCCCCTGACGGAAGCGATCTTTATCGAGCTTTTCACGGGTGTTAGCGTCCCATAGACGGCAGCCATCCGGGGAGAACTCATCGCCCAGCACTATCTCGCCTTTGAATACGCCAAATTCCAGCTTGTAATCCACCAACAGCATATCGCCCTCTGCGAACAGTGCTTTGAGGATATGGTTAACCTTAAAGGTTAATACCTTCATTTGAGCTAACTGCTCAGGCGTTGCCCAGCCGAACGTCTCCGCTAGCGACTCGTTTATCATCGGGTCGCCCTTCTCGTCATTCTTCAAGA
>NZ_JBQDLQ010000161.1:0-3704 GCF_052095695.1 Halomonas sp.
AAGGCAGGGCTTGCATGCTCAACCGTTACCCCCTGTGGAAGTATCTGCTGATACTCGTCGTCCTGGCGGTCGGCCTTATCTACTCGCTTCCCAATCTATTCCCCGAAGATCCCGCCGTCCAAATCAGCAGCGCCCAAGGCGACTCTCTGGACGAACGTCAGATTAACCTTGTTGAAGCCGCGTTAACTGAAAGCGACATTGACATCAAGGCGATAGAAGAAGAAAACGGGCAATGGCTCATTCGTCTCCGCCATGACGATGACCAGCTCAACGCTCGCGACATTGCCACTGACGTACTCGGCAGTGATGCCACCGTGGCGTTAAATCTCGCTGAAGCGACCCCGAGCTGGCTGCAGTCATTTTCTGCTTCGCCTATGACGTTAGGCCTGGATCTACGTGGCGGCGTGCACTTCTTGCTAGAAGTGGACATGGACGCCGCACTGACCCAGCGCCTTGAAGTTAACGCCAGCGCCATGCGCGAGCTGCTGCGCAGCGAGCGTATCCGCTACCGCAATACCGACGTAGAAGATCGCTCACTCTCGATCGACTTTGCCAGCGCTGAAGACCGTGATACGGCACGCCGACTGATCACTCGCGACTTTCCTGACTTTGAGTATTCAAATGCAGGCGATGGCCGCGCATCTAGCTTAGTCATGACATTAAGCAATCAATCTGTCAGCAGCATCCAGGACTACGCGATTAACCAGAACTTGACCACCTTGCGCAATCGGGTCAACGAACTGGGCGTTGCGGAGCCCATGGTACAACGCCAAGGCCCCAGTCAAATTGTGGTTGAACTACCTGGCGTTCAGGATACCGTTGCCGCGAAACGTATTGTCGGCGCAACCGCCAACCTAGAGTTTCGCTTAGAGGCGCGTAACGACACGCCGGTTAACGAAACAGAAACGCTGACGTTTCGTAATGATTCAGCACGCAGCGCTGAGCTAATGCGTGATGTCATCATTACCGGTGACAGTGTTTCCAGCGCCAGCAATAGCTTTGATGAAAATGGCCGCCCCCAGGTCAATATCAACCTAGATGGCACTGGCGGCACGCTGATGAATCGCGCCACGCGCAGCAACATTGGCCGCAATATGGCGGTGCTGTTCATAGAGCATAAAAGCGAAGACACCGTGGTGGTTGACCCGGAAACGGGCGAAGAAACGCTTGAGCGCGAGCCTTACGTTGAGCGCGGCCTGATTAGCTTAGCCACGATTCAAAGCGCGCTAGGCAACAGCTTCCGCATCACCGGCTTAGACTCACCAACAGAAGCTTCCGAGCTTGCGCTGCTGTTGCGCTCTGGCTCGCTAGCAGCGCCTATCTACTTTGTGCAAGAGCGCACGATTGGACCAAGCCTGGGCGCTGAAAACATTCAGCGCGGTTTGCTCTCCGTTGAGGTAGGTCTGCTGCTGCTCATGCTGTTTATGCTGGCGCGCTACAAAGTGTTCGGTATTTTTGCCAACATTGCCCTGGCCCTTAATCTGACGATTTTGGTTGCGGTAATGTCGATGCTGGGTGCCACGCTAACCATGCCAGGTATTGCGGGTATCGTACTAACGCTGGGCATGGCGGTGGATGCTAACGTACTGATCTTTGAGCGCATACGTGAAGAGCTACGTAACGGGTTATCGATTCCGCAGGCTATTCATGCGGGCTATGGGCGCGCTTTCACCTCAATCGTCGATGCCAACATCACCACGCTTTTAGTGGCGATCATTCTGTTCTCGATTGGTACCGGCCCGGTCAAAGGTTTTGCGGTCACGCTCTCTATCGGCATCTTAACCTCCATGTTTACAGCGCTGGTGGTGACACGCGCCATGGTCAACCTGACCTATGGCAGAAAACCCGTCAAAAAGCTGTGGATCTGAAGAGCATGAACCTGAACCAAGCGCTCAGCCCAGAATTTAAGAGGTGGTAATGAAACCCCTATCAAACCTGCATATCGACTTTATGGGACAGCGCAAGTTTGCGTATATTGTCGCAGCTGCAATGCTCATTGTGTCGATTGGCGCCTTGCTGTTCCAGCAGCTTAACCTAGGGCTCGACTTCACCGGCGGAACGCTGATTGAAGTTCGCTACGGCGCGGCGCCCTCGCTGGACGCCATTCGCCAACTAATGGAGCAAAACGGCTTTAGGGATGTCTCGGTACAGACCTTCGGCGCATCTACTGAAGTGCTTATCCGCCTGCAACAGGCGTTCGACACCAACGTGGGCAACGATGTCGTTGATCTCCTGCGCACCAGCGGCGAGACCGTCAACCTGGTACGTGCCGAGTTTGTCGGCTCCCAGGTGGGCGATCAGTTGCGCGACCAAAGCGGCCTTGGCCTGTTAGTGTCGCTAGGCGTTATCATGGTTTACGTGGCGATTCGCTTTCAGTACAAGTTTGCAATCGGCGCGGTGCTTGCCCAGTTCCACGACGTTATTATCGTGCTGGGCGTGTTCGCGTTATTTCAGCTTGAGTTCGATCTGACGGTACTGGCGGCCATTCTGGCGGTTATCGGCTACTCGCTGAACGACACGATCGTGGTGTATGACCGCATTCGTGAAACGATCCGCACCTCGCGAATCGACGATATGCCGCAAATCTTTAACGAAGCGATCAACGCAACGCTCTCGCGTACGTTAGCAACTTCCGGCACCACCATGCTGGTACTCCTCGCGCTGCTGCTGCTAGGCGGCGACATGATCAAGAACTTCTCCATCGCCTTGCTGATCGGTATTGGAGTAGGTACGTTCTCTTCCATTTACATCTCGGGCGCCCTGCTGCTCCCCCTCAAGCTTTCGCGTGAGGATCTGATACCGACCAAAAAAGAGACCGACGAAGAAGAGGAAGAGCTGCCTTAACGGCATTCTTTCTTAACTGAGTTCCTCGAACCTACAACTCGAGTCTACAAAAAGGCCTCTGCTGGTTTCCCAGCAGGGGCCTTTGCTTACTAGGGACGTATTCCGGTCAGAAGATCAGGAATACCATACCCCCACCATCAATGACTCTTACCCAATAATTTTTGCAGACTAGATGCGACGACCAGAGCAGCCTCCGTTAACAGCTTTACAGGTACCCGTTCATCAGCACGATGCCCATTGGCTTCAAGTGGGTTACGTGGGCCAGCGCCATACATGATGGTGGGTATTCCTGCTTCGCTATAGTGCCGCGCATCGGTGTAGAGTGGCATCGCCCCCTTCGCCACCGACTCGCCAAAGACCTTTTGTCCCTCCATAGCAAAAATGTCGGCTAATTCTTCTGACAAAGGCGTCGAGGTAAAGGGAGCCGCAAGCAGACGCTGGACAACGCTAACCTTTATCCCCTCTTGGAGTTTAAGGGAGCCAATAAGATCACGTAGCTCCCGTTCCACCAGTTCAGGCGACTCTTCTGGGATAATTCTTCGGTCAATGCTAAATGAGATCCGATCAGGCACCACATTGGTGTTAATACCGCCCTCGATAGTGCCGATGACAAGTGAAGGACTGCTGACCCCGGGATACAGCGAGCACTGTTCTTCGAGTGTTTCTCGGTAGTGATACAGAGCACTCATAATCTGCACGCTCGCTTCAAGCGCATCCACACCGGTGCGATGCCAAGCCGCATGCGCTGAACGCCCCTCTACCGTTACATCCAAATGCAAACAGCCGTTATGGGCAGTAATTACCTGACTTGGTTTCAAGTAATAACTGCAATTTCATTACGCGGCGAGTAAATCGTCTCG
>NZ_JBQDLQ010000162.1:0-3567 GCF_052095695.1 Halomonas sp.
ACACCTGGCATTCATCGATTCACCAACGCCGGCCACCGGCACAGCGTTGAACTTGTCGTCCTGAGTCAGTCGGCACCTTGTGACGAAAAAGGAGGGACTGCTCAGCACGTAGCGTTTTTTAAGTTTCTACCCGCCGTTAAGGGCTGGGCTTACGTTCATCTGCCGACAAAAGAACGGGCGGCAGATTCGCTGCATTTTTAGATCATATTTCGATGCCGGAAAAACGGGCAATGCGTACACTGGTGCCGCTTTTCGTGCTCAGGCCTGCATGTTTGTCGGGCAGGCGCATTAACCAAACTCAGCGTTGATGCATTCTGCTAAGTAATTTTTGCCGTTAGCTATTAATCAGCTAGTGATAGCGCTAGATAAGACAGCTTTCTGCGCTAGGCTGGTGAGCATTTTGAATATAACAGTAAAGACAACGACCAGCAATTGACGCAATGCTCTTGGGTCTACGCTAGAATGCCGTTTTTAGCCTGACGTCATAGAGTAACAGCAGGAGTAAGCAAGTAATGTCCGAAGGGCGTGAAGTACAGTGGGTGGATATTTCCCCGGAGCAAGCAGGGCAGCGAATTGATAATTTTCTTATGACACGTTTGAAGGGAGCGCCTCGGGCGCTTATCTATCGGATCGTGCGCAAGGGTGAAGTCCGCGTTAATAAAAAGCGCGTTAAAGTGGATTACCGGTTGCAGGCCGGCGATTTGGTCCGCGTGCCGCCGCTGCGGTTGGCGCCGCGTGAAGCGGTTAAAGAGGTCAGTGATAATCTGCGTGATCTGTTAGTCGGTAGCGTCATTATGGAAGGCCCCGATTGGATGGTGCTCAACAAGCCTTCAGGGCTGGCAGTGCACGGTGGCAGCGGGGTTAAAATTGGCTTGATCGAAGCGCTGCGCCAAGTGCGTGATGATTTGAGTTTCTTGGAGCTGGTTCACAGGCTTGATCGCGATACGTCAGGCTGTTTGCTGCTTGCTAAATCCCGCGATGCGCTAGTGACGCTCAACGAGTCATTAAAAAAGCACGGCATGGATAAGCGCTACTTAGCCCTAGTGAGCGGGCGCTGGCCTGCGCGTAAAACCTATGAAAGCGCTCGTTTGGACCGGTTTGATGCAGGTAACGGGGAGCGGCGGGTTAGGGTCGACCCTAACGGAAAGGTGTCGCGTACGCATTTTTCGGTGGTTGAAGCGTTCGAGAAAGTCACTCTGATTGAAGCTGAGCCGGTGACGGGGCGCACACATCAAATTCGCGTTCACGCTGCCCATGCCGGCCATGCGCTGCTGGGGGACGATAAATACGCTACCCGTGAAAGTGGCTTTCTTACAAAGCAGCTGGGGTTGGGGCGACTTTTCTTGCATGCCCGTGCGCTGACCTTTCCTGAGCCTACCAATGGCCGCCCGGTAACGGTTAAAGCGCCTCTGCCAGAGGCTTTGGAAGAAACCCTCAAGCGTGCCCGTCGATAAGCGGCCCTTTGTTTATATGCCTGCCAAGAAGGACCTGTAATGCAGTACGAGCTGATGATATTTGATTGGGATGGCACGCTGATGGACTCAGTGCCGCGTATTGTCTCGTGCATGCAGGCTGCTGCCTTAGAAGCAGAGTGGGGCGCGCTCTCGGCGCCGGACGTTGAGGATATTATCGGCCTAGGTCTGCCCGAGGCGATTGCTAAACTTTGCCCAGGCATTCTACCGGCTCAGGCGGAGCGGCTTCGCGAGCGCTATGCGCACCATTTTGTGCATGCCGACGCAACGCCAATGCTGTTTTTTGCCGGCGTAGAAATGCACATTGCTCGTCTGCGCGAACGTGAGGGGCAGCGTTTGGCGGTGGCGACGGGCAAAAGTCGCCGTGGTCTTGATCGCATTTTTGCGGAGACGGGTAGTGCTGCGTGGTTTGAATCCAGTCGTACGGCGGATGAGACGCGCTCGAAGCCCCATCCGCAAATGCTTACCGAACTGTTGGCAGAGCTTTCGGTTCCGGTCGAGCGGGCGGTGATGGTGGGCGATACCGAGTATGACTTGGAAATGGCGCGAGCGATTGGTATGGATCGCATTGGGGTAACCTATGGCGTGCATACGCCAAAGCGCCTATTGCTGAGTCGTCCTAAGTGGTTGGCGCATAGCGTCGATGAGCTTTTTGAGCGATTGCATGGCGAGTAGCCTGCATCTATATAAGGATATGTTATGAGTGGTGATCGCTGGACAGAAGGTGCCGAAGTTTCATCAGAAAACGTAGACCCAGTAGCAGGTGCGTCTGGAGACGATGCTGAAACGCTGCGTGAACGCCAGCGCCTGGCGCAGGTGGATATGATGGACCGTTGGGTCGGCGGTGTTTTAACCGAGCAGCGGCGTACGCGGCGCTGGAAGCTGTTTTTCCGTTTGATGATGCTCGCCGTGGTGTTAGTGGTGTTATTCGCTACGCTTTATGGGCTGTTTTGGAACAGCTCTAGCTCGATCGCACCGACCCAGCGTCATTTAGGTATTGTGGAGGTTAATGGCGTTATCGCCAGCGATTCGCCTGCCAATGCTGAGCGTATTATTCAGGGCCTTAACCGCGCCTGGGAGGCGGAAAGTGCAGCCGCCGTGGTATTACATATTAATAGTCCTGGCGGTAGCCCGGTGCAGTCGCAGCGTATCTATGCGGAGATCATGCGGCTACGAGAGCAAGGTGATAAGCCGATTATTGCAGTCATTGAAGATATTGGTGCCAGCGGTGCCTATTACATCGCCGCGGCGGCCGACGACATTGTCGCATCGCCTGTGAGCCTGGTCGGCTCAATCGGCGTTATCTATGCAGGGTTTGGTCTTGAGGGGGCTATATCTCGTCTCGGCGTTGAGCGTCGTGTGCTGACCGCGGGCGAGAACAAGGCCTTCTTAGATCCTTTTCAGCCGCTAGGTGACGACGCTGAGGCGTTTTGGCAGGGCGTGCTTAGCCAGACCCATCGGCAGTTCATTGAGGATGTGCGTGCAGGAAGGGGCGATAGGCTCAGCGATAGTCCGGATATTTTCTCTGGCCTGATTTGGGGCGGTGAGCAGAGCCTCGAGCTGGGTTTAGTCGATCAGTTGGGTAGCCTTGAGCAGGTGGCGCGCGAACAGGTTGGCGATACCGAATGGATTGATTACACGCCGAGCCTTGATCCGTTTGAGCGCCTGACGCGACGCTTTGCCCAGATTACTGCTGAGGTCTTGGGCGTGCGCGGGCCTAGCACGCCGCTGCGATTTTAGTTTAAGCACGCCTGTATGGGCATGCCTGTATAGATAAAGCGACTGCCTGTTATGAAGCGCCAAGCGGGTCTAGCCCTGCTTGGCGTAGCATGTCGCACAGTGCAATTAGCGGTAGCCCAATCAGCGCGTTGGGGTCGCGACCCTCCAGTTTTTCAAACAGCGCAATGCCTAACCCTTCCATCCGAAAGCTGCCAGCACTGTCCAGCGGCTGCTCTTTGGCGACGTAATTTTCGATTTCCTGAGTGCTCAGGGTGCGAAAAACGACCTCGAAAGGCTCCACGTGCACGTGATGGCGCTGATGGCGTGTATCTAAAAGTGCGAGCCCGGTGAGAAATGTGACGCGCTGGCCGGAAAA
>NZ_JBQDLQ010000163.1:0-3535 GCF_052095695.1 Halomonas sp.
CCCTCGCCTTGGCAAGGCGATGCTCTACCACTGAGCTATTCCCGCTCGACTCGATGGCGAATTATACGGATCACCACCGAGTTGTCAATCAATCAATCCTAGATTGCTACTTATTTATTTATCAGCAGCTTACACGGAGCGACTAGTTACATCGAACGGCTGAGATGTGGCCAGGCGGCTTTCAGGTACTGGATCATTGACCAGAGCGTTAGAGCAGCGGCGACATACAGTACGACAACGCCTACCAGCGCAAGCGGGTGCGCTGGCGGGAACGCCAGTAGAATGAGTAAGGAGACCATTTGTAGTGTTGTTTTGAACTTGCCAACCCATGATACGGCCACCATGCCACGCTTGCCCATTTCCGCCATCCATTCTCGCAGCGCTGAAATAACGATTTCACGGCCGATAATGACGAGGGCGGGAAGCGTTAGCACTAACGTGTCGTAGCGTTCAATTAATAGCGCCAGGGCCACCACGACCATGAGCTTGTCGGCCACAGGGTCTAAAAAAGCGCCAAACGGCGTTGACTGATTCCAGCGGCGCGCTAAATAGCCGTCCAGCCAGTCAGTAATCGAGGCTAGGCCAAATAGCCCCGCTGCCACGGGCATGCTCCAGCTAAACGGGAGGTAAAACAGCACCACGAGTAGCGGGATGAAGGCGATTCTCGCCAGGGTCAGTATGTTGGGTATATTCATCGCAGGAAGCGATCCTTGCTGGAAATCATAGGATTCGAAATGTTTGGAGTCATTCTATCCCCCTTAGCCGATAGCATCCATGCTAACAGGATGTTTATCCGTTTAACGCCCGGTAAATGCTTTCGGCGAGTGCTGCATTGATACCCGGTACGCGTATAAGTTCATCGCGGCTGGCTTTTTGTACGCCTTGTAGGCCGCCAAAAAAGCGTAATAACTCTCGTCTGCGTTTAGGGCCGACGCCAGGAATGTCTTGAAGGGTAGACGTGCGTCTTGCTTTGTCGCGCTGGGCGCGATGCCCGGCAATCGCAAAGCGGTGTGACTCATCCCGAATGTGCTGTATCAGGTGCAGCGCCGGCGAGGAGGGGTCTAGGTTGAGGGGGTTGTCCGCTGTTTCTAAGAATAGGCTTTCAAGCCCCGCCTTACGTGTCGTGCCCTTGGCAACCCCGAGTAGAATGATATTGGTGATGTCTAATGCTTTAAACACACTGCGAGCCATGTTGAGCTGACCTTTGCCGCCATCGACAATCAAAATGTCGGGCGCCACCGCTTCGCCACTTTTTACCCGCTTTAGGCGGCGTGTCAACGCTTGCTGCATGGCTGCGTAATCATCGCCTGCTGCTACTCCTTCAATACGAAAATGCCGATAGTCACTTTTACGCGGCCCCTGGTGATCAAAGACAACGCAGGAGGCAACGGTGGCTTCACCATGGCTGTGGCTAATATCAAAGCACTCAAGGCGCTGGGGTATTTCGTCTAGCCCCAGTGCTTTCTGTAAGGCGCTAAAACGCTGGGTCAGCTGCGTTTGGTTGGCAAGGTGTGACGCCAACTGCTGTTCTGCGTTAGTAATAGCGAGTTGTTGCCACTGGGCACGATGACCGCGCACCTGGCTGGTCACGCGAATACGTTTGCCCGCCTGCTGAGTCAGCGCTTCGGCAATCAGGTCGCTGTCCTCTAGCGGGTGGCTGGTGATGACTTCGCTGGGCACGTTATGCGGTTGACCAAAATAATATTGGCTGACGACTTCCGTCAGCAGTATCTCAACCGGCAGGTCTAGATCGTTTTTCGGCGTGTGGTGGCGCGCTCCCAGTAGTCGGCCATCGCGAACGCTGAGAACAGAAACACCCAGCGCACCGGGGCGCGTGGCAAGCGCGAAAATATCCGCATCGCCGCCGCCGGTGTCGACAAACTGGCGCTGCTGAAGTTGGCGCAACTGCTGTACTTGATCCCTAAGGCGTGCCGCTTCCTCAAAGTTTAGCGCTTTGCTGGCCGTCTCCATCGCGGCCACTAGCTCTTGGGTTACATTTTCACTTTTACCTTCTAGACACATCACCGCATGTTCAAGATCGCGGCGGTAATCCTCTGCCGAAATGTAGTCAACGCAAGGCGCGCTGCAGCGCTGGATTTGATACTGCAAGCATGGCCGCGAGCGATGCGCGAATACGCTGTCTTCGCAGTTGCGGATATGAAATATTTTTTGCATCAACGATAGGCTTTCGCGCACGGCTCCACTGCTAGGGTAGGGGCCTAAATAGCGGCCATCGTCGCGTCGCTGACGTGCGCGCTTATACTCTAACGCTGGGTAAGCATGGCGGTCGGTGACAAACACGAAGGGATACGATTTATCGTCACGCAGCAAAATATTGTACGGCGGGCGCAGCTGTTTGATTAGCGTCTGCTCGAGTAACAGCGCTTCTGTTTCTGTGCGCGTAACAGTGACTTGGACGTCAGCGATGCGGCCAACCATCGCCTGGGTTTTGGTGTTCAGCTGGCCACGAAAATAACTGGATAGGCGCGCTTTAAGGCGCTTGGCCTTGCCGACATAAAGCGTATTGCTTTGTTCGTCGAGCATACGATAAACCCCGGGGGAGGTGCTCACGGAGCTCAAAAACTGTTTTGAATCAAAGGTCATATCAGCGTGTCGGTACCCGATTACAGCAGAGGTGGGGTTATATTTGGGTAGCGTCAAACCCCTCGACCAGCCCATGCCGAAGCGCTAAATGCGTTAGCTCAACGTCAGTGGCAACCTGTAGTTTATCAAAGAGTCGATAGCGATAGGTGTTTACTGTTTTAGGGCTTAAATGTAGGCGGTCAGAAATATCTTGCACCCGCTGGCAATTAACAATCATGAGCGCAATTTGTAGCTCACGATGGGAGAGGTGGCTAAATGGATTGTCTTCATTAGTGAAATGAGACAGTGCTAAGCGCTGGGCAATTTCTTGGCTGACGTAGCGGCCGCCATGAAACACTTGGCGTATGGCCTCGGTCATTTCTAGCGCCCCGGCGCCTTTGCTTAAAAAGCCTGAGGCGCCGGCTTCGAGCATACGTCTCAGTACGCTGTCTTCCATGTGTGCGGTTAAGATGAGGACCTTAATGTCTTCCATCGTGCGGCGAATGCGTCGAGTTGCTTCCAGCCCGCCAATCCCCGGCATACGAATATCCATAAGCACGATGTCGGGCTTCAATTGACGGCACTGAGTTACCGCGCTTTCACCGTCGTCGACCTCGCCTACAATTTTAATGTCGGACTCTTCGTTTAGCAGGTGGGCGATACTCGTTCTAACGAGATGATGGTCATCGGCGATAAGGACACTGATCAATGGACAGGCTCCTGCATTGAAACTTCTTGGGCTCAGGCGTTGGCCTTGTACGCTAATCTATTACATTAACTGCATATAGAGTGCCACAGCTAACAGCAAAGGAGAATTAGATAAAAGCAGGTGATTCAAAAGCTTGACTACGATAAATGTTCACCGTAGTATCCGCCTCGCTGCAGGTGCGAGCAGTAAGTGGGGCCTTAGCTCAGCTGGGAGAGCGCAACACTGGCAGTGTTGAGGTCAGCG
>NZ_JBQDLQ010000164.1:0-3498 GCF_052095695.1 Halomonas sp.
ATGACGGCTTGGAGGTGGTACTGGCTGAGGTGCTATGAGAAATCCGGGCTAGCGGCGTTTGATCAAAAAACGTTGCGTCTCTTCGTGCGCGATCAAATCAACAAGCGCGTAAAGCGAGGTGAGGTTGAGCGGGTTGGCTTGCATCCGTGCTTTAAGCAACGGGATCTATTTCTGGTAGCAAATGCATTCAATTCTGGAAATGACCGCTCTGGTCTAGAAAGTGCCCAGGCTTCCAGCGACGCTGAGCCGTTAACGGCCAAGCTGCGTCGAGATAGTGAACAACTGCGTGAGCAGATGGAGGACAGCCATCTTCAGCTCCAGGCGCTACAGGAAATCGTGGAAAAATACCCTGATGCACGGGATAAAATTTCACCGGTTTTCGAGGAGGAAAAAGCGCAGGCACGCGCGCTGGGTGAAAAACTGAAAGCCTACGCAAAGGTTCAGCAGAAACTGGCAGAGGAGGGGGATGACGCATGAAATTGCGCGACATACCTACTCACTTGGCGCAACATCCCCCACTTCGCGACTGGCAGCAGCGCTGCCTCACAAAAGCACTTGCTCAGCTATCTCCCGAACAACCACACTTTCTCTGTCAAGCTACACCTGGGGCAGGGAAAATGCTCATGGCGGCGGTGTTGGCGGATCAATTGCTTCAGCGTGGCGAGGTTGATTATGTGCTGTACCTAGGCCCCAGTACGGAAGTGGTAAGCCAAGCGGAAGAAGCCCTTGCCAGTGTCACGGGGTTGGCCATGGACAGCGATCTGGGCGCGCGTGGTGGGTGTTACACTTATCAATCACTGCGTACGCGCTTGAGCGCGCTGCAGCAGCTGGGTGCGCAATCGCGCGTGCTTCTAATCTGGGATGAGAGCCATCATGCCGGGCGAGTGCCCGGTACGCAGAAAGGCGCGAATGAGTGGGGCCAGGCGCTGCTATTGCTGGAGCGTTACATGACATACACCCTGGCTTTATCGGGCACGCCGTGGCGCACCGATGGCAGTTGCCTGCCCCTAATGCGTTACCTGGATATACCAGCCGACGAAGCGCTACCGCTCAAGCAGCGCTTGGTACCGGATTTTGTTTACACACTGCAAGAAGCCGTTCGCGATGGTGTCTGCCGACTCCCCTATATCAAACTAATCGATAATCGGCATATTCAGCTGACGATCAGTCATTCCAAGGGCAAACAGCGACCCAAGCAAAAGCAGTTTTCGAGTATTCCACGCTTACTTCGCCACCCTGGCGTCAGCTATGCCGACTTACTGCGCCATGACACAGCGATGGATGCACAGTTAACAAAAGGCGTCGCCCAGCTGAAAGCATTACGCCAGGCACAGCCTGCGGCAGGGGGGCTAGTGGTCGCCGCTGACATCGAGCACGCAGAAGAAGTCACTGAGTGGCTAATAGATCAAGGCGAAGATGTTTGCCTGGTGACCAGTAAAACGCCCAATGCGCACGCTAAACTGCAGGCGTTTCGTGATTCGACGCAGGCATGGATTGTGTCCGTGGGGATGATCAGCGAAGGGGTTGACATCCCGCGTTTGCGCGTGTGCTGTTACCTGAGCCGTGTTCGTACCGAGCAACATTTCCGCCAAGTATTGGGGCGGATCATTCGACGCATGGGCTTGTATGACGCTGACTGTTACTTATTTATTCTCAATGAGTCGCTATTACGTCGCTATGCGTATCGTATTGACGACGACCTTCCCGATGAAAAGGCGGTTGTCACGGTGATTTCGACTGCATCGGCGCCTGCTGCACCTTGGTATGGCAACACCGCGCCGGGAACACCGCTGGATAACGTAAAACTGCCTGAGGCAGAGGCCGCAGAAGTGGAAGATGAGGCGGTAGCGGTGGTGTTTGGAGCACCGGTCACTACTACGACCGCTGCGGCTGCAGGGAAGACACAGTGGGAGCACGATATGGCGTTTTCACAGCGATTTATAGAGCACCTTGCCACACTGAAACTCTGAACATGGCATCGCCACATTTAGCATTTCTGTGTGGCGATGCCAACGAGAAGAGGTCATCAATAGGGTAGGAGATCAAGCTCGCGTTGCCACTGGCATGTCGATTTCCTCATGCGGCCTGCATAATGTCACAGTATCTTCCCTTGCTTGCCGCACTAGCTTATTGAGTGTCGAGAGCCCAATTATTTGTTTGGTTCTTCTCCGAATTCTCTTAAGGTCGGCGATGCCAACGCATCCGCATGGGCCGTTTCAGGCGTTAATCCGTCCAGCATCACCGCTTCCCAATCGCTAATACCCACCGGCTCAAAAGGCTGGCGGTATTCGCGCACGGAGCCCTCCAGCTTCTTTAAAGACGGGTCTCGCTGGTCAATGGCGTCATCGCTGACGCTATTGCGTTCCAATGGCTTATCCCCCTGATGATTTTTCTTCGACATAATGAGGTCACTCGCTACGAACCCTGGTGTTCTTTACATCATGGCAGCACACGGTAGGCTGTCAAAGCATGCTGTGTCGCCTGCAACCTATTACCCCCAGTGGCACTGTTTTTAGGGAACGTCCATGAAAGGATCTGTAAGGCGATGGCTTGCTGCCATCGCACTCTGTGTACCGTCACTGGCTCAGGCTGACATCATCATCGGAAGTTGGAATATCCAGAATCTAGGCTGGAACAACGATAAACGGTTCGACAAAGTGGCCCATGTCGCAGGGCACTTTGACATTGTTGCTATTCAAGAATTGATGAATGAAGAAGCGTTAGTGCAGGTTGAGGCCGAGGTAGAAGCCATCAGTGGCGAAGAGTGGTCGAGCATGGCAAGCCATGCGCTTGGTCGTAGCACCTACCGTGAGCACTACGGGTTTTTATGGCGTGACGCCGCTGTATCGTATGACAGTGGTGCGGTGGTCTATATCGACAGTCGAGACGTGTTTGCTCGTGAGCCGTTTTCGGCGCAGTTCCGCAGCGATCGCACGGGGCAGGCATTTGCCCTGGCCAACGTTCACATTACCTATGGCAGTAGTATCGGTGACCGACTGCCAGAAATTGAGGCCCTGGCAAGCTATTGGCAGTGGTTAGAAGACGTGTATCCGGGCACGCCGCGTTTACTGGCGGGTGATTTCAATCTACGGCCCTCTCACGACGGCTGGGCGCCGCTACGCGGGGTAGGTGCCATTCCCGCTATTACGGACGGTGCCACAACACTCGGCATAACTGACGGTGTGTGGAGCAATCTTTATGACAACATTTGGAAAACGCCGGGAAAGTTGACGATTACGGATCGCGGTATCGTACGGTTTTCAGAGCTGTTTGAAGCCGATCATGTGACCGCCCGCGGCATCATCTCGGATCACGCCCCCGTATGGATTGCGCTGGGGAACGCGCAGCTTCAGCTCACGGCCTTTGATGGCCTGGAGTATGAAGCGGCTAATGATCCGGTGTATTGCATCGATTTGAACGACGCTACCGCTGATCAGCTAACCGAGCTGCCGAACGTGGGCCCAGCCCGTGCGGCACAGATTATCGACATGCGACCGT
>NZ_JBQDLQ010000165.1:0-3359 GCF_052095695.1 Halomonas sp.
GACAACCTAGCCTATGATGCTGCCCATAAAGGGTAAGGAGGCGTGTCATGAACCAGTTGACTGCACAGGCTCCCAGCAAGGTGTCGCGCTCAGATAAAAGGCTCATCGCCCTGGGCATGTGGCGCTTTATGCTGGTGGCACTTGCGCTGCTACTTAGCCTTGGTTTTACGCAGGTAGCAGTAGCGCAGGCGGATCCTGATCGTGAAATGACCACCGCCGCTCCAGGCATTACCGCCGATCAGTGGCGTCAGGTGCGCAGCGGTGAAACCGGGCCCAATTACCGCGATTCGCGTTACGACAGCAACTACAGCCTGATCAATGCCAGTGGTGAAACTTGGCGGCAGATTCGCAATCGCTGGGTCTCACCGTTTGGGATGATCGCGATAGGCGGTACGGCCGCGTTGATTACGCTGTTCTACCTGATTGTTGGGCGCAAGCACCTGGAGGCTCCGCGCACCGGGCGCAAACTGCTGCGCTGGTCGCTGGTGATGCGCGCGCTGCACTGGACGGTCGCCACGCTGTTTATCACCCTTGCGCTGACCGGTTTGAACTTGCTACTCGGTAAGTTTGTTTTCCGCACGCTGTTTGGCGATGCCTTCTGGGCGTGGATGATCGCAGCCTCGAAAGTGCTGCATAACTATTTAGGGCCTATTTTCGGCATATTGCTGGTGATCATGCTGGTTAGCCTGATTAAAGAGAACATTCCTAAAAAGCACGACTGGGTATGGTTCAAAAAGGGTGGCGGCATGATTGGTAAACAGCATGTAGAAGCAGGCTTTGCTAACGGCGGCGAGAAGGCTTGGTACTGGCTGTTAGCCAGCGTTGGTGTGCTGGTGATAGCCAGTGGCTTTGTGCTCGATTTCCCCAACTTCAATCAGGGGCGCGACACCATGCAGTGGGCGAACATTATCCACGCAGTGGGTGCGCTGGGGCTAACTGCGGTTTCCTTGGGGCATATCTATATCGGCACGCTGGGTACGGAAGGCGCGTTAGAAGGTATGACCACGGGCTACGTGGATGAAACCTGGGCCAAGGAGCACCACAGCCTGTGGTACGAAGAGGTCAAGGATCAAACGGTTTCGGAGCAAGAGATCGCGGCGCGTAAGTCGTCTGGGGATAGCGGCGAACCCTCGGCAACGCGAACCAGCTGAGAAGCATGCGCAGTATCTGAGGCACCGCCATTTGGCGGTGTCTTTTGTTATGCTGCACCTTACGCCACTTTTAACGAGAGGAACGGCAATGTCAGCGTTTAACGAACTTGATCAGGCCACCCGTACCGAACTTGAAGCAGCCGCCTTTCGCCGCCTACTGCGCCACCTGGACGACAACAAGGATGTGCAGAACATCGACCTGATGATTCTGGCGGACTTCTGCCGTAACTGTCTCTCCAAATGGATGGTGAGCGCCGCCGATGAGCGCGGCGAATCGCTGGAGCTGGAGGCCGCGCGCGAGTACGTCTACGGCATGTCCTACAGTGAGTGGAAAGAGCACCATCAGGCAAAGGCGACCCCGGAACAGCTGGCCGCACTTGATGCGCGTCAAGCCAAGAAAGATAGCCAGGAGTAGGCGAATGGAATCCATGGTGCCCTTGAACATAGCCGTACTCACCGTCTCGGATACCCGAACGGAAGACACGGATCGTAGCGGACAATCGCTCGTTGAGCGCCTAACCAGCGCAGGGCATACTCTGGCAGAAAAGCGCATTGTGCCAGACGATGTCTACCGTATTCGTGCGGTGGTCTCAGAGTGGATCGCCAGTGCCGACGTGCAGGTGGTGATCACGACCGGCGGCACCGGCTTTACCGGCCGCGATTCAACTCCGGAAGCCATCTCAGTCCTCTTGGACAAGCGTATTGAAGGCTTTGGCGAGCGCTTTCGCCAGCTCAGCGGTGATGAAATTGGCAGCTCCACTATCCAAAGCCGCTGCTTAGGCGGTCTGGCAAACGCGACGGTAGTGTTTTGTTTACCCGGCTCGACCGGCGCCTGCCGCACCGGCTGGGACGGCATTCTGGCTGAACAGCTGGATAGCCGCCATAAGCCCTGTAACTTCGCTAATCTCGTTATTCCAGGCCGAGGTCAACATGGCTGATTTGCAGCCGATAGATGCCGCGCTTACCGCGCTGCTAGCCGACGTTCGCCCCGTCGCGATCGAACGTGTCTCGCTGGAAGCCGCCGCCGGGCGCGTGCTTGCCGACGTAGTGACCGCGCAGTTCGACGTGCCGCCGTTCGATAACAGCTCGATGGATGGCTATGCACTGCATGCCGACGATGCCGGAAAGTGGCTACCCGTTAGCCAGCGTATTGCCGCAGGAACGCCAGCCCAAACGCTGGCCCGGGGCAACTGCGCGCGTATCTTTACCGGCGGTGAAATTCCTCCAGGGGCCGACTGTGTTGTCATGCAGGAGCGTGTTGACGTTGATGGCGAGCGCGCCTTGATACCTGCCGATATCCCCAGCGGTGACAACGTTCGCCGCCGAGGCCGTGACGTGCGTCAAGGCAGCGTGCTGCTTAATGCCGGTGAGCGTCTGGAAGCCGCCGCGCTAGGCCATTTGGCCGGGCAAGGGGTTACTCAGGTTAGCGTACGGCGCCGCCCTCGGGTGGCTTTGCTGTCGACCGGTGATGAAATTATCGACCCCGGCACGCCGCTGAGGCCGGGGCAGCTCTATAACTCTAACCGGCCCATGTTGAAACGCCTGTTAGAGAACTTTGGGGCCGAGGTGGTGAGCACGGTGAGCGTGCCGGATAATTACGAGCGCACTGTTGCTTTGTTAACCGAGGTCGCTGAGGCAGACTTGGTGGTCACCACTGGCGGCGTTAGCGTCGGCGAAGAGGATCATGTTAAAGCTGCGCTAGAAGCGATTGGTCAGCTTGATATGTGGAAGCTGGCGATTCGTCCCGGTAAGCCGTTAGCACTCGGTCGCTTGCCTCGCGGTAATGGGAGCCAAGCACGTTTTGTTGGCCTGCCGGGTAACCCGGTTTCGGGATTTGTCGGCGCTTGGCTGTTTTTACGCCCTCTGCTGGGCGCGATGCTTGGTTGCCCAATACTGAGAGAGTTGCCGAACATTACCGCCAGCGCTGGGTTTGCCACCACTACCGGGCCGCGTGAACACTAGATGCGCGTGACGCTGCAATTTACGGCAAACGGCGTGATGGCGACGGCCTTTGACGATCAGAACTCGGGGGTGCTTTCGTCGTGTATCAACGCCGACGCCTTCGCGGTGATTCCACCCAATAGCACGATCGCCGAGGGCGATATGATTCGCTGTTTATGGCTGAAGGGGTAAAAATGCACCAGCTAAACAATCGCGTGGGGCACAAAGCAGGAGGAGTCTTTGGTGATGCGGCCAACGTCTTCGCGA
>NZ_JBQDLQ010000166.1:0-3230 GCF_052095695.1 Halomonas sp.
TTGCATGGCATCCTGCACGACTAGCCGGAGAGCGCGTTGATTTTATTTCGGTATTTAACTCGCGAAGTGTTACTCACCATGGCGGCGGTTGCCGGCATTCTGCTGTTGGTAATCATGGGCAGCCGTTTTATACGTTATTTCGCAGATGCGGCGGAGGGTGATTTTCCTGTCACTATTTTAGGCAGCCTGATGATGTTTCACTTGCCTGGCTTTATGGAACTGATACTGCCGCTGTCGTTTTTTCTAGGTATTTTGCTGGCTTACGGTCAGCTCTATATGAACAGTGAGATCACTGTCATGGTCGCCTGCGGGATGAGTCCTACGCGATTGTTGAAAGTAACGCTGCTGCCGGCCAGTGTTGTCGCGGTGCTGGTAGGCATGTGCAGCCTATGGCTGACGCCCTATGGCGCGCTGCAAACGGAAACCATCCTGGAGGAGCAGCGCAGCCGTTTGGATGTGTCTGTGCTCGCGCCGGGGCGCTTTCAGGAGTTCGGTGGCGGGCGCACCGCCTACATAGGCAGCTTTACCAGTGATGGCACTGAGATGCAGGATGTATTGGTACACGAGCAGAATCAGCCGGGCGACGAAAATACCCACGACTATATTACCCGTGCTGCCTCTGGCTATCAGGAAACTCGGATGGATACGGGCAGCCGCTTTCTGGTGCTAGATGGAGGCGAGCGCTATGGCGTGACCCCTGGGCAGCAAAGTGCCGAGCGACTCATCTTTGATCGCTATACGCTGCGCTTAGGGCTAAACAGTAATCGGCAGTCGCTGAACTCCCTTGAATATGCCACTACGCCAGCGCTATGGAATGATTCAAGCCCGCGTGCCCAGGCACAGTGGCAGTGGCGTGCTGGGCTCCCGCTAATGGTGTTTATATTAGCCCTAATGGCGCAACCGCTTTCTCGGGTTAATCCCCGTCAGGGGCGTTTTGGCAAGCTGCTGCCAGCGGTGTTTTTATACGTCGCGTATCTGAGCCTTTTACTTGCGGTGGTCGATGCCATCGGCAGTGAAACGTGGTCCGCCACGCTGGGTGTATGGCCGGTGCATGGACTGTTTTTAGGGTTGGGCCTGCTGCTGCTGTGGCACTCGCAACGGAAGGGAATGCGCTGATGGTGAATCTGCTGATGGTTGACCGCCTGGACCGCTACATCGCCCGTAACGTGCTGGCGGCTATTATTGTGGTTCAGTTCGTGCTGCTGGGCTTGGATATTACGATTGCCTATATCGATAACTTAGGCGATGTGCAGGCCGGCTATACCGCCCTTGATGCGCTGTTCTACTTGCTGATGCGCACGCCGTGGCGCTTCTATCAATATGCTCCGGTGGCGGTGTTAATTGGCGCGTTAATTGGCTTGGGCAGCATGGCCTCTAATAACGAGCTCACCGTTATGCGTGCCTCTGGGCGTTCCCTCGCACGTATTGTATGGGGCGTGATGAAGCCGGTGCTGCTGGTGATTGTCGTGGTGTTGCTGGTGGCTGAATATGTCAGCCCGCGCACCGAACAACACGCTGAGGCGTGGCGCTTAGAAAAGATTCAAGGCGAAGGCACGATGCTGACTAGCCGCAGTGGCTGGCAGATTGAGGGTGACAGCGTCTACCGCTTCGGGGCGATCCGTGCCGATGATGTGGTGCTTGATTTAACCCGCTACCGTTTTGATGACCGGCAGTTAGTGGAAGCCACCTACGCTCAGCGCGCGATTTGGGAAGGCGGGGCCTGGCGTTTGGAAAACGTCTCTACGACGCGCATCTCCGACGATCATACTGAGTCCGATCAGGCCGCAAGCATGGGGTGGGAGACGTCCTTCACCCCCACGCAGCTTGAGCGCTTGCTGCGCGATATAGAAAGCCAGGCGCCCAGTGAACTGTGGTACTACGCAAAGTTCCTCGCTGATCAAGGCCTGCAAAACGACCAGGCGCTGCTGTATTTTTGGCAGAAAATGTTAATGCCGCTCACCATGGGCTCATTAGTGCTGATTGCGGCCTCGTTCGTGTTTGGCCCGCTGCGCACCGTGGCCGCGGGTACCCGCGTGTTTTACGGAGTGATTACCGGCCTCAGCTTTAAATATGTGCAAGACCTTCTGGCGCCTGCATCAACGATTTTCGGATTCTCACCCGTGTGGGCCATCTTGGTGCCGACGCTTGTGTGTGCCGGGGTCGGGATCTATTTCTTACGCCGCAACGGTTAGCAAGATGCGCACGCGACGCTTTACTCAGTTGGGTGATGCGTGGCCAGCAGGCCTAGGCCGCCGCTTAGGCGCCATGCTCTACGACGGCTTTTTGGTTACGGCAATCTGGATTGCTGTGACGGTGGTTCACCTAGTGTTTTTCCGCTATGTGCTGGGCCAGTCGCCAGAAGATATTGGCGCCACCGCCTGCGATGTTTGGAGCCTGCGAATCATGCTGGTCGTGTTTGTCAGCCTGTTTTTTGTTTTCTCCTGGGCGCGCGGCGGCATGACGCTGGGAATGCAGGCATGGCGGCTGCGTGTGCAAACGCGAGAGGGCTATTCACTGAGCGTGACGCAGTGCCTCATTCGCTGCGGCGTTGCGTGGCTATCGCTGCTGACGCTTGGGTCAGGCTATCTGTGGGTGCTGTTCGACCCACAACGACGTAGCTGGCCAGATATTGTGTCTAAAACGCAAACCGTCGTACTGCCAAAAAGCTAACGCGGTCGAATTTGAGCCGAAAAATAATAATTATGCGAAAATTATTGCCTGTAAAAAACGTCGCGGCGCCAATATGTTATCGAGCGGCGGCCGCGTGTTAAGACGAATGCCTCCCAAAAAGCAGTCATTTCTACTTGATAAGATGTATACGAATCATTTACATTCATCTCATAGCTTATATGAGGTGTCGCCATGTACGTTTGTGTGTGCAAGGGAGTAACCGATCATCAGATTCGTCAGCAGGTAAGCGACGGTGCGCGCAGCTGGCGGGAAGTACGCGAAGCAACCGGGTGCGCAACGCAGTGCGGTAAGTGCGCGTGCTATGCCAAATCTATTACTCACGATGCCGTACAAGAAGCGCGTCAAGAAGCCGATATGGGACTTGCTTACGCCGTATGACGCGAATCACTCTTGTTAGAGTTATCGTTTGCAAATGTATGATTTGCTTGAACTTTTAAACACCTTATCTATACTCTCAGAAACGCTGGGAGTATAGCTATTTGCGTCTATACTCTTCTCCAAACGTAACTGCTTGATCGTATTGTCTAAACTAGATTAAA
>NZ_JBQDLQ010000167.1:0-3165 GCF_052095695.1 Halomonas sp.
GTTGATCCCAATATCGCCACAGCCGATAATCAGTACGGTTAGCTTCACCGTGCTCACTCCTGTTGATTAATATTCCCTATTAGATACAAAATCTCTGTCAACGATTACAGTGAACCATGACACTGTCAGTTGAGAAAATCGTCAGTAGAGAAGATCGTCGGCAGAGCTTGCTTGTCCTTTTCCGTCCCGCTGACAGCATGCTATTAGTCACACGCTGCTACAAGAGGATGCCACTGGCACCACTATGACTTTAACAGAACTTCGCTACATCGTAACCCTTGCCCAAGAGCGCCATTTTGGCCGCGCGGCAGAGCGCTGTCATGTCTCTCAGCCCACGCTATCGGTGGCGGTGAAAAAGTTGGAAGAAGAGCTTGAAACGCCGCTATTCGAGCGCTCGAAATCCACCGTGCAGGTCACGCCATTAGGTGAAAAAATTGTTGCCCAGGCGCAGCGAGTACTGGAACAAAGCACGCTGATATTTGAGTTGGCTAGCAGCGGTAAAGACCAGTTAGCCAACCCGCTGCGCATTGGCGCGATCTACACCATAGGGCCCTATTTATTTCCCCACCTGGTACCTGCGCTGGCTAATGCTGCCCCGCAAATGCCGCTGTATATCGAAGAGGGCATGACCGGCACTCTGCGTGGCAAGCTAAGAAGCGGTGAGCTGGATGTGATTATTGTAGCACTGCCCTTCACCGAGACCGATGTGGTCACCAAGCCGATCTACGACGAAGCGTTTGAAGTGTTAATGCCGGCTAATCACGCCTGGGTGACGCGCGAGGCGATCAATAAAGAAGATTTACTCGAAGAGCGCCTGTTATTGCTCGGTGAAGGCCACTGCTTTCGTGATCAAATTCTTGAAGCCTGCCCGGCGATTACCCAAAAGCTCAACAGCCCCAGTAATACGCTGATTGCGGAAGGCGGCTCGCTTGAGACCATTCGCCATATGGTGGCCTCCCGGTTGGGCATTACCGTTTTGCCACAGTCGGCGCTGGGCACCGACCAGTATGAAAATGCCATGTTGGTCAGCCGTCCTTTCGTTGAGCCCGCACCGTCGCGCACCGTGGCGATTGCCTGGCGAGCAAGCTTTCCGCGGCCAAAGGCGATAGAAGCGTTGATTCAGGCGATCAGCCAGTGCCGTCAGCCCTCTCAGACCGTGAAAAGCGCCCCATGAGCGATCTCTCCGCGCCCGTTACGTCGCTGAAAGGCGTAGGCGAAGCCCTCGCGTTAAAGCTTAGCCGCTTGGCTATTCAGCGCGTTAGCGACCTGCTCTTTCATCTGCCGCTACGTTATCAAGACCGTACTCGCCTGACGCCCATTGGCCTTCTGCGCGCCGGGCAAGAAGCGGTGATTGAAGGTGAAGTGACGGCCTGCGACGTGGTAAAAGGGCGCCGCCGCAGCCTGCTAGTCCGCGTGCGTGATAATAGCGGTATTCTGAGCCTGCGGTTTTTCCACTTCTCGCCCGCCCAGCAGCAACAGCTGCACCCCGGTGCGAGCGTGCGCGCCTTTGGAGAAGCCCGTGCTGGAGCGACGGGTTTAGAGATCTATCATCCCGAATACCGGTTGATGGGGGGCAGTGAAGCACCGGTAGACGAGTATTTCACGCCTATTTATCCCACCACTGAAGGGCTCAACCAAGCGCGCCTGCGTGCCTTGACGCAGCAGGCGCTTGAGCTGCTAGACGCGGCCCCCGAAACGCTGCCTGACGTTATTCCTGATGCGCTGCGCCAGCGCTTTCAACTACCGGGGCTTCACGCCAGTCTGCACTTACTGCATCAGCCACCGCCTGATGTGAATATCGAGCAGTTAACCTGGGGTCAGCATCCGGCTACGCGCCGGCTCGCGTTGGAAGAGCTGCTGGCTCACCAGTTAAGCCTGCGCGAGGTTCGTCTGCGTATTCAGGCCGACGGTGCCCCGGTGCTACCCTCAGGGCGTAGCCTGCAGGCGCGTTTTTTGGCCCAACTGCCGTTTGCTCTGACCGGTGCTCAGCGCCGTGTATTGGAAGAAATCAGCCTCGATGTAAGCTGCCCAGCGCCAATGCTGCGCTTAGTTCAAGGCGATGTGGGGTCGGGCAAGACCGTCGTGGCGGCCATGGCGGCGCTGTGTGCCCTGGCAGGTAACTGCCAAGCCGCGATTATGGCGCCGACGGAAATCCTTGCTGAGCAGCACTACCGCGCGTTTAAAGCGTGGTTTGAGCCGCTGGGCATCGAAGTAGCGTGGCTGGCAGGTAAGCTCAAAGGAAAAGCGCGGCTGGATGCTAAGGCCGCGATTGCCGATGGCCGCGCGCGAATGATCGTCGGCACCCATGCGCTGTTCCAAGACGATGTGCACTTTCAGTGCTTAGGGCTGGCGATTATTGACGAGCAGCACCGTTTTGGCGTGCATCAGCGGCTAGCGCTGCGTGAAAAAGGCGAGGCGGGCGGGCTGACCCCGCATCAGCTAATCATGACCGCTACGCCGATTCCCCGCACGCTGGCCATGAGCGCCTACGCGGACCTAGATGTGTCGGTGATCGACGAACTGCCCCCAGGACGGACCCCGGTTAAAACCGTGGTAGTGCCTGATGAGCGGCGCCCTGAAGTGGTGGAGCGCATTAAGCTTGCCTGCAGTGAAGGCCGCCAGGCGTATTGGGTATGTACGCTGATTGATGAGTCCGAGGTATTACAGTGCCAGGCGGCGGAAGTCACCCGCGATGAATTAACGGTGGCGCTACCGGAGCTTGCCGTGGGTTTGATGCACGGGCGCATGAAATCAAGTGAGAAAGCCGAGGTAATGACGGCCTTCAAAGCAGGTGAGCTAGACTTGCTAGTGGCCACCACGGTGATCGAGGTCGGTGTGGATGTGCCCAATGCGAGCCTGATGATTATCGAAAACCCTGAGCGACTGGGGCTTTCCCAGCTTCACCAGCTACGTGGCCGGGTAGGGCGTGGCAGCACGGAAAGCTTTTGCGTGTTGCTCTACCACCCGCCGCTGTCGAAAAGCTCCCGCCAGCGCTTGGCAGTGATGCGCGAAACGACCGATGGCTTCCGTATTGCGGAAAAAGATTTAGAAATTCGCGGGCCAGGCGAAGTGCTGGGCACTCGTCAAACGGGCCTTGCGCAGATGAAAATCGCCGACCTTGAGCGCGATGCGGACCTGTTAGAGCGCGTTACCGCCATGGCCCAG
>NZ_JBQDLQ010000168.1:0-3063 GCF_052095695.1 Halomonas sp.
GCGCAACACTGGCAGTGTTGAGGTCAGCGGTTCGATCCCGCTAGGCTCCACCATTATATTAAATGTTATCGATCATCGATAAAAAAGCCTCGCGGTTTAAGCGAGGCTTTATTTTGTCTTAATGTCAGCGGCTAAGCTGCAATTTTCCCTAATAGCAAAAACTCGATAAGCGCTTTTTGTGCGTGTAAACGATTGCCCGCTTCTTGCCAAACGACCGCACGAGGATCATCGAGCAGGGTGAGGCTAATCTCTTCGCCGCGATGAGCTGGCAGGCAATGCAAGAACAGCACGTCCTGGCGGGCGACATCAAGCATCGCTTCGGTGACTTGGAAGCCTGCGAAGTCTGCTTCGCGTTTAGCCTGTTCTTCTTCCTGCCCCATTGAAGCCCAGACATCGGTGGTGATTAAATCAACGTCTTTGACCGCTGCCTGAGGGTCATGCAGCATGCTAACGTGATCACCAGCGGCCGCCATAATGTCAGCGCGGGGCTCGTAGCCTTTCGGGCAGCATACGCGCAGATGAAAGCCGAACTGGCGGGCAGCATTGATCCATGAATGGCACATGTTATTGCCATCGCCAATCCATACTGCGGTACGGCCCTTAACGCTGCCGCGTAGCTCGGTCCAGGTCATTACGTCAGCAAGTAGCTGGCAAGGGTGATAGTCATCGCTTAACGCGTTAATGACCGGCACACTGCTGGCGCTGGCATACGTTTCCAGCCCCGCGTGTGAAAACGTGCGGATCATCACCGCGTCGACCATCTCAGACAGTACGCGAGCAGTGTCTTCAATCGGTTCGCCGCGGCCTAGCTGCGTATCGCGGGGAGAGAGAAATAGTGCGTGGCCACCAAACTGCGCCATTCCTGTTTCAAACGACACCCGCGTGCGCGTTGATGATTTTTCAAAGATCATCGCCAGAGTGCGGTTGGATAATGGTGTATAAACAGGGCCTTGGGCCTTAAGATTGGTCTTAATCGTAATGGCGCGTTGGATTAAATAGTCCAGCTCATCCGGGGACAAATCTAGCAAGGTCAGGAAATGGCGTGTCGCCATAGGGGCTTCTCTCCGCGCAAAAACACTATCCTAGCGATGCGGCAGGGGATGCGCAACGCGAATGGCATGCGTAGAATGATGCCTACACGTTAAGCCTAGCGTTCCACTCGAGCATTAGTGAGTGGGCTCCGGCTATTTTTATGCGAGGAAAATTGTATGAGCACGACTGCCGAAAACATTCAGCGCCAAATTAGCGAAAACCCAATCCTCATCTACATGAAAGGATCTCCGCAACTGCCACAGTGCGGCTTTTCTGCCCAGACTATTCAAGCATTGATGAGCTGTGGCGAGCGTTTTGCGTTCGTTAATATCCTCGATAATCCGGATATTCGCGCCGAGCTGCCGAAAATTGCTAACTGGCCGACGTTCCCCCAGCTGTGGGTTGAAGGTGAGCTCGTAGGCGGCTGTGACATCGTGGTAGAAATGCATCAAAACGGCGAATTGGAAAAGCTAGTAAAAGCCGCTGCCCAGCGCGCTGGTGCGGTAGAAGGCGGCGACAACGCTTAAGCATTACCCTCTCGAAGGAAAAACAGCTTCATGAGCTATCAGGTTCTGGCCCGCAAGTGGCGACCCCGCACATTCCACGAGCTCGTGGGCCAGGCCCATGTTCAGCGCGCCTTGGTCAATGCTCTTGATCAAGGCCGCCTGCATCATGCTTATCTGTTTACCGGCACTCGCGGCGTGGGTAAAACCACGCTGGCGCGTATTCTTGCCAAGTGTTTGAACTGCACCGCCAAGGGGCGTGGAGAGGAGGGCGTTACCTCGACTCCCTGCGGCCGGTGTGCGAGCTGCCAGGCCATCGATGAAGGCCGTTTTGTTGACTTGATTGAGGTTGATGCAGCCTCACGAACGAAGGTGGAGGATACCCGCGAGCTGCTAGATAACGTGCAGTACGCGCCCACCCAAGGACGCTATAAGGTGTACCTGATTGATGAGGTGCACATGCTTTCCACCAGCAGCTTTAATGCGCTGCTGAAAACATTAGAAGAACCACCCCCGCACGTTAAGTTCTTGCTGGCGACTACCGACCCGCAAAAACTGCCGCCGACAGTGCTCTCACGCTGCCTCCAGTTTACGCTCAAGCACATGCCGCCTGAGCGAGTGGTTGAGCACCTGACATATGTGTTGGGTGAAGAAGGTGTTGCGTTCGATGAAAGTGCACTGTGGCTGCTGGGTAAGGCCGCCGAAGGCTCAATGCGTGATGCCATGAGCTTAACGGATCAGGCCATCGCATTTGGCCAAGGCGCGATACGACACGCTGATGTAGCCTCCATGCTGGGCACGCTGGATCATCGCCATATTTTGGGGCTGGCAGAAGCGCTAGCCGATGTCGACGTGCAGCGGCTGCTGGCAGAAGTATCTCAACTCGCGGAGCAGGGCCCTGACTTTGCCGCTGTATTGGATGAGCTTGCAAATATGTTGCACCGCTTAGCGGTTGCGCAGATGGTGCCGGACGCCGTTGATAATGGCCATGGCGATCGTGACGTGATCTTACAGTTGGCGAGTCGTTTTACCGCTGAAGATATTCAACTTTATTATCAAATTGGCATTCAAGGCCGTGGCGATATGGTGCACGCGCCAGATTTACGCAGTGCATTAGAGATGACCCTGCTGCGAATGCTGGCCTTTAGACCCCAGGGTGTGCCGAAGCCGCCGCGTACGCCGCTACCGCTGAGAAGTGAGCCTTCCGAAAAAGCCGCGGGTGATGCCAATGCTGCCGCCCAGGTTGCGAGCACATCCTCTGCTGTGCCCGCACCTTCGCCACCTATTGAGCCCTCGCCCAGTGAGAGCCACCGAGAGAGTGATCAGCGTGTAGAAGTTGCTCCTCAAGCGGCCTTTTCAGCCCAGCCTTCTCAGGCGGAGCCTGAAGGGCCTGTGATTCAAGAGGAGCCGCCACTTCAAGAGCCGCCACCTTGGTCAGTTGACACCGAAGTGACGGGTCCCGAGCCCGAGTCTGCGCCTGTTTCTGCACCCGAACCAGCATCTTTTCCAGAGCCAGAGCCAGAGCCAG
>NZ_JBQDLQ010000169.1:0-3061 GCF_052095695.1 Halomonas sp.
GAATCAGGGGGTCGGAGGTTCGAATCCTCCCGGGCGCGCCAGATTCTAAACCCGCTCTCTCTTGAGAGCGGGTTTTCTGTTTCAAGCCTGTTTGTAGCCTGGCCGGATATGGCTCGCGCCCCGGTCTTGCGATCGTGTGTAGCGCCCACCGCTTTTGCGGCTGGGCGCTTTTTTTGGTTGTTAGTTTTGTTTAAGCGTCGGCCACAAGGTTGTCGAGCAGATGGTCTAAGTCGGTGAGACGCTTCACGCGTTGAAAGTTCTGGTTAGCTTCGTCGCTGCCTTGACGCATTTGGGCAAGCCACTGCTTCACTAAAGAGACGACGACGCGGTCCGGCAGGTGCTGGCGCTGCAGGGCGGCATACTCTTGAAGTACGCTTGCGCGCATCGCCCAGCTGCTTTCAGGCAGTCGCTCACCGGTTGCCTGCCAATGGCGAATGCGCGGTGCCAGCCAGGGGTCTGCCAGCGCGCTGCGTCCTAGCATGACATCATCACATCCCGAGAGCGTGCGCGCTTTCCAGTAATCTTCAAGCGTCCAGATATCGCCGTTGGCGACCACCGGAATGCTGACATGCCGACGAATCTTGCCTATCCACTCCCAGTGTGCCGGTGGGCGGTAGCCTTCGTCACGGGTGCGTGCATGCACCACCAAGTGTGCCGCACCGCCAGCTTCAGTCGCTTGCGCGCAGGCCACCGCTAAGCGCCGGTCAGAAAAGCCCAGGCGAATCTTGGCGGTCACCGGGATCTCTCCGTCCAGCGCGTCAGCAACGGCTTTAACCGCTTGGTAGACACGTTCCGGTTGGCGTAGCAGTGCAGCGCCACCGTCGTGTCGATTGACCAGTTTGGCGGGGCAGCCAAAATTAAGGTCAACGCTCATTGCGCCTAAATGGAGCGCTTGGCGCGCGTTGGCTGCCAGAGCGCTAGGGTCAGAGCCAAGCAGCTGTAGATGTACCGGAATACCGCTTGGTGTTGCCACTGGCGGCTGAGCAAGCTCCGGGCAGTGCTTGTAAAACACCCGCGGCGGCAAGCATGCATCAACCACGCGCACGAACTCTGTTACGGTCCAATCGAACCCCGCTTGGCGGGTTAAGAGATCGCGGGTGAGCGCATCAATTACCCCTTCCATGGGGGCTAGGCCAATTCTGCCGTTATGTAGTAAATTAACAACCATGACTTCCACTATCGCGCCATTGCATTCTATTCTGAGTGTGGCAGGTTAGTGTATTCCCCTTACTGCGCCAAGCGCCTTTCATTGCATTGGCGTAATCCTATGCCAATGAGCAGTACTTATAAATGAAGGAGAGCGTCTTATGCAGGATCAAGAGCTATTGCAGGACGGGCTGGCATTGATGGCGCTCGGGATGGGGGTGGTGTTTGTTTTTCTTGCTATTTTAGTTGTCAGCGTCACGCTGATGTCAAAGCTGATTGGCCGCTTTCAACCGGTACCTGTCGCTGCTGATACGGGGAGAAAGTCACGAAGTTCTTCTGAATCTTCCTCGCCGGATGACGAGGTCGTGGCCATCATTAGTGCTGCAGTGCACCGTTATCGCTCCACGCGACGTAGTTAACTTTCGAGTTTTTTCGTTAAAGCTACTTTTTGGCTATTTTTTGTTAATTTTACAACAAACTTGCCGTTCTCTACTGTGAGCTAAGACTATGAACGAAGTAAAACGCCCTTTAGGCATTACCGATGTCGTGCTGCGCGATGCCCATCAATCGCTGTTTGCAACACGCATGCGTTTGGACGATATGCTGCCGATCGCTGAAAAGCTTGATCAGGTTGGCTACTGGTCGTTGGAAACATGGGGGGGGGCCACCTATGACGCCTGCATTCGTTACCTCGGCGAAGACCCGTGGGAGCGTATCCGCGCCTTAAAAGAAGCCATGCCGAATACGCCCCAGGCGATGCTCCTGCGAGGCCAGAACTTGCTAGGTTACCGCCACTATGCGGACGACGTGGTGGACAAGTTTGTGGAGCGGGCAAAAACCAACGGTGTGGATGTTTTTCGTGTGTTTGATGCGATGAATGACCCGCGCAACCTTGAACGTGCCATTCAGGCGGTGCGCAATGTAGAAGGTCATGCTCAGGGCACCATTTCTTATACCGTGAGCCCGGTACATACCCTGGATAGCTGGGTCGATCTCGCCAAAACCATTGCCGGTTTGGGTGCAGATTCATTGGCTATCAAGGATATGGCGGGGCTGCTGACTCCCTACAAGGCGTTTGATCTTGTCACGAGGCTCAAGAAAGAACTGTCGATCCCGATACACCTGCATTGCCATGCCACGACCGGCCTTTCGACCTCGACTATTTTAAAGGCGGTAGAGGCGGGTATTGATAACGTTGATACGTCTATTTCTTCGATGTCGATGACTTACGGCCATAGCCCTACCGAGTCGGTGGTCGCAATGCTAAAAGACACCGACCGCGATACCGGTTTAGAGCTTGAACTGCTGGAAGATATTGCCGGTTATTTCCGCGAAGTGCGTAAAAAATATGCCGCCTTTGAGGGCTCTCTGCGGGGGATCGACTCGCGCATTCTGATTGCCCAGGTGCCGGGCGGCATGCTGACCAATATGGAAGGTCAGCTTAAAGAGCAAGGCGCTGGAGACAAGCTCGACGACGTGCTGAGCGAGATTCCACGTGTGCGTGAAGACCTGGGGTTTATTCCTTTGGTTACGCCAACCTCACAAATTGTTGGTACCCAGGCCGTCATGAACGTGATGATGGGCGAGCGTTATAAGTCAATCTCCAAAGAGGTCCAGGCGCTGCTCAAAGGTGAGTATGGTGCTGCACCAGCACCTTTTAATACCGAGCTGCAAAAGCGCGTATTAGAAGGCGGCGAGCCGATTACCTGCCGACCAGCGGACAATCTTGCGCCTGAAATGGATAGGTTGGCCGCCGAACTTAAAGACAAGGCCAGCACTGAGGGCATCCGCTTGGCGGAGGGGCAGCGCGAAGTCGATGACGTGCTGACCTATGCCTTGTTCCCGCAAATTGGTTTGAAATTCCTCAAGAATCGCGACAATCCAGAGGCTTTTGAGCCCGTTCCTCAGGCAGTCA
>NZ_JBQDLQ010000170.1:0-3043 GCF_052095695.1 Halomonas sp.
CAGATGTCATCTCACATTCACTTTGCGCCCCTTTTGGGCGAATACGCCAAGGCATGAATAAACCGATGGACGCACATTATAGCCCTCGTGAAATTGAACGCGACGCCCAGCAGTACTGGGACAAACATCAATGCTTCAAAGCAGTAGAAGACGCGAATCGCGAGAAATTTTACTGCCTTTCCATGTTCCCGTACCCCAGCGGCAAACTGCACATGGGCCACGTGCGTAATTACACTATCGGCGATGTTGTATCGCGTTTCCACCGTATGCAGGGCAAAAACGTCATGCAGCCCATGGGTTGGGACGCGTTTGGCATGCCTGCGGAAAATGCCGCCATCCAGAACCAGGTCCCACCGGCCGAGTGGACATATCAAAATATCAACTACATGCGCAATCAGTTGAAGGCACTGGGCTTTGCCTACGACTGGAGCCGCGAGTTCGCCACCTGCGATACCAGCTACTACCGCTGGGAGCAGTGGTTTTTTACCAAGTTAGTCGACAAAGGCTTGGTATATAAAAAGATGTCAACGGTCAACTGGGATCCGGTTGATCAAACTGTACTCGCCAACGAACAGGTCATTGACGGCCGTGGCTGGCGTTCCGGTGCGTTGGTTGAGCGCAAAGAGATCCCGCTGTGGTTCTTAAAAATTACCGATTACGCTGAAGAGTTGCTCACGGACCTCGATAAAGTCGAGTGGCCAGAGCAGGTTAAAACGATGCAGCGTAACTGGATTGGTAAATCTCGCGGCGTCGAGCTGATCTTTGATGTTAAAGACGCCGATGGCAATGCCAACGAGCCGCTAGCGGTGTATACCACTCGCCCAGATACGTTGTTAGGTGTGACCTACGTCGCGGTTGCCGCCGGCCATCCGCTGGCTAAGCAAGCGGCTGAGCAGAATGCCGAGCTTGCTGCTTTCTGTGAGGAGTGCGCTAAAGGCGGCACCTCAGAAGCGGAAATGGCCACCAAAGAGAAGCTGGGTATGGCGACCGGCCATTTGGCAATTCATCCGCTGACAGGCGATGAAGTGCCGGTGTTTGTCGCAAATTTCGTGCTAATGGAGTTCGGTACCGGCGCGGTGATGGCGGTACCTGCCCACGATCAGCGCGACTGGGAGTTTGCGACTAAGTACGGTATTGCGATCAAAGCGGTCATTGCCGATGAAAATGGCCAAGCGCCCGATCTTTCCGAAAGCGCCTATACCGAGCATGGCGCCTTGATCCATTCAGGCGAGTTTGATGGCCTTGCGTTTCAAGCAGCCTTCGACGCCATTGCTGCAAAACTTGCCGAGCTTGGCCGCGGGGAAGTAAAAACCAACTTCCGCCTGCGTGATTGGGGCGTTGCCCGACAGCGTTACTGGGGCGCCCCCATCCCGGTCAAATATGGCCCTGAAGGCCAGACGGTACCGCTTACCGACGCAGAGCTGCCGGTCGCGCTGCCGATGGAGGTCACCGTTGACGCTTCGGGTTCGCCGCTGAAAAAAATGCCGGCATTCTCTGATCTGGGCGACGGCTGGACCCGCGAAACCGATACCTTTGACACCTTTATGGAGTCATCGTGGTACTACGCGCGCTTCTGCTGTGCTGATAACACAGAGGCGATGCTGGATGAGCGCGCCAATTACTGGCTGCCGGTCGATCTTTACATTGGCGGCATCGAACACGCCATTTTGCACCTGCTGTATGCACGTTTCTTCCACAAGCTAATGCGTGATTTTGGCCTGGTGGATTCTGACGAGCCTTTCCAACAGCTGCTAACTCAAGGCATGGTCATTGCCGAAACATTCTTCCGCATTAAAGATAACGGCGGTAAGGAGTGGTTTAACCCGGCAGATGTTGAAGTGAAGCGCGACGAGAAAGGCCGTCCGCTCAGCGCCATCTTAATGAGCGACGGGCAGCCGGTAGAGATGGGCGGCATCGAGAAGATGTCCAAGTCGAAAAACAACGGCGTTGATCCGCAATCGATGATCGACAAGTTCGGTGCGGATACCGTGCGGCTATTCATGATGTTTGCCGCTCCTCCAGAGCAGTCGCTGGAATGGTCTGATTCCGGCGTTGAAGGCGCCCATCGTTTCTTGAAGCGCCTATGGCGCCAGGTGAATGAGCATATAACCACCGGTACGCCTGGCACGCTAAATGTTGACGCGCTCAATGACGACCAGAAAGCGCTGCGACGCAAAACTCATGAGACGATAAAGAAAGCCAGCGATGACATTGGCCGACGCACCACGTTCAATACTGCGATCGCTGCCGTTATGGAGCTTTCCAATGCCATTAGCAAATTCGATGATACGTCTGAGCTGGGGCTAGCGGTAAGCCGCGAAGCCTTGGAAGCAGGCATCTTGCTGCTAGCGCCGATTACACCGCACTTGTGCCATAGCCTCTGGGAGACGCTGGGACATAGCGGCCCTGCCATTGAAGCAACGTGGCCGGTGGTTGATGAATCGGCGCTTACCCGCGATAGTATTGAGCTCGTCGTGCAAGTCAACGGTAAGCTGCGCGCTCGCCTTGAAGTGCCCGCCAGCGCCGATAAGGCGTCTATCGAAACACTCGCCATGGAGCACGAAAACGTCCAGCGTTATCTTGAAGGTAACACCGTGCGTAAAGTGATCGTGGTGCCCGGAAAATTGGTCAACATTGTGGTGAGCGGATGAATCGACGTACGTTTTTAACCACAAGCATCGCCGCCTCGGCGGCGATGCTTTTAGGCGGCTGTGGCTTTCGGTTACGTGGTCCTGGTTCGATGCCCACTCTGCCCACGCTAGCACTGGAAGGCGATAACAACAGCGCGGTTGCCCAGCAGCTAAAAACTCGCCTGCGGCAGCTAGGTACCCAGGTAGAGTCTGGCGCGCCTTGGCGTGTAACGCTTGGCACGCCAAGGCTAGTTGAGCGACGCCTCGGCGGTGATGGCCGTGCCAGCCGCGAGCATGAACTCACCCTAAGTATTTCGCTTTCAGTGCAAGAACGGGCATCTAACGCTTACCACATGAATAACGCGACGCTATCCTCTAGCAATCGTATTCGCGTTAATGATGATGACCTGCTC
>NZ_JBQDLQ010000171.1:0-2588 GCF_052095695.1 Halomonas sp.
CCGACCACCGCGGCATTACCGTTGAGTTTCGCGGCGACCCTAACCAAGACCAGCAGTTGCGCAGAGCAGGCCTCTATCTGGGTGCCGATTGGGACGAGCGCTTTGCGGGCACCTGCGCCGTGGGCACCTGCTTGCACGACCGCCAAGCAATCATTTGTCACCGCCAGGAGCACTTCGACGCCTCGCATATTTCGCTCACCTGCACCGCCGCCCCTATCGCCGACCCCCAGGGCAATGTGATGGCCGTGCTGGATATCTCGGCACTGCAATCGCCTGCTCAGCATGAGAGCCAAAATTTTAGTCTCTCGCTGGTGACGCTCTATGCGCGCATGATTGAGGATGCCTATTTTCTGCAGCGCTACCGGGACTGCCTGATGGTGCGCCTGGACACTTCGCGGGAGTTTGTGCACGTTAACGGACGCGGGCTCATCGCCATTGAAGAGAACGGGCAAGTGATTGCCGCCAATGCGATAGGCCGCGAATTGATTGCCGAACACCAGCGCCGCTGGCCGCCCTGGTCGCTGAACCCTACGCCCATGCTAGGAGAGTTATTCGAGTGTGATATCGCCGATGTTCTTAGCATCAACAGCGCCACCGACGATCAGCTGCGCGCTTTTCGTGCCAGAGTCGACAACACCATTTATTTTATTAGCCTGCTGGAACCACGCCGCCCTCGCCCGGCTCAAGCGCAACCGGCTCCCTCCGGCCTTCTGGAGCCACTGGTTCGGCTGGGCGGTGACGATCCTGCTATGCGCAAGGTGCAGAAGCTAGCGGATAGGCTGCGTAACGAAACCAGAGTCAATGTACTGATTAGCGGAGAAACCGGCACGGGCAAAGAGGTCGTTGCCCGTGCCCTGCATGATAGCGGCAATCGGTCTAAGGGCCCCTTTATTGCGGTTAACTGTGCTGCAATCCCGGAAGCACTCATCGAGAGCGAACTGTTTGGCTATGAACCCGGCGCCTTTACCGGTGGGCGCGCCAAAGGGATGCGCGGGCTGATTCCCCAGGCCCATGGCGGCACACTGTTTTTGGATGAAATCGGCGATATGCCGCTAGCACTACAAACCCGGCTACTGCGCGTACTGGCAGAACGGGAAGTCATGCCGCTGGGTGCCAATACGCCTGTGAAAGTAGATATACGGGTGATTACCGCCACCCATCGTGATATCGATGCGATGATCCAACAGGGAGAATTTCGCGAAGACCTCTATTACCGCCTTAACGGGGCCCAACTACGCCTGCCCGCGCTGCGCGAACGCGCCGATAAGCTCTACGTGATTCGTCAGGTGTTTAACGACGTGGTCAGCGAACGCGGCGATCGTCATTCGCCCCGCCTACGGGCCGATGCCATCAGCGCCCTGCTCGCCTACGCCTGGCCGGGCAATATCCGCCAGCTAAAAAATGCGCTGACCTTTGCCCTGGCCACCTCGGAAAGCGACGAAATCACCGTTCACGACCTACCCGAACAGTGCCTAAACCAACGCATTACCCGGCAGGCACCTCCCCTGTCTGCAGACGCTCATGGCGACACTGGCCACACACTGCTGGAAATGCTTAAGGAGCACCGCTGGAACATAAGCGCCGTGGCTCGTGAATTGGGGGTTTCGCGGCCCACGGTCTACCGGCAAATGCAGCGCCAAGGCATCGTGCCACCAAATTGGCAGGGGTAAAAAGATACCATAGAGAAGGCTGTTGGCCTTGATGTGCCCCTCACGTACACTTGTTTGAATCCTATAACACGCATTCGACAAGCCGAGGCCCCTTCCATGGCGTTTGACTCCACTTCTTCCTATATTGCCACTGATGCGCTCAAGCAGGCGGTCAATGCTGCCGTGGTGCTTGAGCGGCCGCTGTTGATCAAGGGTGAGCCGGGCACAGGCAAGACCCTGCTGGCCGAAGAATTGGCCGAGTCCTTCGATACCCAACTGATCACCTGGCATATCAAATCCAGCACCAAGGCGTCCCAGGGTTTATACGAGTACGATGCGGTCAGCCGCCTGCGTGACTCGCAGCTGGGTGTTGAAGGCGTGGAGAACGTCGCCAACTACATCAAGCCCGGCAAGCTATGGGAAGCCTTCACCGCTAATGAGCGCGTAGTGCTGCTGATTGATGAAATTGACAAAGCCGATATCGAATTCCCCAACGATTTGCTTCAAGAGCTGGATCGTATGGAGTTTCACGTTTATGAAACCGGTGAAACTATCCGCGCCGAGAAGCGCCCAATTATTATCATTACCTCGAATAACGAAAAAGAGCTGCCGGATGCATTCCTGCGCCGCTGCTTTTTCCACTACATCGAGTTCCCTGACCGCGAAACCATGCAGGCGATTGTCGATGTTCACTTTCCGAATATCGCTCCCAAGCTGGTCAGCGAAGCCTTAGAGGTATTTTTCGAGCTACGTAAAGCGCCAGGGTTAAAGAAAAGACCTTCAACCTCTGAGCTAGTCGATTGGCTCAAGCTACTGATGGCTGACGATATTGCTCAAGAAGCCCTCTACAACCGCGACCCATCCAAAGCGCTGCCCCCAATGGCCGGGGCGCTGGTTAAAAACGAGCAGGACACACACCTACTCGAACGACTGGCGTTT